>NZ_JBCECK010000053.1:0-33895 GCF_039207105.1 Mucilaginibacter sp.
ACCGGCGAGCGGTTTTCTTTATAATACTGACCTATAAGTTTACCGTCGGCAGTGTAAACTTCAGACCCAACTGACATGATTGGGTTTTTAATATCCTGCATATCAGGCGAGTATCCTGAAAGCCAAAGAAAGTTGAGTTCAATGGAACAAAAAAAGATAATAACAAAGTAAATAAATATGGCAAAATATCTTAGAAATCGGTTTCGTATACGTCGGAACATTGGGTAAAGATGTAAAATTATGGTGCTAAATCATAGCTTCAAACAAATATTAATATGCGTAGTTTAATAAATTTAAAGATAGACTCGTCTCCAAAGCTCTTTTACAAAGCAAAATAATGATTATCTTAAATAAATATTGCTTTAAACCTAAGCGAGAAGTGATCTGACACGGTTGAGTGATATCGGCAATTAAATTAAACAGCATTATTAAACGCAATTTTAGCATCTAAATTTTAAGTTAACAAAGCGTAAAACAAATTTTTATGATGAGCAATATGATCAGCAAGTTCCGGATAACCGATGGCAAGGGTTTTTCGCTTAAAGATTTTGATGCCGGTTATGCCGATGGATTTGAAAAAAGTGATGCCAAAGCGGTTCTGGATGATTTAATTGAGCAAACATTTGACCTGCAAACGGAGTTGTACGCAGCCAATAAATATGCGCTGCTTATTATTTTTCAGGCGATGGATGCGGCAGGGAAGGATAGCGCCATAGCGCATACCTTGTCAGGTATTAATCCGCAAGGATGCCAGGTATTTAGTTTTAAACAACCAAGTACTGAAGATTATGATCACGATTTTTTATGGCGTCATTACAAAGCCCTGCCCGAACGTGGCCGCATAGGTATACACAACCGGTCGCATTATGAAAATGTATTGATCAGCAAGGTACATCCGGAATTGTTACTGAATGAACGTTTGCCGGGAATTGATACCGTTAAAGATGCTGATCATCATTTTTGGGCCAAGCGTTATGAAAGCATCCGCTCGTTTGAAAACCACCTGACTACAAATGGTACGGTTATTATTAAATTCTTTTTAAATGTATCTAAAGAGGAGCAGAAAGAACGTTTCCTGGAGAGGATAGATGATCCTAAAAAGAACTGGAAATTTTCATCGGCTGATATTGAGGAGCGGCAACGGTGGGACGATTATATGCATGCCTATGAAAAAGCTATCAAAGAAACAGCCACCAAAAACTGCCCCTGGTATGTTGTACCCGCCGACAAAAAATGGTTTACCAGGATTGCCATATCAACTATTATACTCGAAACCCTGAAAGACCTTAAATTAAAATATCCAACCTTACCCAAAGAAGAAAAGCGAAAACTGGAAGAGTCAAAGAAACGGTTAGAAAGAGAGTAGCGCGATTAAAAACTTACGAAGTTTTTAAAACTTCGTAAGTTTTGGAAAATTGTGAAATTTATATGCCAGAAAATACAGATTGAGCTTTTTCGCCTATAAATGGTATCGGTTTTGTTTCGCCGTTAGCGGCACCAATAAAGCCGATGATCCAAAGGATTAATAAGCCAACTTTAATTACCCAATAAAGTGTATAACCAAAGGAAAAGCCGCCCGAAAAAAATGCTGCTGCAAAAATGGCCCCAGCTGCATAATAAATAATTATAGACGCTAAGTGAAACAGAAGGGTTTGCCTTAGCTGATATGTTGACAGTGCGGTTTTATTATCTTTATACATGGCAAAATAAGCCACAAGCCAACCAATAATAGTAAAATAACTAATGATGCCGGCTGTTTTGCCGTCGTCTTTTGGTGCAAATTCGTTCATTGGAGTAGGTTAATTTGAGTGATAGTGTTAATTACATAAATTTAACTAAATTTTATCGTCAAAACACCAAACTCTACTATTAATTACCTCATTTAGTTTTCTTTAACAAAACTGGCCTCGTCAATAAAACTGCTTTTACTATTTGCTATGGCTACGGCCTTTATCGTGGTAGTAGCAGAAATAGTTATTGGTTGATTATAGAGTAAAGAATTTGCGGTAGGTGTTGAGCCATCAAGCGTGTAATATATTTTAGCATCGCTATCAGCGCTTTTGATTTGAATGCTTACGGGCTGTTTGAAGTTTTTAGCAGGACCTATAATATATGGGTTAGCAACAATCACGTTATCGCTGATCTGAGATAACGGTTTTTCCAGATCCTGTAAAAATAGTTTGTTGGATAGCCGCCCGGTAAATACTTCAAATTCGCCGCCATCGGCAATATCTGAATAGTTCAGGTAAAGTTTATTATACGCTTTTTTTGCAAGGCTTAATCCCTGCAGGTAAATATTGTTACGACTTATGCCAGCACCTGAATTAATGATAGTGAATTTTTTGCCATTTTCCAGGTAAATAACGGCCTTATCAAACTGGGGGATACCTATTAAGAATTCGTTCTGCCCCGGCGCTATATTATAAATGCCCAATGAACTCATTACATACCAGGCAGACATCTGGCCACAATCCTCATTACCAGCCAGCCCATCAGGTTTTTCACTGTATTCTTCACGTAGTATTCGATCAAGGTAAAATTGTGTTTTATCCGGCGAATCGGTGAAGTTGAACAGATAGGCCATGTGATGGCTGGGCTCGTTGCCATGCGCATATTGGCCAATTAAACCAGCTACATCAGGTACGGCGTTACCGCTTAATTTTGATGATGTGGTAAATAATTCATCCAGTTTGTTTTCAAACGCTTGTTTGCCTCCCATTTGCTTGATCAGCCCTTCAACATCCTGTGGTACCAGGAAAGTATACTGCCAGGCATTGCCTTCAGTATAGTTCTTGTTTATTTCGGTAGGCTCAAAAGGAGTATACCAGCCGCCATTAACACGGGCCTGCATAAAACTATTTTGGTTGTTATATACGTTTTTCCAGTATTGGGCACGTTGGATATATTCGGCATAGTCCTGCTGTTTATCCAACATTTTGGCCATTTGGGCTATGCACCAGTCGTCATAAGCATACTCCAGTGTTTTTGAAACTGATTGATGTTCTTTGTCGCCCAATACAGCGCCATTTTTACGGTAATTATCCAAACCAAACTGGTTACGGTTTACGGCGGCCTTCATGGCGGTAAATGCTTCAGCGGCATCAAAATCACGGATACCTTTAGCATATGCATCAACAATAACCGGGATAGAGTGGTTGCCGATCATGCAGTAAGTTTCGTTACTGGCCAGCGGCCATATGGGTAAGAGGCCTCCCTGCTGGTACATGGCCAAAAAGGTTTTGATAAAATCGCCGGTACGTTTCCTGTCTATCAGGGTAAGCAATGGGTTTTCGGCCCGGTAGGTATCCCATAGGGAAAATACGGTATAATAATTAAACCCCTGTGCCGTATGTACTTGCTGATCAAGCCCGCGATACTGGCCATCAACATCATTGTAGATGCTGGGAGCAAGCATGGTGTGGTATAGGGCTGTATAGAATATGGTTTGTTTTATTTTTGCATAATCTGGTACAGCAGGTCTTTTGCCTTTAGGTACCCTGCCCTTAGCGCCGCCACTTTCTACCAGATCTGTTTGAGCGGTTTGGGTGGCACGGGCCACGGTAGGGGCGCCGCCTTCAACCTGTATTTTATTCAATTCGGTATTCCAGGTGACTTTTGCAGCTTTTTGTACTCTTTTGAAATCAAAATCCGGAACCTCTGTGTCCAGGTTTTTCAGCGCGCCTTCTGCGCTTACCGATGATATGCCCACTTTTGAAACCACCTCGCCGGGGTTATCAAACTGTAGGAACGCTTTAATGTTTTTGCCTTCGGCTTTGGTTTTACCCTCAATTAATTGATCATCACTGGCTATACCGTAGGTTTTAAATGGTTTGGAAAATTTAGCATAAAAATATACCTGCTGATCGGTAGCCCATGATTTTGATTTGCGGAAACCACGTACCTCATGATCGTTCACTATCTCTATCCAGGAATCGAGTACTTCGTCACGATGTTGAAGGTCAATAATGATATTGGCTTTTCCGGCAGATGATGGATAAGTATACCGATGTACACCAACCCTTGTGGTAGCTGTAAGTTCAGCTTCGATGTTATACTTATCAAGAAAAGTTTTGTAATAGCCTGGTGTTGCTTCTTCATTTCTCTTTTTAAATACCGACCGGTAATCCGTGTTTTTAAATTGAGGGTCGCCGATGGTAGGCATAAACAATACATCGCAATAATCGGGGATGCCGGTGCCGCTTAAATGGGTGTGCGAGAAACCGTAAACCACCGTATCTGAATAATGATAGCCCGATGAACCATCCCAGCCACCTAAACGGGTATCTGGGCTAAGCTGAACCATTCCAAATGGAAGCACCGCGCCGGGATAGGTATGGCCATGCCCGCCTGTACCAATAAAAGGGTCAACCAGTTGCGCATAGTCTTTCTCTTTTTTCTTTTCGGCTTTTTGAGTTTTTTGTGCAGATGCAGTGGTTACTGCAATTAATAAAAAAGTAATTGTTAAAAGATTACGTAACTCAAATTTTAAAGCGGGCATAATGAACGTGCTGTATATACTATGCAAATTAAACTTAAATATCAGAATTAGCGATAGGAACAACCATTAGAAATTGATAGTTATTAATTCAATAAAAAAAGCTGTAAAAGAAAACGCCCCGGCGTAATGCCAGGGCGTTTCTTGTTTAGGGATATTAGGCATTTTTTACCATGCCCATCTTTTTCAATAGCTTGCGATTTTCACGGCGGTGAAACAGCCGGTGAACAATCGCGTATATAATAGGTAGTATAAGCAAAGTAAGTATGGTTGATGTAACCAATCCGCCTATTACCACGATAGCAAGCGGTTTTTGAGTTTCGGAACCAATACCTGTTGAAATAGCAGCCGGCATCAGGCCTATAGCGGCCATCAGGGCCGTCATTACTACCGGCCTTACCCTTGAAGTTACGCCATCTAATAAAGCCTTATCAAGTGGCATATGCTCTTCCAGGTTCTTTTTAAATACCGATATCAGGATCACACCATTTTGTATACACACACCAAATAAGGCTATGAAGCCAATACCTGCAGATATACTGAAGTTGGTATGGGTAATGTGCAATGCCAATATACCACCAATAAGCGCAAAAGGAACGTTCAGAATTACCAGTGTAGCATCTTTTGCGTTACCAAAGGTGATAAACAATATCAGGAATATAACCAGTAAACAAACAGGTACCACGTGAGCCAGGGTGTTTGAAGCCCTGATCTGGTTTTCAAATTCGCCGTTCCAGGTAAATGAATAGCCTTGCTCAAGCTTAACGGCATTGTTTACTTTTTGCTGGGCCTCCGCAATGGTGCTACCCAAGTCGCGGCCTCGTACCGAGAATTTAACAGCTATATAACGCATGTTATTGTCACGGTAAATAAATGCCGGACCTGTTTGTGTTGTAATATTGGAGATCTCCTTAATAGCTATTTTTGAGCCATTCAGAGTAGGTACCATCAGGTTCTCGATCTTGTCTTGTGTATCCCTGAATTGTTTTTGGTAACGTATACGGATATCAAACTTGCGCTCACCTTCATACAGCGTAGTGGCTGCTTTACCACCAATAGCCATTTCAATTACGGAATTGGCATCGGCTGTTGATACACCATATAGGGCCATCTTGCGCTGATCAAGTTCTATCCTAAACTCTGGTTGTCCCAGGTTACGCAGCACACCTAAATCTTCAACTCCCTGAACGTGTTTAAGTACTTCCATAACCGCATCGGCTTTATGATCAAGTACAGTGAAGTCAGGGCCGAATATTTTAACAGCCATTGATGCTGGTACACCGGCAACAGCTTCGGCCACGTTATCAATAATAGGTTGCGAATAGTTAAAGATAATACCCGGGAACTGGCTCAGCTTTTTATCGATGTTAGCGATCAGCTGCTCTTCGGTAAGGCCGCTTTTCCATTCTTTCTGAGGTCTTAAATCAACCTGGATCTGTACGTTGAAGAAACCTTTAGGGTCGGTACCATCATTGGTACGGCCAACCTGTGACAGTGTTTGTTTTACCTCCGGGAAAGTGGCCAGTACATCGCGCATTTTGTTGGTAACGTTAACCGAACTTTCCAACGATGTACTCATTGGCAATTGCGCGGTTACCCATAAAGCGCCCTCGTTGAGCTGCGGTAAAAACTCGCTGCCCAAAAACTTAGCCGAGAAGAAAGTTACCGCCATAAAAGATACAGCCACAATTAAGCTCAGCTTTTGGTTGCGGTAAGTATAAGTGAACATGCGGCGGATGCCGTTTTCAAAAAACAGTACAACCGGATTGTGTTTTTCTTTAACGTTTTTGCTCAGTAATATACTTGATAGGGCAGGTACCAGCGTAAGAGTAAATATCAATGCTCCTAATAACGCGAAGCCTAAGGTATAAGCTAAAGGCGAAAACATTTTTCCTTCTACCTTTTGGAAGGCGAAAATTGGCACCAAACAGGTTAAGATGATAAGCTTGGAGAAGAAGATAGCTTTACCCATCTCCGCACCAATGTTTTTGAAGAGTCCCAGTTTGGCTAAACCGTTGAACTTTTGCATTCCCACTTCTTTGGAACGATGATCAAGGGCCACAAATATACCCTCCACCATCACCACGGCCCCATCGATGATTATACCGAAATCGACCGCCCCCATCGAGAGTAAGTTGGCGCTCATGCCCTTTAAACGCAAGCATATAAAGGCAAACAGTAACGCCAGTGGAATAATGATAGCTACAATCAGCGTAGTGCGCCAATCGGCCATGAACAGGAATACGATCACCGTTACCAGGATTATACCCTCGCACAGGTTATGGATAACCGTTTCGGTACAAAAATCCATCAGGTTGGTACGATCGTAAAAAGTATCGATCTTCACATCCTTGGGCAGTACATTATCATTAAGGTCGGTAACTTTATCGCGGATGCGTTTTAGTACCTCGGCAGGATTTTCGCCCTTACGCATTACCACAATACCCTCAATAACATCGTTGTGTTTATCGCGCCCAACCTGGCCTAAACGGGGCAGGCCGCTTTCCTTAATTTCGGCTACATCTTTAGCTAAAATAGGAACGTTGTTAACATTTTTAACAATGATGTTTTGTATCTCTTCAATATTGTTGATCAAACCGATACCGCGTACAATGTAAGCCTGGTCGTTTTTTTCAATAATATCACCACCTACGTTAATGTTGCTGCGGTTAATGGCATTGTAAACATCAAGTGAGGTCAGGGCGTATTTTTGAAGCAATGCAGGGTTAACGCTCACCTCATAAGTTTTTTCCTCACCACCAAAACTGTTTACGTCGGCAACTCCGGGTACAGATTTAAACTGACGATCCAGTATCCAATCCTGAATAGCAGTTAAATCATGGATGCTCTTGGTGCGGCTTTTTAGCGTGTAACGATAAATTTCACCTGTCGGGCCATATGGGGGTTCAACTTCGGGTTTTACACCATCGGGCAGATCGGCGTTGCCGAGGCGGCTTAAAACCTGCTGTCGGGCAAAGGCGTCATCCACGTCATCATCAAAAATGATGCGCACGTATGACAAGCCAAATGATGAGGTAGTACGCAGGTTAGCCTTTTTTTGCACCGAGTTTAAAACGGTCTCCATCGGTATGGTGATCATTTTTTCAACCTCCTCGGCGCTGCGTCCCGGCCATTGCGCAATGATGATAATCTGCGTATTGGTTACGTCAGGAAATGTTTCAATGGGGGTATTGGTATAACTCCATATACCAAGTACAACCAATACCAGTGTCATGAAAAACACAAAGTAACGGTGCCTTAGCGAAAAGTAGATTATATTTTTAATGAATTTATTCATCGTATTTTTAGTATTGAGTGTTGGGTTTTAAGTTTTGAGTGAAAGTTTACTATGAGCAAAGGAGGTTTTGTAAAACTCATTACTCACAACTCACTACCTATAACTATTTATCGCCCACTAAAGCATCATAAAACAATAGCTGATTTTTGGAGATCAGTTTATCACCCGCGGTTAAGCCTGATGACAGGTAGCTGATATCATCAACGGTTTTAATAACGCTCACCTCGCGTACTTTTAAGTCGGTTTTACTGTTGTACATAACAACAAAGTATTTGCTGTTATCAAAAATTACCGCTTTAGCAGGTACAGCAACCGATTCTGCTTTATCACTATTAGTAATGATCACGTTGGTAAACATCTCCGGTTTTAACATCATATCAGTGTTAGGCAACACGATCTTGATCTTCATTACCTTATTGTCCGGATCAAGTACCGAGCTAATAGCATCAACCTTACCGGTAAATACTTTGCCCGGGTAAGCTACTGTGGTAACCTTTGCGGTATAGCCAGCCTTAACTTTACTGATGTCAGACTCAAATACGTTAGCCCAGATCCAAACATCTTTCATGTTGGATATAGTGAACATATTGGTGCTGTTATCTGGGCGGATAAAGCTGCCCGCGGTAATGTTTTTTTCAACGATGTAACCGCTCTCAGGAGCTTTAATAACCAGGGTACCACCGGGAGTTGTGTTACCACCGCCATTAATAGCAATTTGCTGCTGAACCTTGGTATTTGCAGCAGCAGCTTTATTATAGTTTTCTTTAGCCTCGGTATAGTCGCGCTCGCTTGAAATGCCGTTTTTATACAAATATTCGGCTTGTTCAAGCTGACGTTTAGCTATAGCCAGGTCTGATTTGGTAGCGGTTAAGTCGGTGTAATTACCGGCTACATCCGCACTGCGCATAACGGCAAGCGTTTGGCCTTTGGTAACTTTATCGCCCAAAGAAACCTTAACTTCCAGTATCTGGCCACCGGCAAATGGGAATACCTTGATCACGTTATTATCGTCATAAGATACCTCTCCCGATAAGCTTAGCTCATCTTTCATGGTGGTGGTTTTGGCCGTATCAATGGTTATCATACGCGCCATTGAGTCGCTTACGGTAACCGGTTGGTTTTCTGCTACGGGTTGAGGCTTGCCTTTGCAGGCGGCAAGCAATAGTAAAGCGGAGATGCCGGATAACAGCGTTTCTCTTTTCATCATTATATTATTTTATATAAATTTTTAAGATTTAATTACGGTTGTGCCGGTAGCAAAATTCAGATCGGCAATAGATTTTTGAAGGTTATATTGCTGTTGCAATATCTTCAGCTTGGTATCTTTATAGGTATCAAAAAAGTCAACAAATTCAACAAGGCTTATCTGTCTTTGCTGAAAACTTTTAAGCATACTGTTAAACAGCTTGTCATATTGCTCGTTGAACTCAATTTGCTGGGTCGAGAATAGCTGCTGGTTTAATTTATATTGGTTTACAGCTGATACCACATCATTTTTAAGCTGGAACTCTCCTTGCTTTAAAGTGCTTTCCTGGCTTTGCATATTGTATTTAGCCGATTTGATATTGCCCTGGTTGCGGTTAAAAAAGGGTAGGGGTAAACTGATCTCTAAACCGTAATAGTTAGGGGCATAGTTACTGTTTTTATCGTACGATGCACCAATGGTTACATCCGGTACAGCCAAGGCTCTCTGATAAGCCAAATTATGGGTTGCCGAATTAAGCTGATACTGATTTGAAAGATAGTCGGGGCGGTTAGTTTTTGCTTGTTCAATCAGGGAAGCGATATCTAAAGATACTGCTTCTGTAGGTTTATCATTAACCAAAGGGTATACAAAAGTAGTTTCTTTAGTTTGCAGCAACGTTTTTAACTCGGTTTGCAGATCATTGATCTGGCGGCTGTTCTCAACCATATCATTCTGTAAGCCAAAAAGCAACGCTTTAAGCCTGATCAGGTCTTTCATGGAAGTGTTACCGGCATCAAATGATTTTTGGATAGCCTGCACCAGGTTGGTAGCCGATTGGATCTCGTTGCGGTAAACCTGCTCCTGCGCGTTCAAAGTAGCCAGCTGACTAAAGTCAAGCTGCAGGTTGTATTTCAGGTTGCGCATCAGGTCGTTAAACGCGGCTTCCTGAACCATAGCATCGTCTTTAGCTATCTGTACCTGTTTGCCGCGTTTTCCGGCGGTAGTAAATACCTGGTTTAACTGAACAAATACTTGTCCGTTGCCTTTGCTGTGATCGAAAAATTTATTGTTTGCCCCGGTGTGGATATTTTGATCAGTACTCAGTACGGGATTGTCCCAAAGTTTGGCTTGTTGTATAAGCGCTTTTGAAGCTTCTACGTTATACTTTTGGGCTAAAAGACTTAAATTATTATCAAGAAACTGTTTCTCGGCGTCCTGAAAGTTAAGTTTGAGCGTATCTGTTTGAGCGTTAGCCTGGTTAGCATTAAAACTAAAAAATACGACAGATAAAAATAGCAGGTTTTTTATATTGTACATGGTCCTCTTTTCAATTCGACAATACAAAAATTCATAATAGGTATGAATTTTCTATGAAGATGGCGTTAATGCTATATACAATTTAAAAACTCAGGCTATAAATTCGGATTTTCATAAAATAACGAATTTTGCCTTTGAGTTAAAGCAATTAAACATAACCAATAAAAGAGGGAATTTGCCTTGCGGCAACTGTTAAATCTCTATATCAAAATTGTCTGCATCCTTTAAAAAAGGCAGAGCTCTGCGGGCTTTTTTAACCTCATCGGCTATGATAGAGAAAGTGTATACATCATCCTCATCGCGTTTGTAATAAACAACGTTGCCGTTAGGGTCAATGCAGGTAGAATCGCCGGAATGGTATACCTCGTTTCCATCATGTCCCACACGGTTCACACCAATCACATAGGCCTGATTTTCAACGGCGCGCGCAGGTAGTAATGTGCGCCAGTGGAGCGCCCTGCGCTCGGGCCAGTTGGCTACTACAATAAGCAGATCATAAGCGTTTTCGCCAACATTACGCAACCATACCGGGAAACGTAGGTCGTAACATATTACCGGACATATTACCCAGCCGTTAAGCTCAACAAAAAGTTTTTTAGTACCGGCTGTATAGGTGTTATGTTCTTTACCCAGTGCAAACAAATGGCGTTTATCATAATGGTTATAAGTACCATCAGGACGCATCCATATAAGGCGATTATAGAATTTGTTGTTTTCGTTGATAATGATACTTCCGGTTACTACGCAATCATACTGCCTGGCGGTTTGCAGCATCCATTTCATGGTTTTACCTTCCATTGGTTCTGCCAGTTTTTCGGCATCCATAGTAAAACCGGTGCTAAACATTTCGGGCAGAATAATGAGGTCTGTTTTTTCGCGTATACCGCCAGATAGCCTCAACGAGATATTTTGTAAGTTTTTATCGGTATTTTCCCAAAAAAGGTAGCCTTGAAAAATAGTAATTTTCAGATTATCCATAAGCGTTATCTTAGTCGGCAGACTATGGTCGATAGGCTGCCGATTTATTTAAGTTTATGAACAGATGTCCATAGGTGTAATTATATTTTTTACATGCCTTAAATAAGGCTGCAAATCAAAAAATCAGTTATTGGCTATGGGGTCACCGACCATGAATCCAAAGCCAAATTTAAACTTTCATTAACCTATCAACGGCTTTATCCAAGGTTTCTTGCCTTTTGGCAAAACAAAATCGCAATACATGATGATCAATGCCCTTGGTATAAAAAGCCGAAACAGGTATTGATGCCACCCCATATTCTTTAGCCAGGCGTATAGCAAATTCGGCATCCGTTTCGTCTGTTATCTTGCTGTAACGAACTGATTGAAAGTATGATCCGTAACATGGTAACAATTCAAACCGTGTTTGTTCAAGGCCCTTGCGGAAATAGTCTCTTTTTTGCTGAAAAAAGTTGGGCAGGCCTAAATAGCTGTCTTCATTTTTTAAATATTCCGCAATAGCGTATTGTATTGGGGTATTTACCGAAAATACTAAAAACTGGTGTATTTTCCTGAATTCGTTCATCAGATATTCCGGAGCCATACAATATCCCACCTTCCAGCCGGTAGCATGAAAAGGTTTACCGAATGATGCCACGATAAAGCTGCGCATCTGTAACTCCGGATAGCGGGCTACACTGTGATGCGTTTCACCATCAAATATCAGGTGCTCGTACACTTCGTCGCTCAGGATCAATATGTCCTGGTTTTTTACTAAGGCGCTTAATTCATCGATATCTTCCTTATGCAGTATAGTTGATGTAGGGTTATGAGGAGAATTGAGGATGATCATCTTTGTTTTATGATTGATCAGCCTTTTCACCATATCCCATGCAATACGATAGTTAGGAGGTTCAAGTGCCAGTGATTTCACCACGCCACCCATTAGTTTAATGGCAGGGGCATAACAATCAAAAGCGGGCTCAAATATAATTACCTCATCAT
This sequence comes from Mucilaginibacter sp., assembly GCF_039207105.1. Taxonomy (GTDB): domain Bacteria; phylum Bacteroidota; class Bacteroidia; order Sphingobacteriales; family Sphingobacteriaceae; genus Mucilaginibacter. Next base: position 12,259 of record NZ_JBCECK010000053.1, read on the forward strand.
TTGGATGAATAACAGCGCTTATTGCCGTAAATATAGCTTGTGTGCCACCGGCTGTTATGGTAATCTCGGTATCGGGATTATAAACGGCGCCGTATAACTTTTCTGTTTTCTCGGCAATTTTTTCGCGTAAACCCAATACACCGGCCATAGGAGCGTATTGGTTATGGCCATCTTTCATGGCTTTATTAACCAGTTCTATAAGCTCCGGAGAGCAATCATAATCTGGAAAACCCTGCGAAAGATTTATTGCACCAACTTCATTGGCCAGAGCCGACATAGTGGTGAATATGGTTGTGCCAGTTTGGGGTAGTTTTGAAACAACAGGTATCATGCAGGGGCTAAAATTAAATAAAAAAGCATAAACCAACGTGCGTAAAACTACGCTTTTTCTTTACCGAAAGCATGTGATCTTATATGGAAATTTACATTAAATCATATAATTAATTGGTAATCAATTATATGATTTGATGTGTTTGTTTTAAGCCAGATGTATCACTGCATATAATGCAGTTGCAGATATACCTATCCATAACAGTACTCCTTGTAACAAAGGTTTGAACCCTACGGATGAAAGTACCGCACGTGATAAGCCGGCTCCGATGAGGAATAAAGTGAGCGTTAAGCCAGCTTTAGCAGTTTTAACTACGTATGGGCTAATCGTTGATATAGCCGGGATATAAGTATTGGCAATCATGGCAAGAATAAATATGCCAATAAAGTAAGGAATGCTGATATGTTTTGAATTGTTTTTAAAAATAAAGGATGATAAAAACGCTACCGGGATGATCCATAAAGCCCGGGCAAGTTTTACAGTTGTGGCCACTTCCAGGGCATGCGGTCCATATTTGCTGGCTGCACCTACTACAGAGCTGGTATCATGAATAGCGATAGCACACCATAAGCCAAATTGCGTTTGTGAAAGGTTTAAATAATGCCCGATTAAAGGAAATATAAACAGCGCAATAGAATTAAGAATAAAAACGCAGCCCAGTGCAACTGATATTTGTTTTTTTTCGGCCTTAATTACCGGAGATATGGCAGCTATAGCACTGCCACCGCAAATGGCTGTTCCGGATGAGATCAGGAAGGAGGTTTTCTTTTCTATACGGAACCATTTACCCATCAGGTAACCAAAAACAAGTGTTCCGGTAATGGATGCTACCGTAAATAATATACCTTCTTTGCCTGCTTGCAAAGCGCTGTGAACATTCATGCCAAAGCCTAATCCTACTACTGATACCTGCAATAAAATGTGGGTGGCCTTATGATTTAAATGCAAGTAAGGATGCCCGGTAAACTGAGCGATCACCAAACCCATTAATAAAGCTATGGCGGGGCTTACAAAGGGAGTTAAGCATAATACAGTGCATACAAAAAATATAACTATGCGGATGTTTGAGTTTACGTGGAGCAATAATGTACCGGTATTACTGCTGATTTGATTTGAAGTTTGCATATGATGTTAATTAATACATCGCAAAGGTGAGGGGAATTGATAGAGGATTTTCATCACAAATAACAATGTTTGATAACTAAAAGTTATAGTATATTTTTTATTTAACTGTATTTTGCTTTGCTTTAGCTATTTCAATTAAATATTGTAATTTCTATTGGTTATGGATGTCCTGAGATTTTTCCTGTAAAATATTACTGATATGCAAATAACTAATCTTGCTTTTACCTTATTTAATATGTAAATTTAGTACAAGGCAATAACAATGCTGAGGATATGAAGAACGCGTTTGTAACAGGTTTAGTGATCGGTATTTTTAGCGGAACCTGGCTGTTTGTAATGCATAATTTTGGATATAGTAATTCGGGTAACCACGTTGCTCCGGTTGAATATTTGTCTGTTTTAATACCGTTGACAGGCGTTTATCTTGGTGTAAAAAGCTATAAGGAAAATGAAATGCGGAATAACCTGAGCTTTTTTGATGCGCTGTTTCAAAGTTTCAAAATATTGATCATAGGCGGCGTTTTTGCTTGTCTGGCCGGGCTCATTTATTTAAATTATGTTGACCAGGGAAATAACTTTCTTGATTTTTCGGGCCGTTTATTTGGCGGTTTGCTCATCGGCATAATGATTTGCGTAGGTGTATCTGTAGCGCTCATGAACAGAAGCAGTAAACTCAGTTAAATAATAAATTACCTGTTGAATCGGAATATAGTGGCGTTGGTATTCCTTTTACCCAGTATTAGATCATGTATAATTTGAGCGGCGATAACACTGAAGGTTATTCCATTACCACCAAAGCCCAGCGCGAAAAAGGTGTTAGGCCTTTCGGCAATTGAGCCGATGTAAGGTAAGCCGTCTTTTGTTGAGGCAAACGCACCTGCCCAGCTAAAATCTGGGACTAATGGAATATGCGACATTTTTTTCAAAAAGGCCTTTTTTAACATCTCAGTTTTTCTGTTTATTACCGATGGCAAAATATGAGGATGGTGAAACGGGTCGTCGCGGCCACCGATAAGTATCCGGTTTTCGCTAACCACCCTGAAGTAGAGGTAAGGGACAGCTGTTTCCCAAATCAGGCTGTTTTTGTGCCAAAAAAACTTATCATCAATAGGCTCGGAAACCATTGCATAGGTTGAATTTATATCCGCGATTTTTTTAGGGATGTATTGCAAGCTTTCGTACCCGCAGGCAATGATCAGTTTTTTGGCCTTTATAGTTAAGTTGTTACTGGTAAGCAGCAAAACCCGCTGTTTGGTATGTTCAATATGATGTATTGGGGTATTGTTATAAACCTTGTGCCCGGCGTTCTGAAAATCACGGAATAAAGCGTGTGTAAGCATATAAGCATCTACCTCACCGCCATCCGCGGAAAACAGGCCTCCTGGTGCCTCAAATCCAAATATTTTCTTTACATCTTTACTTTCGAGCCATTCAACATTAAAGCCATGCTTTTTTCTGAGTTTAAATTCTTCCATCAAACAGGCTGTATGTGTTTTAAAGCTTGCATGTTGTAAGCTTGGTCGCAGATGAAAATCAAACGAGGGCTTAAGCGATTTACAGAGGTCGGCAATATCATATATGGCCTGGCGGCAAAGTTCATAGCTTTTCACGGCATCTTTTTCGCCAACAAAGTTTTTTAACACACTTAAGGGGGTATCTATTTCGTACTGTAAAAAGGCAGTGCTTGCCGCGGTGCTACCCATAGCAGCGTGTCTTTTATCAAACACCGCTACTTTTAAGCCCGAATTACGTAAATGCCAGGCGGTTAAAGCCGCGCTGATCCCAGCACCCATAATGGCTACATCTACCTGCAAATCATGTTGCAGGGAGGGATAGGAGCTCACGATACCATTTTTCATGAGCCAGTAAGGCTGTTGCTCGTAAAGGTTCACGTGCTGTTGGGGTTTAAATGATAAACAATGCAACGGCATGTAAAGTTTTTGCCTTTATAATTACACTTAAAACCAGAATTCAATAGGCTGAAAAAAGTAAATCCAATGCTAATGAATGGGTTAGAATTTAAGTTTAAACTTCTTTTAAAAAAAATTTTGAAACTTAATTTAAAATCCTACTTTTGCAAACCCAATCGGGAACGGGATGTAGCGTAGCCCGGTATCGCGCCACATTTGGGATGTGGAGGCCGCAGGTTCGAATCCTGCCATCCCGACGATACCTGTAAAGCCTGTAGATCAATGATTTACAGGCTTTGTTATTTTATATTAAATTTTAAACCACTCTCCTTCAGTAACTTGTGGATTCTAATACTATTAAGTTGACTTAATCGAATATCTGTCTAACCTTCAGTCTGAAATTTAAACATTTGAGGTGCATTTAATTAAAGAAAGTATTATTTAGGCTTTTCGTTTCCAACAAAGGTCATTTCCTTTTCTTCAATTTTACACTCTTTAATTTTTTACGAGCAAATTTTGATGCTGCTGCCAAATATTTTTTCTCGGCGGAATAACGTTTTTCTAATAATTCAGCGAGTTTACTTCTACTTTTTTCATCCAGTTGACCTAATATTTCATCTTCGGCTAAATCGCTTTTCAACGATTTGCGAATATACCTGGTTAACCGACCTTTTTCATATTCACTATATGCTTCTGCAACTTTTAATAAAGCCTCACTGCCGCCTTTGATAGCGGCCGGTAAAAATTGCACAAGTAATACGAATAAAATCGTTTGTTCTGGCGTCAATAGTTTAAGGATATCTCCAACCGTTGTTATAACAGAACCAGAAGTTATCGTAGAAAAACTTAAATGTTTTTTCTGCGACAATGCATAGCTGTTAAAATTCTCTGAAGCTATGCGCCCATAAAAACGATCAATTATGAACATAAATGCCCCTAATTCGCGAACACTGATTTCAGTACTTTCTATCGTTATTAAAAGGTCATATGTACCAGGTTCATTGTCGAACTCTTCAAAGTATGAGGCTTGTAGAGAAGATATAAGGGATGCTGGTATGGTAAGTGAACGATTCATTTTAGAAAGATTTAAACAATAGATTTTTTTCCTGGGTGCCAATTTGGATAATCTATCAAATGAATCAGTTCCTCTAAAACGATCCGAAGATCATCTTTTGATTTATTAATATCCGTTTCAGTTGCCATGTATCTTCGATTGTGTGCACTTAGATCTCCCAATTTTTTTAGACCCGGTAATGCATTTCTTGCATTTCGACCAATATTCCAAATTGATTCTTTTACGAATAAATCAATTAAATCGCTTAAATAGTAAAAGTTTGCTTTGTCATTCTTAACTTTATCAGAGATTCCATACCGCTCAAAAGCCTCGATTATTAATACTTCAAGTAATTTTCTAGTCATAACAGCACAAGCATCAAAGAGATGATTATCGTAACATCGTGCTGCCTGATTAGCCAATTTTTGTAAATATCCTCTGGTATTATTAAAAACTTCTTGGGGAAAAAAAGCATTACTCGCTATTAAGACTTTAGGCATGTTTAATGATTCATCAATCATTGTTCTAAGCGAACGCTCTAAATGATAAAGCGATTTCTGACAAATAAACTTCGGTAACTTACCTTTGACTTTTTTTGATCCTAACTTTAGATATTGAGCGATATTACTGTATTTGATTAGCTTTAGTTCATCAAAGTAATTGCTAATATCTCCTGGTAATGCCCCTTCATTCTTTTTAACTATTGTGTGATAATAAAGAAAATATTGAATTTTTTCACTCGCAGCAATCGACTTAAATTCTGGGACAGAATCTACAAATTTCTCCAAATCCGTCATTTATTCAATCGTTTATTCCATTCCTTTATTTGATTACTGCCTCTGATTGTTATTGATATTGTGGACGTTTTGACTTCTATCCAGCCAGTGCGACTGCTAGTATTTCTCACTGTTTGAGGTAAGTTTTCTGACACTTTCAAATCAAGTATATCATAACATGTGTAGATGTGGTCGAAAGTTACTTCGGTTATTTCTAATACCTGATTGAGATAATAGACAAATAAAAGATTCCTTTCTTGGTCAGTTTTTAATTGATATTTCTCGTAGAAATTAGTTAAGCTTTCTTTTCCGTCCGGCTCAAAATTTATGTTGTTTAGTTTTTTTAATCCTTTAGGCTTAGTTGGAGACTTTTTGCTTGGTGTTTTCTGCGCTTCTTTTATACCTTCTTGTAAAATTTTTTTATTGTTACTTTTAGAACGAGAGGCAGCGCTGGTAGTTCGGTTAATAATTTCTATAGCTTTTTTAATACCTAAATCTAATATTGAAAACTCATCTGTGAGTGGATTGAGATATCCCGATTGAACGGTGCGAGTGAGATTCTTGGAAAGTGTTGAACTATCATATTCTGACTTGCGACCGGATTCTTCATACTTCTCAACAATTTGTTGTCTTGTAAAGCTATCTTTTCCAAAATTAGAAGAGTAAAACGCATAAACTATCAACCATTCAGGTTCTGATCCAGCGAGTTTTTTCATGCCGATAGCCCTTAAAGTTGGATAATTGATTTCTTTGTTTTCTGAGGGTTTTTGTATAGAGTTTATATTTTCATTTCTCGAATTATTAACGACTTGAGCCTCAGTATCTTCGATAATCAAATCTGATGCGCCAAGATTATTTGTATTAGATGTTGTCAAAATTGGGTTAACTCTGCCATTTATTGCGGCATCTCTTAATATTGATGCTATATCTTTACCAACGATATCGCTAAACGACGCCTCAATTGTACGTGCTTCCTTTGTTTCATGTAGTCGAAAACTGTTGCTACCTTTGCTGTTTATTGGCATGGAGTTATTACTAAGTCTCGAAGTGCCACACATTACACATCCTGCGTAATCCTTTTCCAATAGTGATTCGCAAGTTTTACATTTAAATTGTGTTAGGCATTTGCCACAAAAATATCCGGATTTAGGTAAGGGCGTTGAACAGGTTTTACATAGTTCAAGGTCTTCCCCTTGATTTTTTAAGCTATCATTCATAGGTCTATTCTGATTGTGGTTGTTCCTTCTTCTTCTTTAGCACTTTCACTTCTTTAGAAGTAGATTTTCCTTTCAGTATTTCCTTTGCATAAGCTATACCTTCCGGCTTAATAATAAAATTGCTGTTCTGTGTTTTCAACCAATCTTTTTTAATACAACTATTAATATTGTTACCCAAATTAGCTGATGTACTTGTGGAGAAACGATTGTTCTCTTTATATTTTTCAATAATGTCCTCGCGTTTAAAAATTTCGGTACCGAACTTCGATGCAAAAAAAGAGTAACATAGGACCCACTCGGGTTCATTTTTTGGGTAGTTTTTTATGACTAAATCTTTTAAACTCGGGTAGTCATTTTCTTCTTCAATATTAGAATCCACTACATCTTCAAAAGCTTCAGAATTTGTATCGAGTAAAGAAGGTGAAGCAACTCTGTTTTTTGTCGGTGAATTATTAAAAGATTGATTTGATGAATTACCTATTCCAAACCGTTCGATTAAATACTTAATTACCCTAACTTTCGATTCGTCATCAAGTTCCTTAACTAATTCAGTACACTTTGCAATAGCTTCGATTTCTTTATCAAACATGGCATTATCCTATTAAAATTAATACATTAGTATATTTGTGAGATAAAATTAACAGTTATAATTTTATTTGGTATTGATAGTCAGTGTATTGTTAATAAAATCAATAGATGTTGAAAAATATCAACATCTATTAATTCAAATTTACTCAATATAGAGGAAAGATTTTCCTGAGGAATACTTTTGGTTCGAAGTGAAAAATCATAGAAAATTTTCTTAAAGGATACAAACCTTTAAGATCAAAATATTAGAGTTTGTATTCTTGCAATTAAGAAAGTTTGAAAATTCTTAATTGATTTTAATAGTATTATTAAAGTGTCAAATTGGCCAACAATCTTAAATCATGCAGAAAAAGGTTCGAAATTTGTACAGGCAGGGCGACAAAAAGCGATACCAATAAAGATTAAAAGCCTGTAAATCATATGATTTACAGGCTTTTTGCTTTTCAAGGCAGATGAAACTATGAAAAGGTTTAGGATAATGCTTCAGCAGCCGCTACCGTATTGGAGTTTAAAATGTCTTCAGGAGCACCTAATAGGTATAAATAAGTATTAATTGAATGATAAGCTCCTATTGATTGTGGTACCTCCGGATCTAATAGTGAGTTTACCTCAAACCCAAATGGCACATGGCTGTAACCCAATAACAACAGCGATTTAGGAACGATATCAGGTTCGTTAAAAATGCGGAAGCTTCTGGATACAACACTATGATAATATTTAACAAAGTCATGATCGCCGGTGCATGGTGAGGCTAAGGTATAAATAGATACCTTTTTGTCGCCTATGTCCGCTATATCAAGGCCATATAAAGTTACTAAACTTGATCCAAGGCTATGGCCGATCAGGACTACTTGCTTATAATCGCTTAGTCCAAATTCTTTTAAACCTGAGGCTGCGGTTTCCTTCAGGGAAATAGGATTACCAATATGCCCCGGGGCCGAAACCTTTAGGCTCTCATATAGTTTTAGAAAGCCGGTAACCACTTTGCCTGCATTTTGTGCAAATGGGTAAGGAGTAGGGGCGATTTGAAAATCGTCCCACCATTCCATCGGGCTTTGAGTTCCACGGATAGCAATAACAATGTTTGAAGGGTTTGCATCTTCAACAGCGATAAATCCGAAATAAACCGGCAACTTGATTTTGTCAAAAAAATCAGTCATGTGGATGTTTGCAATTAATGTGTAGCCGGCTGGAAATTCAGGATATTGACTTTGAGTAGGGCTTAGTACATTTTTTAATGCTTTATGAACTTCGATTGCGGCTTTTACAAAATACCCATAGTGGAGTGCGTTTGGCGGCAACAGAGTGCCTAATTCTTGATCTTTCATGATTAGATGTTTAAGTGAATGGAGTTTTGGTCTATAAAAATGTATTTAGTTTAAAAATTTATGTTTTATCTGAACCGTAGGCACCGGACTGCCCCATTTTCTGGCTTTTTGAATTGATGTTATAATTAAGTTTTTGTGCTTTCTGAAACTTCGTTGCACAACATAAAGTACGGGAGCTTCGGCACTTTTTACCACAGTAGAAATACCTAATCGTGCTGTAGGGTACTTTCACGTACTATCAGGAATTGTACGCAATAGATTATGGCTTCATAATATTGAACACATCGTGAGTATATTGCAAATAATATTTGGTAACCGATTATTAAATTTGTTTAGCTATTTAATTAACTGCATACCAGTTACACATGACCACCTGATCTGAAACAAAGTAATTGTAGTGAAAAGGAAAAAAATGCTTTTATGGGCGCTGATATTATTGGCCGTGGCATGGTCGGCTACCCGATTTAAAAGTATAGCTGAGGATTTTGATGCCCGGGTTTACGGGTATTATCATGAAAAAATTGGGCCAACTCTTTTTTTACATATCGATAAGTCCATTTACATACCCAACGAGAGTATTTGGTTCAAGGCCTACATTTTAAATGGTGAACCTTTACAAAATGAGGTGCTTTATGTGCGTTTATTGAATGAGCAAAAGCAGATTGTGCTGCAGCAAGAATTTCCCGTTTACGATATCCGCTCTCATGGTGATATGCTTATCCCGATCACAACAGCTCCGGGACATTACAAGCTTATTGCCTATACCGACAAAATGATCAGTTTTAATCCCGAAAATGTATTTGTGCAGCAAGTACAGGTGGTAAAAGACCAATCATCTGATTTAGAAACAGAAGCATTGATTGCTGATAGTACTGTTTTTTCGGCAGGTAAAAGACCCGAAATTATGGTTAAGGTAACTTCAAATGATCATGAAGTTTCAAAGGCTAAAGGCATTTATAAAATTTATAGGGCAGATAAAAAAATAATTGCTGAAGGGAAGTTTTTAACTGGTGCTACCGGTATAGCAGTATTTAATTTCAACTATCCTGAACTTGCAGCGAGTGACAACCTTTTTTTAGAGTGCGATGTTACAGATAAGCAACAAACAAAAAAATTGCATATACGGTTGCCAAAAAATCCGGTAACTGTTTCAGCTGCTTGTTATCCGGAAGGGGGGCATCTGATAAATGGCACATCAAATAAAGTTTTTATAGCTGTTACCGATGCCGGTGGACAGCCCGCTATTGTACGACTGATATTGAAAAGTGGTGAAAAACAAATAATCTCAGTTGCTACTGATGGCAGAGGCTATGCAATAGTAAACTTTACACCCAATATTAACGAAAAATATAGCCTGTTACTTCAAGGTCATGGATATTCCAAAACAATTGCGTTTCCGGTAAAGATTGAACCGGCCGGATATGTTATTCAATTAGCCGGATCACCAGATCATCCTTTTATGGTGGTGAAAAATCAAAACATGCCTCGAAATGTTGTTTTGATGGGTCGAACGATATCAGCATTAAAGTTTAATAGATCATTGACCATAAAAAGCGGCGATTCGGTTCGTGTTGTTTTACCTCAAAACGATTCCGTAAATCATGTAATTGATCTGGGCCTATTTGATGAAAATAACAAGCTTTTAGCCGAGCGCCTGGTATATATCCCTACCGCCGAAAAATATCACGTTTCTCTTCGTTTTGATAAAACCAGTTATAAATCACGGGGAAAAGTGCGGGCTGATATTGCAGTAACTGATGGCAACGGTAGTCCGGTTGCCGCAAATTTTTCTGTAGCTGTAGTTGCTAATCAAACACTTGATCCACTGGCCGAAAAGCGTATTACCCAAACAGATCTGTACGCTTTGCAAAATTACACTTCCGTAGTAAGTGATGTAAATGATATTAATAACGAGTTGATCAGGGAAAATATCAGATCGGGCAGTTGGGCGGATATAATGAATTATCAGCCTAAGGGTAAAATAAATACGTTTTCTAATGCTGCCGGTGTTTTTGGTTATGTGGTTAGCAAAAAGAAAAAAAAGATAGCTCTCAAAACATTGTATCTGTATAGTAAAAATGGTTTAACAGAAGTGGCGGTTAATGAGAACGGTTCGTTTTCAATACCGGCAAAAGATCTGGTAACTCAAAGAGGAGATACTAAATACCTTATCGTTGACAAAGATTTCAACAACAGGTATGACCTGCAAATCAAAAACTATCCAGCCGATTTTGATGCCAGGATAACGATGATCAGTTTACCGGAAAGCCAGTTATTTTACAGCCCGCTTAAACGAGCTGATCAAATCGCGTCTATAATGTCAGGAAAGATACTTAAAGAGGTTGTTATTAAGGGTGCAAAAAACACATCTACAGTCCCCGGAGACTTTAACGCAACGGAGTATCACTCGCTCAATTGCACAGATTATGTTTGTTTTTACAATATCCTAAACTGTAAAAATCATACAACCGGAGGTTCGCCTCCAGTTGAGGGACAGATATATGTATTAGACGGACGTCCGGTGAGATATCATGGATGCAGTTCAAATAATGAGAAAAGTAATACCTATAAGGTTAAAAATATCGATCTGCCTCAAAACTTTTATTTACCTGACTACGAAAAAGAACCGGTTTCAACCCCGGAGTTACAATCTACTCTATTCTGGGATCCTAACTTTAATACCGGGCCTAACGGGAAAAGCAGGATCGAGTTTTATACCTCAGATATCAAAGGAGCTTTTAATATAGTGGTTCAGGGACTTACCATAAATGGCCTTACTCCTGTTTTTGGAAAGATAGAATTTAAAGTCATTCAGAAGAATCCAGTTTCAAGTAAATAATTACCTTATCCATTTGTTTGGTTAAGTATAGGTGTTTATTCAATTTCATTATTTGGATTTAATCTAAATAAATACTTACTTTGCCGCACATCAAATGTCCTTAAACAGTGAAATCAACTCCTCCCTAAAAATTTGATATAAAAAAGCCCGGTTATCCGTCGCCAAACATCCTACCGGGCCATGTTAACAAATCCTTCAATTTATTAATCATTCAACAAAACTATGAAATCTTTGCTATTATGCAGTAAACCCTTTACCCTACATCTCACAAAAAACATACTTAAATTGTCTTGCACACTTATTCTGTTGTTATGTATGCAGCGCAGCTGGGCTCAGTCTACTACCGGATCTATCCAGGGGACCGTTAAAACTACAGATGGCCAACCGGCCGCAATGGTAAATATTGTATTAAACGGAACTAATAAGGGTGCAAATGTTAATGAGCGCGGCACCTATCGTATCAATAAAATATTGCCTGGTACCTACACTATTACAGCCAAGCTTGTAGGCTATGTTACTACAAGTAAACAAGCCGAAGTTAAGTCCGGCGAAACATTGGTAATTGATTTTACCATTACAGAAGATAACCAGACCCTAAAGGAGGTTAGCATTTCTGCTGGCTATAACAAGTTTGCCAAAAAGGAAACGGAGGGCGTGGCCAGAATGCCGCTCAAAAATTTGGAGAACCCGCAGGTTTATAATGTGGTGCCTAAAGAGCTTTTGCAGGATCAGGTTATTGTAAGTTATAACGATGTGTTAAAAAACGTAACCGGCGTAAGCCAAGCCTTAGTGAACGGCTCTAATTCGTTTAATCTTCGTGGCTTTTTTACCAGTAGCTATCTGCGTAACGGGTTGCAGGATTCTAAACAAAACAGTATAGAGGTTGCTAATATTGAGCGTATTGAAGTGTTGAAAGGGCCATCGGCTACACTGTTTGGCAGCAGCCTTACTTCCTTTGGTGGTTTGCTGAACCGGGTTACCAAACAGCCTCTTGATACCTTTCAGGGCGAGGTTGGTTATACCGTAGGTGGTTTTGGCCTGAGTCGCGTAACTGCCGATTTTAATACCCCGCTTAATAAAGAAAAAGGTTTATATCTGCGTACCAATGTGGCCTATGATGATGAGGGCAGCTATCAGGATGCTGGCTTTACCAGGCGCTTATTTATAGCGCCATCCTTATTATACAAGGTAAACGACCGCTTATCCCTTTCATTAGATGCGGAGATCTATAATCAAAAATCAAATGATTTTAACCGTTTGTTCCCTGAAGCTTCATTTACCAAAACCAACCCACGAGATCTGGGTATTAACTGGCTAAAATCATACAGCAATAATGATCTGTATGAAACTGCTCCCTCGGTAAGTGTTTATGGACAAGTAAATTATAAACTATCTGATAACTGGAAATCAACCACTGCTTTTTCGCATACTAACTCAGAAGTAGAAGGTTATTGGAGTTATAACAACATTGTTGGCGATAGTGTGGTTTCGCGCAACCCAGGTTATCAGCACTACAATTATAACTATACTGAAGTGCAGCAAAACTTCAACGGCGATTTCAAAATTGGTAATATGCGTAACCGTGTAGTGATCGGGTTAGATTATTTTACCAATACCACTAATGGTACATCGGCTATGGTTTATGGTTTTGATGAGGTACGCATTCAGGGACGTGACCCCAAATATAATGAGTTGACACGTCCGGCTCTTGATTCGGCGTTGACTAACAAGTCATATAGTAAAAGCCGCAGCCGCCAAAGCACTTACAGTGTTTATGCATCAGATGTATTAAATATTACCGATAACCTGAATGTAATGGCCAGCCTGCGGGTTGACCATTTTGTAAATGGCGGTACTTACGATATTAATCAGGATACAACAACCGGTAAATTCAATCAAACAGCATTATCACCTAAATTAGGTTTGGTTTATCAAATTATCCCTAACCAGGTTTCTTTATTCGGTAATTACATGAATGGCTTCAGTAACAATGGGCCAACCCGTCAGCCCGATGGCACTTTTACCTCATTTAAACCAAGCCAGGCCAACCAATGGGAGGGAGGTGTAAAGCTTGATCTGTTTAACGGTAAACTGAACAGTACTTTGAGCTATTACCACATTAAAGTAGATAATGTAATTCATAACAGCTTTGCAGCTGGGCAAGCTGGTTTCCAGGTACAGGATGGCGGGCAGCTTAGTAAAGGTTTTGAGGCCGAAGTGATTGCTAATCCATTCACCGGCTTTAACCTGATTGCGGGTTATGCTTACAATGATATTTACACCATCAACACCGATCCTGATGCCGATGGCTTACATCAATGGACAGGGCCTGCACAAACCGCAAACCTTTGGTTGAGCTACCATTTTTTCAACACATCTTTAAAGGGATTGGGCTTAGGTATTGGCGGTAATTATAATGGTAAGGCTTATATTCAGCAATCAAGATCACAAGGTGAATTTTATATGCCATCATACAAAGTGCTGAACGCGGTTATCAGCTATGATCAGCCGGTTTACCGAATCAGCCTAAAAATGGATAACTTAACAAATGAAGTTTACTGGGGCAGCTATGTGAGCCAGATGATGCCGCGCAGGTTTAGCGCAACTGTAGCTTTTAAAATTAAATAATGAGCACTTTAAAAAATATCAAAAGATGGTTTTGGGTTCACCGGTGGACGAGCCTCATCTGTACCTTATTTCTGTTGCTGCTTTGCTTAACAGGGCTGCCGCTGATATTTGAAGAGGAAATTGACCACCTGCTGAGCAAGGATGCACCTTATGAAGTATTGCCAAAAGATACGCCAAGGGCCAATCTGGATGATATGGTGAAGGTAGCACAGCAACGCTACCCTAAAGAAGCCCTGAGTTTTCTTTTTATTGATGACGAGGAGCCACAGGTTGTAGTAAACATGATGCCCAGCCTGAAAGGCAACCCGAACACACGGCATGAAATGCAGTTTGATGCCCGCACAGGTAAACTGTTAAAAGATGAACCATCTGAAGCGGAGCAACCGCAAACCTTTTTGGGTCTGATGCTGTCCTTACATACCGATATGTTTGCAGGTTTGGCAGGCGAATTATTTTTGTGTTTAATGGGATTACTTTTTGTATTTTCCATAATCTCGGGTATCGTGCTGTATGGTCCATTTATGAAAAAACTGGATTTTGGTACTGTGCGTACAGGGCGGTCAACCAGGTTAAAGTGGCTTGATCTGCATAATTTAATAGGTATAGCAACGGCTGCCTGGCTACTGGTAGTGGGAATTACTGGTGTGATCAATGAGCTATCAACCCCGCTTTTTGGTTTATGGCAAATTACAGATGTGAAAAAAATGCTCGATCAGTATAAGGACAGGCCTTTGCCAAAGTCGCAGCAATTGAGTTCTATACAGGAGGCTTATAACACCGCTCAAAAAGCTGTTCCGGGAATGACCATTACCAGCGTGATCTATCCTGGTAATGTGTTTGGTACCCCATATCATTTTTTGATATACACCAAAGGAGATAAAGCGTTAACCTCAAGATTATTCACCCCGGTGCTGGTTGATGCCAATACCGGAAAGCTGGACGCGGTAGTAAATATGCCGGTATATCTGAAAGGATTAGAAGTTTCGCGTCCGCTGCATTTTGGCGATTATGGCGGCATGCCTTTAAAGGTAATCTGGGCACTTTTTGATATCCTGGCCATTATTGTATTGATCAGTGGGGTATACCTCTGGGTGGTGCGACGCAAATTTTATGCAGATTATTTTTTACGCTTATCATCAGAAGAAAATATATGAAAGTTCAGCCATCAAGAAAAATTTGGGGAATCCCGGTTTTATTGGGTTTAATTACCCTATTCGGCTTATTATCGGCACTGCTCGGAACCGGCGTCTGGTGGGTACTGGCGTGGGGAGCTATGGTTATTCCGTTAATAGTTGTCATGGTAAAAACCAGGATATGGAAAGCCTTTCAAAAAGGTTAAAGCTGCCTGGTAAAAATTGATTGGACCTGTAATATATTGATCTGTTTTTTGAATCAGATAATGTATTGCAGGTTTCTTCTTATTAAGAAACCTATTCCTTTTGTTACATGCTGATCCTACTGTTAATTATAAATTAACAATAGGATTACGTGCTTAAATTACCTTTGACGACATCAAAATATAACTCTCCGGGATCGTCATATGCATAAAAACAATGTGAGTGATGAATATTTGCTTGAGCAGATCTGTGTTTATAATGATGACCAGTGTTTGGAAGACCTGTTTAGTCGTTATTTTCAGCAGCTGTGTACATTTTCAAATAACTTTGTTAAGGACTATGCTATAGCCGAGGAGTTAGTTGCCGATACCTTTTGTGCTATTTGGTTTAACCGCCGTAATTTAAATGTTCCTGATAAGGCTCGCCCATATCTGTATAAAGCCATCAGAAATCATTCGCTCAATTACCTAAAGAAAAAGCGGGTTGATCATACCGACCTGAGTTATGCCGAAGCCATCCCCGATCAAACCTTAGGGCCAGAGCAACAACTTGCGTTCAATGAACTTTTAAACGAGGTTAACTTATTGATTGATGCCTTGCCCGAAAAAAAACGGATCATTTTCCGCATGAATAAAATGGAAGGCTTCAAATACAAAGAAATTGCCGATATATTAGGTATATCTGTTCATACTGTTCAAAACCATATGGTGGAGGCTATAAAAATGCTGGCAGAGAACGCTCCGCAAAACAACCTGCTTTTTTTAGCACTGATTGTGCTTACATTATCTTAACAGAAAGATAGCTATTTCTTAATTGCCTTCACTGGTAGATTTTTTTCCGGATCGCTGTCTATGGTGTTGATTATGGATAAAGATCTTTTTTACACGTTAACTACCAAATACCTCAGCGGCGAATCAACCTTACAGGAAACAGATCAGTTAAATGAGTATTTAGAACAAGAATACTTTTTAGAGCTGTTTCTGAAAATTAACGAAACCTGGATTCAAAAAGGAAAAGCGAATAATGACCATATCTATGATCTGGACAGGGGGCTCGCATTACTGAGGACCGGTATAGCAAAACAACACGAAAATATACCCGTAAAAACAATCCGTTCCTATAAAAAATATTATGCAATAGCAGCAGTGCTGGCTGGTTTGGCATTAAGCATCTTATTTATATTTTACTCATCTAAAAAAGACCTGGTTAGTATTACCGCGCAAACCGGCACCATCAAACAGTTTGATCTGCCCGATGGTAGCCATATTGCTTTAAATGCCGGTAGTACACTACAATTCCCGGAAAAGTTTGATCAACAAACCCGGGAAGTTTATTTAACCGGTGAGGCGCTTTTTAAAGTAAAGTCTGATAAAACACACCCCTTTATTGTTCACTCGGGCAACTACTCAACTAAGGCCGTTGGTACTGTGTTTAATATTAAAGCATTTTCCAATGAAGATCATATTACCATATCACTCATCAAAGGAAGGGTGCTCATCTCTAATAAATTCAATACGCTTCATGACCAGGTTTTGCTGCCCATGCAAATGCTAACAGCATATAAAACAACTAATAGAATTTCGATCAATAATTTTAATCCAGAGATGGTTACCAGTTGGCGGGCCCGTGAACTGCGCTTTAAGGATGAGCCTTTGCCCGAGGTATTTAACAGTATAGCGCGTAAGTATGGTATAGCCGTAAGTTACAATGAAAAGGTATTTAAAAATTGCAGAGTAAACGGTGCTTTCACTACCGAGTCGGTTACCGAAGTACTTGAGGTACTAAAGTTTGCCCTCAGGTTTAATTATAAGATCAGTACTGATCAAAAGGGCAGACAGCTAATTGTTATTAATGGTTCAGGATGTTAACACTAAACAAAAGCTCATAGATGGTGGAATAAAAAAGCTAAATAAAAAACAGAGGCACCTGCTGATAGGTACCTCCGAATAGTTTTCAAGAGGTCTCAAGCTCCGGGAAACTTTAATTAATTGTCAAATTAATCCAAACAAAAATTATGAAAATTATTATACAAAACAAGGATTTTGTATTTGTTATTCTATTGTCTTTATTTTTAAGCAGCAACCTGTTTGGCCAGCAAAAGCAAAATGGCCCGGCAAGTACTGTTATTATTAATATACAGGCACAAAAAATAAGCCTTGCTGAATGTTTTAAAAAGCTGGAAACAGCTACCGGTTATCAATTTGTGTATTCATCAAAAGAGGTGGATGCAAACGAGCCCACAGGTTTGAATTTTGTAAAGCAATCATTGGCGCAGGTGCTGTCAAAACTAGGTGAGAAACATCATTTATCATTTAAAATTATTAATAAGCAAATTGCTGTTAATAGGAGCCAGATAAATATTGGTCCGTCTCATCTGGTTACCGGCGAGGTTATTGATTCGGCAACACACGAAACCATTATAGGAGCCTCGGTACACTTAAAAAGTAATCAAACAGGCGTTCTTACTGACGTAAGCGGAAGGTTTTCATTGAACGCCGGTTATGGAGATGAACTCATGGTATCGTACATAGGTTACAAAAACCAATCGGTAACCATTACTCAGGATCATTTGGTTATTACACTGGCTGGCAAACAGTCTGCATTATCAGAGGTGGTAGTAGTAGGATACGGTGTACAGAAAAAACGCGATGTAACCGGTTCAGTAGTATCTATTACCGCCGATGATATTAAACAAATACCTGCTACCAACCCTTTCCAGGCCATTAAAGGTAAAGCGGCGGGTGTAGATGTTTTTAACGGAGGGAATGAGCCCGGCGCGGCTATTAATATCCAGATCAGGGGGCAAAACTCCATTAATGTAAATAACCCGCCCCTGGTGGTGCTTGATGGTATTCCTGCAATAGATGGTTTTATTAATGATATAAACCCGTCGGATATTCAATCAATTGAAGTTTTAAAAGATGCGTCCGCAACAGCCATATATGGTTCAAGGGCATCAAATGGTGTATTGTTAATTACTACCAAACGGGGTTCAACCGGCAAAACCAATATTAGCTATGATTCCTATTATGGTGTAACATCAACCATCAACAGGCTTGATCTGATGAATGGAGCTCAGTTTGCTCAACTGCGCAGGGAGGCTAACCGTACTGATGATCCGAAAGGGGCATATCCGCAAGACAAGGATATTTTTGATAACATAGCACTTGAATCGATAGCCAAAGGTCGCAGTACCGATTGGCAGGATGTGATTTACGGAAACGGTAATAAACAAAATCATCAGCTGTCAGTAAATGGGGGAGGTGAGAAAACTCAGTTTGCACTGTCAACCAATTATTTTAAAGAAAATGGTATCGTTGATAAATCTGATTATACCCGTGGATCGTTCCGTATAAATGTTGACCATCATATTAATGATAAGTTCAAAGCCGGTATATCATCATTTGCCAGCCGTTCAATTCAGCACGTGCCCAGCGGCGATGTGTTTGATAATGCCTTAAGGTTAAATCCGCTTGGTGTGCCTTATGATGATCAGGGTAATTTGCTTTTCAGGCCCAATAACGATGAAGGACAGCGTGTCAATCCTTTATATGATATCAATGGATCGCTTGATGAACGTTACCAAACCCGGGTTTTTGCCAGTATTTATGGCGAATACAAGATATCGCCATCATTAAGTTATCATTTAAATGTTGGCCCCGATGCTGAATTCGCCAACGGCGGAACATTTAATGGCAGCCTTACCACAGCTAACCAGGGTGGTTCATCAACAGCAGGCGTAAATGAAACCAATATATTTTCAATCACTGTAGAAAATATATTGAATTACGATAAACGGTTTGGTACAGATCATCACATTACAGCAACGGCTGTTCAAAGTTACCAGAACCAGGTTACCAATTCGTCATTTACCAATGTAAGCAAATTACCGTACGAATCGCAAACCTATCACAATTTGGCAACCGCGGGTTCGGTAACAGGTGTAGGCAGCGATTACCAAAAATGGAGCTTGCTATCTTACATGGGCCGTATCAACTATCAGTATAAAGATAGGTATCTCCTTACCATTACTGGCCGTGCTGATGGATCTTCCCGTTTTGCAGAAGGTCACAAATGGGGCTTTTTTCCTTCAGCGGCGTTAGCCTGGAAAATGTCGGACGAAGACTTTTTAAAAAGCAGCAAACTGGTTTCTACACTTAAACTCCGTACCAGTTACGGTAGCACAGGTAATACGGGTATTCAGCCGTATAAAACATTTGGGGTATTACAAAAAACGACTTACACTTTTGGAGATACCGGAGCGCCGGGATTTTTACCGGGTACCATATCTAACCCTAATTTAAAGTGGGAAACTACCAACCAGATCAATGCCGCTGTTGACTTTGGTTTTTGGAACGACCGCCTTACAGGAACGGTAGAATACTATCAATCCAAAACACATGATATATTGCTCAATCGTAGTATACCAACCAGTACCGGTTTTGTTGATGTATTGGAAAATATAGGTTCTACAAAAAACGATGGTATTGAGGTTTCCTTATCGTCGGTAAACATTGCCTCATCTCATAATGGTTTCCGTTGGAGAACAGACATCAACTTTTCTAAAAATAATAACAAGATTACCGAATTGATGGGTGATGGAAAAGATGTGGTTGGTAACGGCTGGTTTATAGGCCACCCGATCAAAGTGTTTTACGATTACAAAAAAATAGGTATCTGGCAAACATCAGAAGCCGCCGAAGCCAAAGCAAACGGTTTTGCAGTAGGAGGTATCAAAATTGAAGATACCAACCACGACGGGAAATATGATGCTAACGACCGCCAGATATTGGGTTCGTATACTCCCGCATGGATAGGTGGTTTAACCAATACGTTTTCATACCGTGGGTTCGATTTATCGGTAGTATTAAATACCAGGCAAAACTATCTCACCTATTCACAATGGTACGATAATAATAACAGGCTTGCCGGCAGGTATAATAACCTTAACGTAAATTACTGGACTCCGGAAAACCCTACTAATGATAACCCTCGACCTGATAAAAACCAGGAAGGCGTTTTTCTGGGTTCAACATTGGCATACAAAGATGTGAGTTTTGTAAGGGTCAAGAATATCAACTTTACTTATCATTTCCCTTTAGCCTGGATCAAAAAGTTACAGATGAGCGCCCTGAGCCTTACGGTATCGGCCGAGAATCCATTTACTATAACTGATTATAAAGGTTACGATCCTGAATTTGAATCAACGGGGCAACGCGCTTTGTATCCTTCAACAAAAATGTATGCTGTTGGGCTCAATGCCTCTTTTTAAAGTATTAACCTGAACTAATTTAAAATGAAAATTATAAAAAAGCTTTTTATTGCCTTATGTGTCGGCGGTATCGCATTAGGCTCTTCCTGTAAACTGGAAGAGATACCGGTTTCCCAGGCTACGCCAGAAACATTATTTACAACCCCGTCAGGAATACGGGATGGGTTATATGGTGTTTATTCCAAGTTAAGAGCCCTCTATGGTTCGCAGGTAGGTTTTACCTTAACAACTATGGGTACCGATATTTTTCAGCACGGAAAAGATGGTGGCTATAAATTTTTAGAGGCCTATGATAGCCAAACTAACTCTTCCGTAGGTTATTTTGCTCAATTGTGGTATGATTGTTACCAGGGTATTAATGCAGCTAATACTATATTAGCTTATGCCGATAAAGCAGGTCTGCCAGATAACTTGAAAACACAATATAAAGCCGAGACCCGTTTTCTGAGAGCACACTTTTACTACTGGCTTACCGTACAGTTTGGTAATGTGGTTTTAGCTACCACAGAAACCAAAGGCGTAAATACCACAGCAACAAGTACATCTAAAGAAGAGATTTGGAAGTTGATGCGCGAGGATACGCAATACGCGGTTGATAACCTGGGTTGGACGGCCGATGCTTATGGTAAAGTAACCAAAGGAGCAGCCTTACAACAATTAGCCATTATTATGCTCATGCAAAAGGATTATCAGAAGGCTGCCGATGCTGCTAAAACCATTATTGAATCGGGCCCTTATAAATTGCTTGATTCTTATGCTGATATTTTCAGGTATGATAACCAGCAAAATGCCGAGATCATTTTTGCAGCTCAGTATACCAAAGATCTGCTCCAAAATGGTGATGGTAACCAGGGGCACGCGTTTTTTACCCCGGCATATGATCAGTTCCCGGGTTTACAGCGCGATTTAAACCAGGGTGGTCGCCCATATACCCGTTTCAGGCCGACCGAGTTTTTCCGGAATTTGTTTAATCCGAACGATAGCCGCTTCGAAGCTACTTTCAGGTATGTATGGTTTTATAATAACCCTGCAACATTGCCAAAAGGTAAAGCCATGGGCGATACGGTTGAATGGCAGATAAGCCCGGGAGTAACCTCTAAAATTGCGCCTAATACAGATAATATGCATTGGGCCATCAAAAAGCACGATGATCCTACCAGGGCAAGTGTTCAGGATCTGGCCGGTTTCCGCGACTTCTTTATTTACCGTCTGTCAGAAACCTATCTTACAGC
>NZ_JBCECK010000054.1:0-33619 GCF_039207105.1 Mucilaginibacter sp.
TTAATGAAGATGTAAGTGCCCGTTTCCGTTCATACGGCTGGCAGGTACAGGAAATTGCCGATGTGAATGATACCCATGCACTGGAGCTTGCCCTGATCAATGCCAAATCTGAAACTCAAAAACCATCACTGATCCGCGTTCGTTCACTGATTGCTTATGGTAGTCCTAACAAATCAGGTACTGCCGGTTCACACGGTTCGCCGCTGGGTGCTGATGAGATTAAACTGGTTAAAAACTTCTTTGGTTTTGATCCTGAAAAATCATTTGACGTAGCTCCTGAAGTATTGGATTACTACCACGGAATAGGCGCCAAAGGCCAGGGTAAAGAAGACAAATGGAACAAATTATTTGCCGATTATAAAGCAAAATATCCTGAATTAGCTGCTGAATACGAAGCCGCGTTTAAAGGCGAATTGCCTGCTGGCTGGGCTGATAAATTGCCTGTATTTAAAGGTTCAGATCCTAAAATGGCAACCCGCCAGGCTTCTGGTAAAGTGCTGAACGCTATTGCTGCAAGCCTGCCAAACCTGATTGGTGGCGCGGCCGATCTTGCCCCATCAACAGAAACCAACCTGAAAGAGTACGATTCATTTACATCTGAAAACCGTAATGGCCGTAACTTCCACTTTGGTATCCGTGAGCATGCTATGGGTTCTGCATTAAATGGTATGGCCTTAACCAAAGGTCTGTTACCATTTGGCGCTACCTTCCTGCAATTTGCTGATTACATGCGCCCGCCGATCCGTTTGGCAGCCATTATGAAAGTGAGCCCTATTTTTGTTTATACCCATGATAGTATCGGTTTAGGCGAGGATGGTACAACTCACCAGCCTGTTGAGCACTTATCAACTTTGCGTGCAATTCCTAACGTTACAGTAATACGTCCGGCTGATGCTAACGAGTCTGCACATGCATGGCGCGTAGCTATCGAGAAAAAAGGCGGCCCAACTGTATTGGTATTCACTCGCCAGGGCTTACCTATCCTTGATCAGGATAAATATGGTAAAGCATCAGGTGTAGAAAAAGGTGCTTACATTGTATCTGAAGGCAGCAAAGGCCCTGATCTGATCCTGATGGCTACCGGTTCTGAAGTATCGTTAATTATGCAGGCCCAGGAAAAACTGGAAGCAGAAGGTATCTCAACCCGCGTGGTAAGTATGCCATCATGGGAGCTGTTTGAAAAACAAGATGCTGCTTACAAAGAAAGCGTATTGCCTAAAGCAAATCGCAAACGTTTGGCAGTTGAAATGGCATCGCCAATGGGCTGGCATAAATATACTACAGACGAAGGCGATATGCTGGGCATGACCACCTTTGGTGAATCAGCTCCGGCAGAAGACCTGTACAAATTCTTCGGCTTTACCGTTGAAAACGTAGTTAACAAAGCAAAAGCACTGTTATAGTATTGAGTTATGAGTAATGAGTTTTGAGTGGTTTATACTGCTTGAAACTCATTACTTTTCATCTTGCCAATCAAAATGAAAAGAAAGTATTTTACAGCCTTCAGTATGATCATGCTATGCATGGTTATGATTTTGGATGTAAATGCTCAATCTGTTAGTGAAAAAGAAAACGTTCGGACTTTTGTTCAGAAATTTTATGATTGGTATATCGTATTATATAAGGCTCCGGTAGATAAAAAGCATCCTGTTTGTTCTTGTGAAATTGCTGTAAAGCAACGACCAGAGTATTTTGATGCACATCTTCGTAAAGCACTGATAGATGATTATGCGGCACAAGCTAAGGCTAAAGGGGAGATCGTTGGTCTGGATTCTGACCCATTTTTAGGAGGACAAGATATTGGTCTTGGTTATCAAACAGGTAAGGTCAAGAGTACCGGTAATAAATTTCTTGTCGATATTCATGATATAGGCAAAGGGAAATCCGAAAAAGAGACATTAGCAGCACCAATTGCCGTTATCGCAGAAGTTACCAAAGTGGCAGGACACCCCGTATTTACCAACTTTATCTTTTTAGATGATGGGAAACAATATAGTCTTCTACAGATGTTAAAAGATTTGAGTAACGAACGAAATAATACAAAATAACAGTGGATCAAAATAATAATATCATAAGCAATCTTGTATGGTCGGCGGAGATTACCAATATTAATGGTAAGCAAAAAGTAGCCGATGAAATTGCCGCTAAGGTAAAAGATGGTGATGTTTTGGGTGTAGGCTCGGGCTCAACCTCATACCTGGCCCTGGTTGCTATAGCCAACCGCATCCGCAAAGAAAAACTGAATGTAAAGGCCATACCCACCTCGCTGGAAATATCCATGTTTTGCAGCAAACTGGGTGTGCCCTTAACCTCCCTGTACGAAAACAAACCCGACTGGCTGTTTGATGGTGCCGATGAAGTTGACCCTAACAACAGTTTAATAAAGGGCAGGGGCGGTGCCATGTTCAAAGAAAAGCTTCTTTTGGCATCAAGCGAGGTAAGTTATATCATTGTTGATGATTCAAAAATGGTACCTAAGCTTTGCACAAATTTCCCGATACCGGTTGAGGTATTTCCGCAGGCGCTGCTTTACGTAGAGCGTGAACTGAAAGCACTGGGTGCCGATAATATACACCTGAGGCCGGCCAAAGGGAAAGACGGACCTGTGATTACCGAAAACGGCAACATCATACTTGACTGTATGTTTGATGAGGTGGGCCATAGCCTGGAGCGCGACATTAAATCCATTACTGGAGTTATTGAAAGCGGACTTTTTATTGGCTACAACCTGCAAATTTTAATGGCATCAAACACGTAGTTTGGATAAAGGATTTTTGGATAAAAGATCAAATGCTGAACAAACTATAATGCAGAGACGCATTACATGCGTTTTCCCGATGCTAAGTTTTTAAAACAATGATATTAAGGTTACTATATATTCAATATAAATTAGGAACTTTAATCAACCAATACAAATGGAAGCGGCCTGGGCAGTTTCAACCCCCGTTTGTAATAATACACCTGCCTGTAAATAATTGAATAACAAACTTTAAAACAACCTAATAAGATGGCAACTAACAATGTAAAACAAATACATAGTTTCGGACAAAGCATCTGGCTTGACTTCATCGATCGTGAGATCATGGCATCCGGAAAATTAAAAAAATTAATTGACGAGGATGGCGTAAGAGGCGTTACCTCAAACCCGGCAATTTTTGAAAAAGCCATAACCAGCAGCTCTGATTATGATAATGATATTGTTGAACTGTCAAAAACTACTGACGACAATGAGCAGTTATTTTTTGGCTTAGCCACTAAAGATATTCAGCAGGCAGCTGACTTATTTGAAGGCGTATATAATGAAGAAGTTAAAGGTTCTGACGGTTATGTGAGCCTTGAAGTTTCTCCGTTTTTAGCTTTAGACACAGAGGGGACTGCTAAACAGGCCGAAGACCTTTGGAAAAAAGTTAACCGTAAAAACGTAATGATCAAAATTCCGGGCACTCAGCCAGGTTTGGCCGCCATCAGGCAGTCAATTGCTAAAGGTATCAACATTAACGTAACCCTGCTGTTTGGTCTGGAGCGTTATGAAGCCGTAACCGAAGCTTATATTTCAGGTTTGGAAGATCACTTGGCAGCCGGTCACAATATTGAGCATATCTCATCAGTAGCCAGCTTCTTCCTGAGCCGTATCGACGTTATTGTTGATCCGCTGCTGGAAGCTAAAGGCGAAAAAGATATGGTAGGCGAAGTAGCTATCGCATCAGCTAAAAAAGCTTACGAAATTTATAAAAGAGTGTTCAGCGGTGCCCGTTGGGAAAAACTGGCCGCTAAAGGTGCAAAACCACAACGTTTATTGTGGGCAAGTACAGGCAGCAAAAACCCTGCATTTAAAGATACCAAATATGTTGAAGCATTAATTGGCCCGGATACTGTTGATACCGTTCCGTTAGAAACTATCGACGCTTTCCGCGATCATGGTATTGCTGCTAACACCTTAGAAGGTGGTTTAGACCAGGCTACTGCTACTTTAGCTAAATTGAAAGACTTAGGAATTGACCTTGACGCCATCACCCAGCAACTGGAAGACGAAGGCATCGAGAAATTCAATAAGCCTTTTGAAAAACTGTTAAACGCTATTGAAGACCAAAAAAGCAAAGTAAACTAAACCATTCTTTGCTTTATGGAAGCTGCAAATATTAAGATTCTCTTTTTTGACGTAGGAGGTATCCTGCTCACTAATGGATGGGGCCGCGATTCGCGCAAGGCTGCTTGCGAAAAATTCGGGCTTGATTACGCCGAGGTAAATGAGCTGCACAATTTTGTATTCAACGTATATGAAATTGGCGCCATCACCCTGGACGAATACCTGGATACGGTGATCTTTAATCATCCGCGCGATTTTGTTCGCGAGGATTTTAAAGAGTTCATGTACTCCCGTTCTGCTGAACTGGATGACACACTGGCCTTCTTAAAGGAATGGAAAAAAGATTGCGGTTTCCGCATTATTTCCATTAATAACGAGGGTAAGGAGCTGAATGATTACCGGGTTAAAAAGTTTAAGCTGCATGAATGTTTTGATGCCTTTGTATCATCGTGCGAGGTAAAAATGCGCAAGCCCGATCCGGGTATATGGCAGCTGGCTATGGGTGTAGCCCAGGCATCGCCGCAGCAGTGTGTGTATTTTGATGATAGGATGATGTTTGTGAACACAGCCCAAAAATTGGGTATCCGTGCTTTTCAACATACCGATTGCAAAACCACCAAACAAATATTAGAAGACCTGAAAAGGGAGAATAATAGTAAATAATATGTTGGTTCATTAGTTCACTGGTTCATTAGTTTATTAGGTTTCCTAATGATTAATAATAGTTCACCAATGAACTAATGAACCAACATGCTAATGAACCAATGAACTAATGAACCTTTGAACCAACTTTAAAAAAATGAGCGCAACAACAGATAAATATGCTTTTGGCATGATTGGCTTAGGCGTTATGGGCCGCAGCTTATTGCTAAATATGGCCGATCACGGTTTTGCCGTAGCCGGACATGACAAGGATGCCGCTAAAGTAGCATCACTGAACGAAGAAGCCGGCGACCGTGCCGCTAAAGGTTTTGGCGATGTTAAAGAATTTATACAAAGCTTAACTACCCCACGTGCTATCATGATGCTGGTTCCGGCCGGTAAAATTGTAGATGCCGTGATTGAAGAACTTACTCCGCTATTGGAGAAAGGCGATATTTTAATTGATGGCGGTAACTCGCACTTTACAGATACTAACCGCCGTGTGGAAGAACTGGAAGCTCAGGGCCTTCACTTCTTTGGTATGGGTGTTTCTGGTGGCGAAGAGGGTGCGCGCCGTGGCCCAAGCATGATGCCGGGCGGCGACAAGCAAGCCTACAACGTAATGAAGCCTATTTTTGAAGCCATTGCCGCCAAGGTTGATGGTGTACCTTGCGTAACCTATATTGGTCCGGGCGCATCTGGTCACTTTGTTAAAATGGTGCACAACGGTATCGAGTACGGAATTATGCAGCTGATTGCCGAAACCTACGAGATACTGAAAAAAGGCCTTAAATTAGATAACGACGAGATAGGCAAAATTTTTGCCGAGTGGAACGAAGGCAGGTTACAATCATTCCTGCTGGATATTACCAAAGATATTTTCAAATACAAAGCTCCGGGTACCGATCATTTATTATTAGATGATATTAAGGACGAGGCCCGTGCTAAAGGTACCGGAAAATGGACATCACAAGTGGCTATGGACCTACAAGCGCCAATCCCTACAGTTGATACTTCTGTAGCCATGCGCGACCTTTCAAAATATAAACAACTGCGCGAAAAAGCGGCTTCGCTTTACGCTAAGGATGCCATTGTATTAGAGGCTGATAAAGCCGAGTTTATAGCAGCTCTTGAACAGGCTTTCTACTTCACCATGATCATCAGCTACGCGCAAGGTATGCACTTGCTGGCAAATGCTTCTGCAGAGTACAAATATGACTTGCACCTGGGCGAAATTGCCAAGATCTGGCGTGGTGGCTGCATCATCCGTTCAAAATTCCTGAATGATATTTTCCAGGCGTATGAAAAGAATGCTGGTTTAGAGCACCTGCTGCTTGATTCAAATGTACAGGCCCTGGTTGAAGGCGCTGTACCGGGTATTAGAAAAGTATTATCAAAAACCATTGCTGCTGGTATTGCCGCACCTGCGTTTGCTGCTTCGTTAAGCTATTTTGATGCTTTCCGCAGCGCAAGGATGCCATCAAACCTTACCCAGGCTCAACGCGACTATTTTGGTGCGCATACTTATGAGCTGATCGGTAAAGAAGGCGTTTTCCATACACAGTGGGCACCAACTGAGGAGAAATAAGAAATTAGTATCAAGTAGTTAGTATCAAGTATCAAGACCAAAAGTTTAAATTTCAGGAAAAAATCCTGATACCTGATACTAACTACTTGATACCTAAAAATATCAACAATGAGCACAAACACTAAATCAGATCCTACTATATTCATCATTTTTGGTGGTACCGGCGATTTAAATTCCCGGAAAATAGCACCAGCCCTTTACAATCTATTTTTAGATGGCTGGATGCCTAAACAGTTTTCTATCATTGGTACCGGCCGTACCAAACTGACTGATGAGCAGTTCAGAGAAAACATGTTTAAGGACATTAACCAGTTTTCGCGCAGCGGTAAAACCGACGAGAAAAAATGGGCCGAATTTGTAAAAAATATCTACTACCAGGTATCGGATGCCAATGATTTTGAAACTTACAAAGAGTTTGGTAAACGTATTGAAAAACATAATGCCGAGTGGAAAACTAAAGCCAACGTATTATTTTACCTGGCGGTGGCTCCAAACTTCTTCCCGATCATCGCATCAAACATATCAAAAGCTAAATTGGCTGATGATAAAAAACGTGTGCGTATCATCATCGAGAAACCATTTGGTCATGATCTGGAAACAGCTAAAGAGCTTAACCATTTATTGTCGAATATTTTTGACGAATGCCAGATCTACCGTATCGACCACTACCTGGGTAAGGAAACTGTTCAAAACATCATGGCTTTCCGCTTTGCCAACTCCATTATGGAGCCGCTGTGGAACCGTAACTATATTGAGCACGTGCAAATTTCAGTTACCGAGCAATTGGGCGTTGAAGACCGTGGCGATTATTATGATGGCTCGGGCGCTATGCGCGACATGATTCAGAATCACCTGCTGCAATTGCTTTGCCACGTGGCTATGGAACCACCGGTTAGCTTTAGCGCCGATGAGGTACGCGACCGTAAGGTTGATGTGCTGAAAGCCATGCGCAAATTTAGTCCGGAGGATGTACGTAACTCGGCCGTTAGAGGTCAGTACGGCAGCGGCTGGATGAAAGGTAAAGAAGTACCCGGTTATCGTGATGAGCCAAAAGTTAACCCGGAATCAAACACCGAAACTTTTGCCGCCATTAAATTCTTTATTGATAACTGGCGCTGGCAAGGTGTTCCGTTTTACCTGCGTACAGGTAAACGCATGCACCAGCCGTCATCTGTTATTACCATTCAGTTTAAGGACGTACCTCACCTGATATTCCCTACGGAAGCAGCTGAAAGCTGGCAGCAAAACAGGCTGATCATCAGCATTCAGCCTGAAATGAGCATCCGCTTACAGGTACAGGCTAAACGCCCGGGAATTGACATGGTATTAAACGCCGTTGATATGGTGTTTGATTACAAAGGTACTTACACCAACCAGGCACCTGAAGCTTACGAAACACTGATACTGGATACCATGCTGGGCGATCAGACCTTGTTTATGCGTGGCGACCAGGTGGAGGCTGCATGGGAACTGGTAATGCCTATCCTGAGCACATGGCAAAATAAAAAGAGCCTGAATTTCCCTAACTATTCTGCTGATTCATGGGGCCCTGAAGCTGCTGAGGCATTAATTGCCCGCGACGGATTCACCTGGTTCACCCTGCCGGTAAATGGTAAGAAAAGATAATTAAGTTTTGAGTTTTGGGTGATGAGTTTTTAATAAGCTAACACTCAAAACTCATTACTCAAAACTCAATACATACTATGAACTTAAATATATATAATACTGCCGATGAGGTGCTTACCGGACTGGCAGATTATTTTGTTAAAATAGGTAAGCAATCCATATCGGAAAGAGGAAAGTTTACGGTTTCACTGTCGGGTGGTAGCTCTCCAAAAAAGCTGTATGAGTTGCTGGCTTCTACCTCTTATGCCGATCAGCTGGATTGGGAAAAGGTTTACTTCTTTTTTGGCGATGAGCGCAACGTACCTCAGGATCATAAAGACAGTAACTACCTGATGGCCAAAAAAGCGCTGTTTGAGCCGCTGCTGATCAGTCCGGCACAGATATTCGCGGTTGATACCACTTTTGAGCCTGCCGAAGCGGCTGCCAAATACTGGGGATTGATCGCTGCTTTTTTCGACGAAGACGAAGTAAGCTTTGACCTGGTATTGCTTGGCCTGGGCGATAACTCGCACACGGCTTCCTTATTCCCGCATACACCGGTATTGCATGATACCACACCGGGCGTAAAAGAAGTATGGCTGGAAGATCAGCAGGTTTGGCGTATTACCATGAACGCACCGCTTATTAATGATGCCCGCTACATCGCGTTTTTAGTTTATGGCGAAGGCAAAGCGATTGCCGTACACCATATACTGGAAGATGAAGAGGATATTGAAGAATACCCTGCCCAACTGATTGACTCCATAACCGGCGAAACCGAATGGTTTTTAGATGAACCAGCCGCCGCCAACCTGGAGTTTGAAGAAGAGGAATAACAGGAGTTCTTTTTAGATATTGAGACACATGTAATATGTCTTTACGTTAATCAATGTAGAGACATATCACATGTGTCTTTTTTTGTTGCGGAGGGGAAGACTTACGAAGTTTTCAAAACTTCGTAAGTCTCAATGAATGTACTAAATTGTCATTGCCACGCTGCGCTCACGGTGACAAAAAAAGGGATCAACTGCCACTTGATAATAAAGTGTACTTTATACATAGTTGTCAAAAAACGTGTTAAAATGCAATAAAATTGCCTGTTTTTACCCCGATTCTGCTCAAAAACGCGCCAAAACTATGTCTTTTTAGTATCAAAAAGTGTTAAAAAAAGTTCGTTTTATTTTATTGAAGTTTGAATTTTGTAACTTTGATTATGGCAAGTGAAACACTCGAAGAATTTTACAAGAACAAATTTGACTGGCTGCCCGATAACCTGCAGCAAAACATGGGTCACTTTAATGTATTCAGAATAGAGGACTGTATTGGGCCCAAGGCAACCAAACATGTTACCTATAGCCGCAGGAGCTTTTACAAAATAAGTCTGATGTTTGGCGACAATATTATTCACTATGCCGATCAGAGCATCGCGCTATCCGGCGCTTCACTGATGTTTTTTAGTCCGCATGTGCCTTATACCTTTGAGCAGATGTCTGACGACAGAACAGGTTTCTTCTGCATATTTACCGAGGCTTTTTTTGCCGAAAGGTTTCGCGGTGGTTTAAGCGAACTACCGATGTTTAGTTTAGGCGCCAAGCCAGTTTACGCCCTTGATAATGCGCAGGCTGAATACGTTAGTGGTCTGTTTGTGAAAATGCTGGATGAGATCAATACTGATTACGATTTTAAATATGAGCTGATCAGGAATTATGTTACCGAGCTGGCTTACTATGCGTTAAAAACACAGCCATCAGAAAATGTATACAAACACGCCAATGCCAAAACACGGATAACCTCTGTTTTTACCGAGCTGCTGGAGAGGCAATTTCCGATAGAAACGCCATCGCAAAGGTTTATGCTGCGTTCGGCTAATGATTTTGCACAGCGCTTGTCGGTTCACGTAAATCACCTAAACCGTGCCATTCGTGAAACGACAGGGAAAACCACTACCGACCATATTGCCGAACGCCTGCTGAACGAAGCTAAATCGCTTTTAAGGCATACCGACTGGAATATATCCGAAATAGGTTACTGCCTGGGCTTTGAGGAGCCTACCCATTTTAATAACTTCTTTAAAAAACAAACACAGCAAACGCCAACCTCTTTCCGCAATGTTGATTTGGTTTGATGGGGATAATGCGTTATATTTGTTATATCCGGTTCCGGAAATTAACCTGAATAAATGATTGAAATTCATAAATTGTTTGAATTTTGTAATCATTGGTTTGATTGGCGTAATGCCTAACCCCCTCCGCCGCCTTAATTTTGTTCTATCAAAAAAGAACAAAATATGGACAACAAAAAAGTATGGTTTATAACTGGTGCTTCCAAAGGATTTGGACTCAGTCTAGTAAAACAATTACTGGAAGCTGGTCAGCTTGTTGCCGCCACCTCCAGAAATCAACAGGAGTTAATTGATGCAGTTAACATCCAAAACAATAATTTTTTACCCTTGCAGGTTGATTTGGTTAACGAAAGCAGCGTATCGCTGGCCCTGCAGCACACCTATGAAACTTTTGGCAAAATTGACGTAGTGATCAACAATGCCGGTTACGGAATTGGCGGTGCTATTGAAGAACTTACCGACAAAGAAACCCGTCAGGCTTTTGATGTAAACGTATTTGCCACCCTCAATGTAATCAGGCATGTAATGCCTTATCTGCGTAAACAACGCTCGGGCCATATTATCAATATTGCATCAATAGCCGGTATAGCGCCGGGATCTGGATTTGCTGTTTACAGCGCGGCTAAGTTTGCAGTAGTAGGTTTATCTGAAGTACTGGCATCCGATGTAAAATCATTGGGTATTAAAGTAACGGTGGTAGCTCCCGGGGCATTCCGCACCAGTTTCCTTACTCCCGATGCATTAACCATGACAGCTAACCCTATAGATGATTATGCCGAAGTGCGGGCTCTGCATGCTAAATACCTGAAAATGGACGGTGAGCAAGCCGGCGATCCGGAAAAGGCTGCTGCATCGATCATTAAAATTGCCGGCGAGGCCAATCCTCCGCTTTATTTATTGTTAGGCGGCGACGCTTACAACCGGGCTTTAACCAAGCTTGATGCCTTAAATGAGGAGATCAGGGAATGGCAGGATCTTACCTGTTCAACAGATTTTGAGCTGAATCTGGAAAATAAATAACGAACCGCCTTAATAAAAATATCAAACACAGATCTACCTATGGAAAGTATTAAAGATAAGGTTATTGTAATTACAGGCGCAAGCAGCGGCATGGGCGCGGTTACCGCCCGCCGATTGGCCGAACTGGGTGCTAAAGTAGTATTGGCTGCCCGTCGTAAAGATCAGTTGAAAACGCTGGTGGCCGAACTCGGTGATAATGCCATCTACGTAAAAACAGATGTGAGCAAACGTGCCGATCTGGATAATTTAATTCAACAAGCCATAGCTAAATTTGGGCATGTAGATGTTTTGTGGAACAATGCCGGCATTATGCCCATCTCGTTTTTTGATGAGGGTTTGGTTGATGAATGGGACCGTATGATCGACATAAACATTAAAGGTGTATTATATGGTATTAATGCCGTATTGCCGCACATGCTGCAAAGAGGGCAGGGGCATATACTGGCTACCTCATCTGTTGGTGGTTTAAAAACATCGCCGGGTATAGGTGTTTACAGCGGAACCAAGTTTGCTGTTCGCGCTATCATGGATACGCTGCGTGAGGAAGTGGCTCAAACTATAAAAGTGACTACCATCTATCCTGGTGCTACACAATCAGAGCTCGGACATGATATCACAAGCCCTAAGATCAAGGCGCTTTATGGCAACTTAACAGGTATGCCAAAAATGGATGAAGATGCCATAGCCAGCGCTTTTATATATGCTATTAGTCAGCCGGGTAACATTGTTGTAAATGACATCACTTTGAGGCCACAGGGGCAAACACGCTAAGCAGTAACATATTGGTATACCATCTATCTAAAAACAAATAAAATGAGCAATCAAAAAGTATGGTTCGTAACCGGAGCTTCTAAAGGATTAGGGCTCACATTAGTAAAAAGATTATTAAAAGAGGGCTACAAAGTAGCTGCAACCTCCAGAAGTATCAGTGATCTGAATAAAGCTGTTGATAACAATGATGAGCAGTTTTTACCGCTGGCCGTGGATATAAAAAATGAAGACAGTGTGCAGCAGGCCATTGAAAAAACCATCGGTACCTTTGGTAAAATTGATGTGGTGGTAAACAATGCCGGATATGGCTTGCTGGGTGGTTTGGAAGAACTGACCAATGAGGAGGCCCGCGAAAACTTTGAGGTGAACGTATTTGGCTCACTAAATGTTATTCGCAAGGTATTGCCTTACCTGCGCGGGCAGCAATCCGGTCACATCCTGAATATATCATCAGTAGGTGGTTTTACCGGGGCTTTTCCGGGGGGCGGCATTTATTGCGCTACCAAATTTGCGGTTAACGGTTTTTCGGAAACCTTATATGCCGAGGTAAAGCCATTTGGCATTAAGGTAACCATAGTACAGCCCGGATATTTCCGCACCAGCTTTCTTTCTCAGGGTTCATTGGTAGTTCCTAAAAATCAGATAGGAGCTTATGAAAATGTGCGCAATATGATCAATATGCATCAGGACGGGATGGATGGCCAACAAGCCGGCGATCCGGAAAAAGCCGCTGCCGCCATGATCAGGATAACTAACGAGGCGGAGCCTCCGCTTAATTTATTTTTAGGCGAAGATGCTTATGGCCTGGCCAATGAAAAAATAGCATCAGTACAAAAAGATTTAGAAAACTGGAAAGAATTAACAACATCAACATCATTTTAATTACATGGAGAAAGATCAGCATATAGGCGTTTGGGTGACAAAAGATGGTTACATACGCCATGAGTTATTACCCAACGGCCGTTATGTTGAGGCTCGCGGTAATAAAAAAAACGCTTTCACTGGGTTTTATAACATCAGTGGTAAGCATATAGAATATTTAGACGATTCGGGTTTTGTGGCCAATGGCGATTTTGAAGGCGACGTTTTTTATCATGCCGGTATGGTACTGTATAAAGAATCGGCCTAACTCAAATTGATGAATTTGTTTACATGAAAAAGCTTGCTCTTTAGAGCAGGCTTTCTTTATCTTTAGGCAAATCAAACATCAATTTAAAATATGAGTTTTCAAGACCAGATCAGTTCCATATTTGTGGAGGAAAGCCAGATACCGGCCGAATTCCAGATAGAAGAAGTGCATCAGCGTGAATACCTCTGCAACGGCGAGATGAAACAGTGGATTGGGCCCGTGAGCGAAGTTTATTCACCTGTTTGTTTTCCCACTACCGATGGGTATGTACGTAAGTTAATAGGCACATACCCCATTTGTTCCGAAGAAGAAGCTAATGATGCTTTAGAGGCTGCTATTAATGCATACGATAATGGCCGTGGTGAATGGCCTACCATGAGTGTTGATGGTCGTATTCAATGCATGGAGCGCTTTATTTATAAAATGCTTGAGCAGCGCGCATTGGTAGTAAAGCTGCTGATGTGGGAAATTGGAAAATCATACGGCGATTCGACAAAGGAATTTGACCGTACCATTGAATATATCAACGCAACTATCGATGCCTTAAAGGCGCTTGACCGTAAATCGTCAAGGTTTGAAATGGCCGAAGGTTTAATAGCCCAGATCCGCCGCTCGCCGCTGGGCGTGGTGTTGTGTATGGGGCCATTTAACTACCCGCTTAACGAAACTTTTACTACGCTGATACCAGCCCTGATAATGGGCAATACCATTTTATTTAAACCACCTAAGCATGGTACGCTTTTGCATTATCCGTTGTTGAGAGCCTTCCAGGAGTCGTTTCCTAAAGGCGTGGTTAATACGGTTTATGGCCGAGGCGCGGTAGTTACCCCAGGTTTAATGCAAACCGGCAAGATCAATGTACTGGCCTTTATTGGTTCAAGCAAGGTGGCTAATGACTTGAAAAAGCGTCACCCTAAAATTAACCGTTTGCGGGCGGTGCTTAGTTTAGATGCTAAAAACGCAGCTATTGTTACTAAAAATGCCGATCTGAAACTGGCTGTGAGCGAATGTGTTTTGGGTGCATTATCATTTAACGGACAGCGTTGTACCGCCATTAAGGTAATATTTGTACACAAGGATGTTGCCGATGAGTTCCTGAAACTGCTGAGCGAGGAAGTATCCAAACTTAAATTTGGTTTGCCCTGGGATAAGGACGTAAAACTTACCCCACTGCCTGAAGCTAATAAAACCGACTATTTAACAGATATAGTTCAGGATGCCATTGACAATGGAGCCAAAGTGATCAATGAGAATGGTGGCGAAACGCTTGCCTCGTTCTTTTACCCGGCCATTGTATATCCGGTAACCGA
The DNA here is from genome assembly GCF_039207105.1 of Mucilaginibacter sp. Classification (GTDB taxonomy): domain Bacteria; phylum Bacteroidota; class Bacteroidia; order Sphingobacteriales; family Sphingobacteriaceae; genus Mucilaginibacter. The sequence goes on from NZ_JBCECK010000054.1 coordinate 14,275, forward strand.
AAAAATGAAGCTTTACCGAGAGGAACAATTTGGCCCGGTAATACCGGTAATTCCGTTTGAATCAATTGAAGAGCCAATTGAATACCAGATAGATTCGCCGCATGGCATGCAGGTGAGCATATTCAGTAATGACGCCGAAGAAATAGCCTCATTGATTGATCCTTTTGTAAACCTGGTGAGCAGAGTAAATATCAATAGCCAGTGCCAGCGTGGGCCCGATGTATTTCCGTTTACAGGCCGTAAGGATAGCGCTGAAGGTACACTTTCGGTGTTTGACGCGCTACGGGCTTTCTCCATACGCTCATTAGTAGCTGCCAAAATAAATGATACCAACAAGCGCATCATCAATGAAATTGTAAATGATAAAGATTCCAATTTCCTGAGCACTAAATTTATACTGTAAGTGTTTTTGATATTCATAAAAAGCGGCGCTCAAAGTGCCGCTTTTTTTATAAAATGAAAATTATTGAGGATTAATCTTATTGGATAAATAAAATTTATGAGTTAAATTCTGGTATATAAATAAAATCTATATAATATAGATTTTAAGAATTATCCGCCCTTTACAAAATTCCTATATTTGCATAAATAATAACAAAATAGCACTTATGTTAACGATAGGACAAAAATTCCCACAATTTTCTAAAACAGCCGTAACAAGTCTTGAAAAAGGTAAAGAGTTTGAAACATTAACTTCTGAGTACCTGGTAAATGACGATAACGTTTGGACAGTGATGTTCTGGTGGCCAAAAGATTTTACTTTTGTTTGCCCAACTGAAATTGCTGAGTTTAATAAGGCTTATGGTGAGTTCCGTGATCGTGAAACCCGTTTAATCGGTGCTTCTACCGACTCTGAGTTTGTTCACGCTGCCTGGAGACGCGATCATGACGATCTGCGCGATCTGAAATTCCCTATGCTTGCTGATACTTCAAAATCATTAGCTGAAGACTTAGGTATATTAGAGCCAAATGAAAAAATCGCTTACCGTGCTACTTTCATTGTTGATCCTACCGGTATCATCCGTTGGGTGTCAGTAAATGACTTAAACGTTGGTCGTAACGTTAAAGAGGTTTTACGTGTACTTGACGGTTTACAAACTGACGAGCTTTGCCCTTGTAACTGGGAAAAAGGTCAGGAAACACTTACTGTTTAATCCCCTGTAATCATATTTCCCCGTACATATTATTTGTGCGGGGATTTTTTATACCATAATGTGAGCAGAAAGCTTAAGGCTAAAAGCCGAAAGCTGCTCAAAACTATTAATCGTAATTGGCTTTAAGCCCTGGGCTTTCAGCTTTAAGCATAAAAAAATCATGACCGAAAGTACCGAAGTGATCCAGGAAATATTGGAAAGTATTGGATTAGATAAAGATTACAGAACAGAAGCCCTTACGCTGCTTGAAAAAGGCGAATCGCGCTATTTGCGCGATCTGAAGCTGAATTTTACAAGTACCCTTACATCCGCTCATTTAACAGATAAAGAATGCGCATTATTGGGTTTAAGCACAGCTGTAAATAACAACAATAAGCCGCTTACTGTATTTTTTACTAAGTACGCCGAAGGGCAAGGCGCTGATGCCGCCGAGATAGCCGAAGCTGTAGGTTGCGCGTCACTGCTGGCCTCAAATAATGTCTTTTACAGGTTCAGGCATTTCACGCAGAAAGAAAAATACACACAGATACCTGCACGTATCCGTATGCAGCTGATGATGAAGCCTGTAACCGGTAAAGAATTTTTTGAATTAATGAGCCTGGCTATTTCGGCTGTTAATGGTTGCGAGATGTGTGTAAATGCACACGAAGACTCATTAATAAAGCTTTCAACTACCGAAGAACGTATTTTTGATGCCGTTCGGATCGCATCGCTTATAACCTCTACCGGGAAAATAGTTTTTTAAGCTGTTTGCAAAATCCGGCAAAAAAAAAGACATGAAGTGTGTAAATTTCATGTCTTTTTCACAAATTGAAGTTTAATGCCTAATTAATTTGCGTTTATTAATTTAAAACCGCTAAATTTATACCTAAGATTAAACAGACCCCGGCTTTGCAATTTCCTTGATAAAAGCTCAATGTACCCCCGGGGCGAGTACTTAAATTTTAATTGTTAATTTTTTTTGGGGAAAGCCGTTCCTGGTAATAGAGGAACGGCTTTTATCGTTTTTAGTGCGCGTCTACCGGCATTTTAACCGCCTTTTTGAACGGTTGCAGATATAGTAGCGGTATCGAGAATAACATGACCAAACCAGATATCCAATAAGCATCATCATAGGTTAACAGCAATACTTGTTTAGTAACTGCTCCTTCAATAGCGCCATAAGCCATACGTGTGGCATCAATTACTGAGTGGCCTTTGGCCATAAAGCCATGCATATACATATTAAAACGCTCGGTAAAGGCCGGGTTGGTTGATGTAATATTGGTTAACAGGTTATTACGGTGAACACCCTGGCGAATATGAATTACAGTGGTAAGGGTAGCTATACCAAATGAACCGCCTAACTGGCGCATCATGTTGTTAAGCCCGGTTCCCTGGCCTACCTCAGGGCCTTTTAAGTCGGCAATGGCCAATGTGGTTAATGGCACAAACAATAAGGCCATACCAATACCGCGAATTACCAGCGGTGCAAAGAAATCACCTGTACCTACGGCCAGCGTTGAATTGCTGAGCATGGTGGTAAACACAAAGAACAAAAACATGCCCGCGGTTGCCATAAACTGTGCCGGGATACCTTTATTAAGCATTTTACCTATAAATGGCATCATGATAATGGTACAAAGTCCACCTGGAAACAAGATCTCGCCGGTTTGCTGGGCCGTAAAGCCGAGCAGGTTCTGACAAAATACCGGGAACACGAATACCGATCCATACAGCCCGAAGCCCAATATAAAGGATGTGAACATCCCTACGGCAAAACTTCGGTGCCGCAATATGGCAAAGTTCACAATCGGATAGTCAATGCTCATCTCGCGCCATATAAACATAATTAAACCTAATATGGCGGTAATGGTGAGTACGGTTATGTAAGTTGTAGCAAACCAATCTTCGGTTTCGCCTTTTTCCAAAATGGTTTGTAAACTACCAACCGAAATAGCCAGGAAGAGAATGCCCCACCAATCCACAGGTTTTCCCTTTTCATCCTTCGGTGTTTCGCGTACAAATGTGTAGGCAAAGAAAGCCGCCAGCGCACCTACCGGAATGTTTACATAAAATATCCATCTCCATGAAGAGTGGTCGGTAATGTAACCACCAATGGTAGGGCCAACAGTAGGGCCAACCACCGCACCTAAACCAAATAATGCGGTAGCTGTACCAATTTGTTCGCGTGGCCATGTTTCTATCAATATAGCTTGTGAGGTAGATATTAAACCACCACCGGCAATGCCCTGAATGATCCTGAACATAACCAATTCACCAAGTCCGGTAGCATTACCACACAGGAATGAGGCGATGGTAAATACAACTATTGATGTTATAAAATAGTTTTTACGCCCGAAACGGCTTCCCAGCCAACCTGACATCGGAAGTACGATTACGTTTGCTACGGCATACCCCGTAACTACCCAGGCCACATCCTCAAGGGTAGCGCCAAGGTTTCCCTGTATATCGGGCAGGGAAACGTTCACTATCGTGGTATCAATAAGCTCCAGTAAGGAGGCTATGATAACCGTGATGGTGATGATCCATTTTTTAAAGCCTGTTTCAGCCATGTTTATTAAATTCTAAAATCTAAATCCTAAACTGTAATCAGAAATCCTAAAGTTTAAATCCTAAATCCTAAACTCTAAATCCGAAATTGAACATCCGAAATCCGAAATCAAAGAAATCATCCGAAATTGAACATCCGAAATCCAAACGGATTATCCTTTAATTACAGAAACCTTTACGCTCATTCCGGGGCGTAATCTATCTAACACCTCTTTACTGGCATTTATTTTTATTTTAACAGGCACACGTTGTACCACTTTTACGAAGTTACCGGTAGCATTATCCGGAGGTAACAGGGAAAATTTAGCACCTGTTGCAGGCGAAAAGTTATATACTGTTCCTTCCAGTTTCAGGTCTGAATAAGCATCAACTTCAATGTCAACTTTTTGGCCGCTTTTCATCTCGTCAAGCTGTGTTTCTTTAAAGTTGGCAGTAATGTACAGGCTGTTGTCATTAATGATTGAAAACAGTGTTTGTCCGGCTTGTACCAACTGACCCAATTGGATGCTCTTTTTAGATACCAAACCAGATGTAGGCGCTTTGATTTTGGTATAACTTAACTGAAGTTTAGCAAAATCGATATCAACCTGCCTTTGTGATACACCGGTGATAGTAACCTTTAACTGGCTGCGTGTTGTACCAATTTGTTCAACAGCGGCTTTGTATTGGTCTTGTGATGCTTTCAGGTTAGCTTTAGCTACATCCAGATCAGATTTAGCCTGGTCAAATTGTTGCTGGGTTACAGAACCATCCTTTACCAGATCAGCATAACGTGCGTAATCTTTTTGTACTTTCTCTAAACGGGCAGCGTTTGAAGCAACCTGTGCTCTTGCGCTTGCAGAGTTAGCCTGGGTAGCAAAAATTTGCGATTGATTTACGTTGATACCGGCGCTTGCACCTACCTGTGCTGCCTGTGCTTGTTCCAGTTTTACTTTATAATCGCGGTCGTCAATTTTAACCAGTGGCTGGTTGGCATTAACGTGCGTGTTTTCTTCAAAATAGATAGAATCAACATAACCGCCAACGCGGGTAACAACCGGGCTTATATCACCGTCGATCTGCGCATCATCTGTATCAATGTGTTTACTGAAGTATATATATTCTTTTATACCGAAAATGATACCGCCAATAAGTAATACACCTAATATGATTGGAATTACCTTGTTTGGTTTCTTTTTAGGTTGTTCTTGTGTTTCTTGTTCCTTTGCCATTTTATTGATTGGTTTAGTATTATTGTTTGTTGATTTTTCCAGTTGATTTTAATAGAGTATAATAAGCTAGGCCTGCATCGGCTTTAGCCAGTTCCAGGTTTATTTGTGCCTGGTAAAGCAGTGTTTCGGCATCTGCACGGTCTGTAGCTGATGCTATGTTGCTTTTGTATTTTGATTCCAGTATTTTATTGTTCTCACCAGCCTGATCAATTGATGTTTGTAAAAGCTGTATCCTGTTGAGGGCCTGGGTGTAGTTTTGGTAGCTTTGGTTTACCTCGTCTTTGATACGGTCAACAGTGATGCTTTTGTTAATAACTGTTTGCTCGCGTTGAATTTTGGCTTCAACCACTTTGTTCTTATTTGTCCATAACGAGCTAAAGTTCCATGACAAGGTTAAGCCTGCGGTTAGCGGTGTAATGTAGTTGCCGCTTTTAGGCAGTGGATTAATGTTAGCATCAATATAGTACCCTGCAACTGATGCCGCTAATTTTGGCGAGTTATTGGCCTTTATACTTTTAATATTGGTTTCGGCCACTTTGGTACGCAGGTCAAATTGTTGTAATTCGGGCCTGGTGGTCATGGCTGTATCCAGGTAATTGCTTAAAGGGGCAACCTGCCTGTCGGCTTCGGTTATTTGGGCAATATTTAACTGGGTACCTTCTGGTAAACCTAATAAAACATTCAAATTGTAGTTAATAATGCGGCGGTTGGTTTCCAGGTCGATACCATTCAGTTCAATGTTTGATCTTTGCAGCTGGAAACGCAGCACATCATTTTTGGTTACCAGGCCTTGCTCAAAAAAACGCTGAGCTTGTTTTATCTGGGCATCAATAGTGGTTAAGTTTTGAGCAACCACTTTTTTGCTTTGCAAAACCTTGTAAAGGCTATAGTAAGAGCTGATAATGTCATAAGTGATCTGATCCTTGTCGTTATCAATATCTAAACGGGCAACCTGGGTTAAAAGATCTGTTGACTGGCGGGCATATTTTAACTTATTACCTTCAAAAATAGTTTGGTTTAAGGTAAGTATACCTACATAAGCATCAGCCCTGTTAGGCAGATTAAAACTTTCGGGGCCAAATGCCAGCTTATTTGCCGGAAATTCAACGTGGTTGTAACCATAGCTTGCACTACCTGTTGGTAATGAACGGTCCTTAGCCTGATTGTACTCAGAAACAGCTTGCTCAACTTTTGATTGTGACAATTTTAAAGTTTTACTGTAGTCAAGACCAAGCTTTACGGCCTCATTTAAAGTAATTGTCCTGTCTTGCGCATTAGCGGTTTGCATAAACAGCGCGCATGCTATTATAAACGTAACAGCATAAAGGCAGAAGGGTGGTACTGCACTTAACAGTGTAAGTTGGTTTGGGTTTTTATTTTGAGTTGTCATTTTCATTAACTAAGTATGCTTTAAAGAGGTTTTTTAAATATGTTTTGATGCGCGGTTTAAATTGTTCCTCCAACACCTTATCGTCCTGTATATCATAGCCCAGCATGGTTGATGACATGAGTGGCGTATTCACTACAAAGTTTTTAGTGCCATACATGGTGGCTACTACCATTTGTACATCAGTATCTTTCTTGAACTCCCCGCTATCTATACCATCTTGTAATATTTTGAATAGTTCAGATACACTGTTCATCAGTATGTTGCGTATCTTATCAGATAGTTCGGTACGGCGGTTCATGCTCATTTCCTGGTATAATAATTTTTGGAAGCAATTGTTATTCACCACCCTTTCGCCATATATCTCAATATACGATTCTATTTTTCCCCAGGCGCTTATATTTTCAGCGTTGCCAATATTTTGAAGGATATTTTGAAAGGAAGTTATCTTCCGTTCAATTACCGCTAAAAACAAGCCTTCTTTTGAACCAAAATAGTAATTGAGCATGGCCATATTAACTCCGGCTTCACCCGAGATCATGCGGGTTGATGCGCCGTCAAAACCCATCTCCGCGAATATGCGCTCGGCAACATCCAGGATATGGTCTTTTTTATCTATTTTATCTTTGTCCATTTTATTTTGATGGCACAAAATTAATCAAACGATTGATTAGTGTCTAATGATTCGGACTAAAAAATCAATCGTTTGATTAAGATTACTGTTGAATGACAGAATTGTTTTTATTGCAGTGATTTTTTTTAAGATTTTTAAATAAATGTTTGAACAGTTATATATATCATAATAAAACAGCGAACCATTGTTAAATTATTGATACAAAAATCTTAAATCTACATCTTTCAATATATTTGCTGATATGAAGCGCATCAACCTAATTATCATTTCTTTATACCTCACAACAGCATTCGCTACAGCGCAAACTTCGCCACCCACCGATCTGGGTAGCATACAGCAAAGTTTTAAGAAGCTGAGCACCCTGGGCAGTGTATTGTATATAGCAGCACATCCTGATGATGAGAACACCCGTTTACTTACTTACCTGGCGCAGGAAAAACATTACCGTACTGGTTATTTGTCATGCACACGCGGCGATGGAGGACAAAATTTAATAGGTAATGAACAGGGAGAGCTGCTGGGATTAATACGTACGCAGGAGTTATTGGCAGCCCGCCGGGTTGACGGAGCTGAACAGTTTTTTACCCGTGCCAATGATTTTGGCTTTTCAAAAGGTCCCGATGAAACGTTGAAAATATGGGACAAGGAAAAAGTATTAGGCGATATGGTTTGGGTGATCCGCAAGTTTAGGCCTGATGTTATGATCTGCCGATTCCCAACAACCGGCGAGGGCGGTCACGGCCACCACACTTCATCGGCTATATTGGCACAGGAAGCATTTTCGGCAGCGGCCGACCCTAAACGTTATCCTGAGCAGCTAAAATATGTACAACCCTGGCAAGCCAAACGTCTGTTATGGAATACGTTTAGTTTTGGCAGCGTGAATACCACAGCGGAAGATCAGTTTAAGATAGATGTAGGTAACTACAATCCGATTTTGGGCAAGGGCTACGGCGAGATAGCCGCCGAAAGCCGCAGTAATCACAAAACGCAAGGCTTTGGAACGGCTAAACAGCGCGGACAATTCTACGAATATTTTAAAACCATTTTAGGCGATGCGCCACAGACCGACCTCATGGATGGTGTTAACACCACCTGGAAAAGGGTTAAGGACGGCGAGTCGATAGGAGCTGGTTTGGCAATCGTTAGCAGAGATTTTAATGCAGAGGCACCGGAAAAATCGGTTCCGGCATTGGTGCAGTTGCTTGGCCGTGTAAGCAAAATTTCCGATACTTACTGGCGCACCCAAAAAACAAAAGAACTGAATGATCTGATAGCTGCCTGTGCCGGCCTTTGGTTTGAAGCCTATACAACTGAGCCAACCTATGCCCTTGGTGATAAAATACAGATTCGGGCGCAGGTGGTGAACAGGTATAGCAACCACGTAAAAATTAACAGCATTAGCTATTTGGATAATGTTTCAAACTTTAATAGTAAGGTTATCCCCGCCAATGAGCTGCAAACGTATGAACAAACCGGTTTAGCTAATAAAATTACACAACCTTACTGGCTGCAAAAACCACATAGCATAGGCGCTTATTCTCTGCCGGATGATACTTTGGCGGGCAACCCGGAAAACCCCGATTTGCCAAAGGTTGATTTTGAATTTATAGTAGAGGGAAGGCCGATACGTTTCGAACGCCGGTTATTATATAAATATGTTGACCCGGTGAGGGGCGAGGTTTACCAGCCGCTGGAGATTACACCGCCAGTAACCGCCAATATTGAAAACCAGGATTATATTTTCAATACACAACAACCGCAGGTAGTTCAGGTAAAATTAAAAAGCTTTACCAATAGCAGCGGCAGCATCAGCATTAAACCAATTGAGGGTTGGAAAATAAGTCCCGAGAAAATAGATTTTAAAGACAAGGATAAAAATGATGAGTGGACTGTAGCCTTTACCGTTACACCAACCGATAATAAACCACGTACAAGTATTTTTGAAGTAGTGACTACTGCAAACGGAACTCCATCCTCACTTGCGCTCAGGCGTATCAGGTATGATCATGTGCCGGCCATTACACTATTTCCGCCATCTACCACCAAGCTTGTCAACATCGACCTTAAAATTGCAGGTAAAAAGTTAGGCTACATCATGGGTGCCGGCGACCTGATGCCGGAGGCCCTGCACCAGGTTGGGTATGATGTGCATGTGCTGTCAGAAAGCGAGATCATGAATGCTGATCTTTCGGTATATGATGCTATCGTTACCGGTGTGCGGGCTTACAATGTAAACGAGCGATTAGCCTTTGAACAAAACCGCTTGCTGGATTATGTTAAAAACGGCGGTAACCTATTGGTACAATATAATAACAACGCCGGGCTGGTGGTAAAACAAATTGGGCCTTATCCGTTCAGGGTAGTAAACCAAAGGGTTACCGACGAAGATGCTGAGGTTACCGTTTTAGATAAGGAAAATCCAGCGCTCAACTATCCGAATAAAATTACCCAGAATGATTTTAAAGGATGGGTGCAGGAGCGCGGCCTGTACTTTGTAAATGATATTGCGCCGCAATACAAAACCATTTTACAAATGAACGATAAGGGCGAGCAGCCCAATAATGGTTCACTGATAGTTACTGATTATGGCAAAGGCAGGTTTGTTTATACCTCGCTGGCTTTTTTCAGGGAGTTGCCTGCCGGTGTTCCGGGAGCTTACCGTTTGTTTATTAATTTGCTGAGTAAACCTAAAGAGCAATCATTATGAGTGTTGAGGAAAAATTAAAAGATGCTTATGCCACCGCTAAAAGTTATCCGGAGCTGGCTGCTAAATTAATTGAATCGGGCATATTATCATATACGGTTGAAGTTGCCGCCGGTTTAATGCTTTACCGTTTAGCTGATGGTAAAACTATATTTCATGATAGCGATGCCAGCCCCAAAGCTATAGCAGCCCAATTTAATACTGATCAGGTGATCAGGGCTATACGAGATAACCAGCAGGGTAAATCAACCTTTCCGGAGTTTATGGAAGCTATAGCTGAGGCCGGTGTAAGGTTTTATGAAGCTACCTTAAATGGCGATAAAAGACGCGTTACCTATATGGGCTCAGGTGGTTTTTACGAGGAAGAAATACCTTTATAACAACCCCTTGTAACAATTGCAATTGGGCTAAATAAAATGTTGAAAAAAAACAATTAATCACCTATTTTTGCTGCGTTATTAAAAACATGAATATGAAACAACACGAAGAAGAAAAAAACCTTGATTTTATATTTTACCTTGTAGGTTTAGTATCCGGGCTTTTTGTAGGAGGTATCATTGATAAAGGATTCACCTGGATATTTGTTGGCGGTGTTTTAGGCTTATTAACTGCAGGTTTCTTTGTGACTGTTTTGGTTAAAGGCCGTGGTGAAAAGGCGTGATCCTGATCTGCCTTCATTTATAAGTAATTGGAACCAGTTTTACGGCATTGTAGTCGCATGGCTGGTTTTTTTAGTTTTTGTATTTTGGCTCATTACAAAATTTTTTGAATGAGTTTAGCTGATTGGATTGTTTTAGGTACAACACTTTTTGCCATTGTCATTTACGGCGTATGGAAAAGTGGCAGCAATAAAAATATCGATCAGTTTTTAATGGGTAACCGCTCTTTACCCTGGTACCACGTAGGGCTTTCTGTTATGGCCACCCAGGCCAGTGCCATTACTTTTTTATCGGCCCCGGGCCAGGCTTATTCAGATGGAATGCGGTTTGTGCAGTTTTATTTTGGCTTGCCGCTGGCCATGATCGTACTTTGCATCACGTTTGTACCCATATTTCACCGCTTAAAGGTATACACCGCTTACGAGTTTCTGGAGCAGCGTTTTGATCTGAAAACCAGGGCTTTTACAGCGTTCCTGTTTCTGGTACAGCGAGGCCTGTCAACCGGCGTAACCATTTACGCGCCCTCCATCATTTTATCAACCATATTAAATATCAATACCACTTATACCACACTTTTCATAGGTGGGTTGGTTATTTTTTATACCGTTTATGGCGGCAGCAAAGCAGTATCATATACCCAGATGCTGCAAATGAGCATCATTTTTTCGGGAATGTTCTTGGCGGGAATACTGGTGGTAAGTTTATTGCCGGCAGGCGTAGGTTTTGGTCATGCCCTGAAAATGGCCGGTAAGCTGGGCCGCATGAATGTTATTGACTGGAAGTTTGACCCCGGTAACCGCTACAATGTATGGAGCGGATTGATTGGTGGCTTCTTTTTGCAACTATCCTATTTCGGTACCGATCAAAGCCAGGTAGGACGGTATTTAACAGGCAGCTCGGTAGGGCAAAGCAGGTTGGGCCTTATCATGAACGGGCTGATAAAAATACCCATGCAATTCCTTATCCTGCTAATTGGCGTATTGGTTTTTGCTTTTTATCAGTTTACCAAACCTCCTATGTTTTTTAACCAGTATGAGGTAAACAAGATTGAAAAGAGCGCCTACGCTCCGCAATACAACTATCTTGACAGACAATATACCCAGGCCTTCGAACAAAAAAAGGCCAAAACTAACGAGCTGATCAAGGCCTTTGACAGTAAAGATCAGGCACAGATAGACAGGGCTCAGGATGCCTTAAAGGTTGCCGACGTACAATCGCGCATTATCAGGCAGCAGGCTATCGACCTCATGAAGCAGAACAGTAACGGTGCTGACGGTAATGATACCAACTACGTGTTCCTGACCTTTGTTACCCAATATTTGCCTAAAGGCCTTATTGGTTTGCTGGTTGCCATTATTTTCCTGGCATCTATGGGGTCAACAGCCAGCGCATTAAACTCACTGGCCTCAACAAGTGTAGTAGATATTTATAAAAGGATCATTAACCCGGACGCATCTGACAAAAACTACCTGAATGTATCAAGGCTTGCTACTATATTCTGGGGACTGGTTTGTATTGGCATGGCGCTTTATGCCAGCCGTATAGGTAATTTGCTGGAGGCCGTTAACCAGTTGGGCTCCTACATTTACGGCACCATATTAGGGGTATTTATCGTAGCGTTTTACCTAAAAAAAATAAAGGGGAACGCTGTTTTTATAGCCGCGGTAATAACTGAAACGGTTATATGCATTTTAGGATACTTTGACGCTGTGGCCTATTTATGGCTTAACGCTATTGGCTGTATCCTGGTGATCATTATAGCCTATTTATTGAACGGGCTTATCCCACAAAAAAGCCAGGATGTTAATCCCGGCTTGTAGTATAAATATCTTTTTTATTTTTTTGCTTGATCCAGGGCTTCCTGGTTGAGCCTAACATACTCCTCATCATCAATATCTTTAGCCAGTTTTACACCGGCTTCAGCTGCGGCTATAGCACCGGACCTGTCTCCTTTTCGCAACAATAAGCGCGATTCCCACAATTTAAACCATGAGCTTTTAGGCTCTGCTTTCTCTGCTTCCGCTACCCATCCTAATGCTTTGTCAACATCTTTGTTGTTTTCATAATAGTACTGTATGGCGTTAAAATAATAAGGCTTGCGGTCGCCTTTCATTAGCTCATCAATATTAGCCGTGATCTTGTCGTCATCATCGGTTTCTATGTGTATTATAGCCGCGGTATGGTCCCAAACCAAATACAGATCGGTTGCTTTGGTTGAAGTATTTACAAACTGCATGGTAAAGGTTTCTCTTTTTTCGTTTACCCGTTTTGATTTTACAGTAAATCGTAAAAGGTCATCAGTCTGTTTATAGCTGTACGCTCCCCATTGTTTAGCTTTTTTGTTCAGGATGATGGTCCACTCGCTTCTTCCCGGAATGCTGAAAAGCGAATAAGTGCCAGCGGGAACACTGTTGCCCTCTATAACAACCTTTTCTGTAAATGTAATGGTAGTAGCCGAGTTAGCGCCTGTTCTCCATACTTCGCCGTAAGGGATTATACCACCAAATATTTTACGATCTTTTACATTGGGTCTGGAGTAGGTAATATTGATTTTGCCCAAGCCAAAATCCTGCATAATAGTTTGGGTTGAGCTTGATTCAGGTATACGCGGAACCTGAGCATAGCTCTTATAGCTTACACATGCCAATAGCATGGTAACTAAAAATAAGTAAGTTTTTCTCATGTTTATGTTTTCGATACTAAGATACCAAATGTTTTTAATCGGCTAATATTGTGTTGGAGTGATAAAATTTGTAAAAGTTTAATTGGGTGAATGGGAGTAGTGAGTAGTTGAAATGGGTAATTACTTTTCTGGTTGCTAACCACTCTCAACTCACTATTCACCACCCACCTTTTTATTACCTTTGCGCCATGATTGATGTTATATTAAATAAAGGCAAAGAGAAAGCTGTTATTCAAAAACATCCCTGGGTATTTTCGGGGGCCATTGAAAAAGTAAAAGGGAAGCCAGCCAATGGCGATGTGGTGCGCCTGTTGAATGCTAAAGGCGATTTTATGGCTTATGGCTTTTATAACGATCAATCAAGAGTGGCACTGCGCCTTTTGGAGTGGGATGAAAGTGTGGAAGTTAATGAAACCTGGTTCCGTAACAAACTGGCTGCAGCAGTTAAAAGCCGTGCCAGTATATTGGAGAATGGTACCAATACCTGCCGCCTGGTTTTCAGCGAATCTGATTACCTGCCGGGTTTAATTGTTGATAAGTATGCCGGTCATCTGGCTGTGCAGGTGCTTACATCGGGTATAGACAGGATGATGCCGGTAATTATAGACGAGCTTCAAAAGCTGCTGAACCCCGAAAGTATATCTGACAAAAGTGACGCCGCTTCGCGCGCACATGAGGGAATGACCGAAACCGAGAATAAGGTACTTGCCGGTAACCCGCCACCCGAAATAGTAGAGGTACTGGAAAATAATGTGCTATACGGCATTAATATTACAGAAGGTCAAAAATCAGGCTTTTATTGCGACCAGCGCGATAATCGTCATGTTCTGGCTTTACATACCAAAGGCAAAAAAGTGCTGGATTGCTTTTGCTACACCGGTGGCTTTACGCTGAATAGCTTAAAAAACGGGGCGGCCTCGGTAACCAGCGTGGATAGCTCGGCACTGGCCATTGAAACACTGAAGGAAAATATCGCACTAAATAAACTGGATGCTGACAAGCATACGGCTATCAAATCTGATGTTAACGTGCAACTGCGTAAATTCAGGGATGAGGGCGAAAAGTTTGACGTTATCGTGCTCGATCCGCCTAAATACGCGCCATCACGCTCGGCGTTAACCCGGGCTTCACGTGCTTACAAAGACCTGAACCGCCTGGGTATGCTGTTATTAAATGAGGGGGGCTTACTGGCTACTTATTCCTGCTCAGGTGCTATGGATATGGAAACCTTTAAACAGGTAATTGCCTGGGCCGCGCTTGATGCCGGTAAACAGGTTCAATTCATTTACCAATTCCACCAACCCGAAGATCACCCGGTGAGGGCCTCGTTCCCGGAAGGGGAGTATCTAAAAGGATTGTTATGCAGGGTGTTTTAGAGAAATAATGGTAACTCTTCTTAGCTACCTGTGGTTATAAACGAGTGCAAAAGAGTCAAAAACTCTTTTGGAAAGACATAATTTATAAATAGAAAAAGAGCCGAGGATGGTGCGATTCCCTCCCCGAGGGAGGGAATCGCACATGCCCCTTCTTTTTATTCTTTTCAATCCTTCGGCTTCAATCCTTTCTTTACCGCTTTCGCTTTCATTTTTAAATTCAGCATTTCAACCAGAACCGAGAACGCCATAGCAAAATAAATATAACCTTTCGGGATATGCTGCTCAAAGGCTTCTGCTAATAAGGAAACACCAATAAGCAGTAGGAAGGAGAGTGCCAGCATTTTTACGGTAGGATGGTTGTTTACAAATTTGGCCACGCCGTTTGATGCCCACATCATGATACCTACGGCAATTACCACGGCAATGATCATAATCTCGACATGGCTGGCCATGCCTACAGCGGTAATTACCGAATCGAGTGAGAAAACGATATCTAACAGCATGATCTGTACAATAGTGCCCCAGAATGAATGGCGCTTGATGTTATCCGTATTCTCTTCATCACCCTCAATTTTATGATGAATTTCGGCAGTGCTTTTATAGATCAGGAATAAACCTCCTACAATCAGGATCAGGTCGCGGCCGGAGATGGCTAATTTTTCAACCCAGTCGGCATCGGTTATGCTAAACAGGTGCCCCAGGTTAAATAATGGCGTGGTAAGCGTCATTACCCAACTTATGGATAGCAGCAGTAATATCCGGGTGATCATGGCCATACCCAAGCCAATCCGGCGTCCTTTTGATTGTTGATTTGCCGGCAGTTTGTCTGACAGGATAGAAATGAATATCACGTTATCTATACCTAAAACTATCTCTAAAAAAGTTAAGGTAATTAAAGATATCCATGATTCGGCCTGGGCAAATATTTCCATGAGGTATAGTTTTGTGCATTAAAAATAACAAAACCCCTGCCGTAAATAGCAGAGGTTTGCATTTTTGTGATAAATAGGAAATGTTTTAATCAAAACTTACGCTGCCATAGCTGGTATTGATGGTGATGTTTTTATCGCTGCCGCCTTTGCCCAAATGGCCTTTGTAGTTTTTGGTTGGGTTGTATCCTTTTTCGCCATCAGCCGGGGTTTTGCTGGTAATGCTCAGGTCGCGGCTGCCATAATTAAAGCTGCCATAACGTACGGTTACATCAAAGTTGGAGTTTTGATCGTTACCAAGCCCAAGTTTTACACTGGAATAAGATGCATTGACAGCCAGGTTTTTCACATTTTTATCCACCTCGTCAATATTCAAGTTACCGCTGAACTTTACGTTGATGTTTCCTGAAGTGGTTATTTTACCAATTTTTGCCGAGCCGTAGCTGATATCAGCATTAATCTTACTGCATTCGCCCAGGCTCAGGCTGCCATACGCTACATCCAAATCGCTGCCGTTGAGTGCACCAATAGTTGTACTGCCATATTTTACAGAAATCTGGTTAGCAGGGTTACTCAGGGCTTTTGCTACTAAGCTGCCATAAGAGTTATTGATGTTCAGTTTGCCGTCCAGATCGGGTAGGTTAGTGCTCCCGTATTTATTGCGTATGTTCAGCGCGTTTTTTGCCGGCATGTAAACCATGTAGTTTATCTCAATTTTGCGATAATTGTTGTGCTTGCCGCCAAATAACGACCATGAATTATTTTCGCCATCTGTGTTGATGTTAGTTTTAAAGTAAACGTTTGATCCATCCTTGCTGTCCTTGATAGTTACATTATCCAATAGTTTTTGAGCCTTGTCCTCATCATTTGCAGCTACCTTAATCTGCACATCAACTTTAACCTCGTTTTTGGTCCAGGTGTTCACGGTTATTTTTCCAAATTGGTTATCCAGGTTGATCACGTCATTGGCATCAACGGGGTAGCTTTTGCTGTAGTTTTTAACTTTTTCATTGCCATCATCGTTACTTTGGTTATTGGCAGCATCGCCATCGTTATAGCTAAAGTTGGTATCAAAATCTTTAAAGCCCAGCGCTATCTGCGGCGCAATATTGGTGCTGAAATTATACACATAATCTTTAATGCTATCATTCAGTGTAAAGTTGAAGTTCTTTAAGCTATCAAGCTTGAAATTGAGATTTTTATGCAGCTTGAATTGCTTGTCAAAATTCTTCAGATGCATTTTCATTTGCATGTGATGCTGCATGTTAAGACTCGCCATTTGCTTGTGCAATGCTTTCATTTGTATGTTCAGCTGCTTCATTTTAAACTGAAACGCTTTATTATCGGCCTTGCTCATGCCTTGCAAAGGCTCTAATTGAGGAGCAGGCGGAGGAAGTTCAGGGGCCGGAGGCTCTGGAACTTCTTGTGCAAAGCTCAGGGTGTTAATGGCCAGCATGAACACCAGGGCAAGCACCATCTGTTTAAATATTTTTGATTTCATTGTGCTGATCTTTTTTCATTTGATTGTATTGCTCTATTACACTTAATTGCTGATTAAGCACCTCGGTTTGTATTTGCAAGTTCCGGATCATTGCACGTAAAACACGTTCCTGGTTAGGGCTGGTGGCCAAATCATTATTTAGTTTTTTATAGGTCGAATCCATTTTAGCTATTTCGGCGCTAAATTCTTTGTATAGCTGAGGGTCGGCTTTGGCTACCGTTTTGAGTTCTGTAAGCTTAGTTTCAACAAGCGACGCGTAATGCAGCTGCTGTTTAGCGTACTCAGGATTTATGGCTGCATAATCAATCCCCTTCGCGCTTTTTTGGCTTTGCAGATATATACCGAAACCAATACCCATGATGAGTACCACCGATGCCGCGACCCGAAGCACGAAAGAAAGAGAAAAAGTTTTTGTTTCCGGCTTTTTTGGCAGCTCCTCCTGCATATTGAGGCTTTGCTCAATTTTGCTCCATAAATCTGCCGATGGCTCAACCTCTTCAAATTCGTCCCTGTTATTTTTAATGAAATCTTCAAATCGCTTGCTCATGATGCTGTTCCTTTCCTTTTTAAAATCTCCATTAATTTTCTCTTAGCTCTCAAAAACTGCGTTCGTGAGGTGTTTTCTGATATATTTAATATTTGACTAATCTCTTCATGATCGTAACCTTCCAGCAGGTAAAGCGATAGTACAACCCGGTAACCATCGGGCAGCTGTTTCATACCTTCTTTAACCAGGGCAACCTGGTATTGGATATCGTCATCGTCCTCTTCATCTTCTTCAGGAATGTTTTCCAGGTGATCGCCTTCCAGTTCAACCAGTTCCAGCCGGCGTTTACGGAGCAGATTGATTGACCGGTTAACCACTATTTGTTTGAGCCATAAACCAAAAGTGGTATCCTGCCTAAAATCTTTTACCTTATTAAAAGCATCCAGAAAAGCTTCCTGCAAAACGTCTTCAGCTTCGCCAATGTTGCCCACAATCCTAAAGGCAACGTTCAACATCGCTTTAGAATATAACCGGTACAACTCGTAGCAGGCTTTCTTGCTCCCCTGCTTGCATTCAACCACCAGGTTGTAATGTTTATCGACGTATATGGCTTCCAATTCTGATCAGGCTTCAGATAAAATGACGCATCATTTTTTGCAACGTTGCATCAATGCGAAAAATAATTTGTTTGAACTTAGAAATTTTTGTTCATACATTATGAATTACACCTGATTTTAAGGGATAACTGATGTAGAGACGCATAATTGCGTCTCCCGCATGTAGGGTAGGATGGCTAAACGGCCTGCAAAGCGACTTGTCCTGTGGGAGACGCAATTATGCGTCTCTACGAAATATCTTATTCTTCGCTATGAAGCTAAAAAACCATCTATCGCTTTTACTGCGCTGTCATACCTGTCTTGCCCGGTGCCTGATATAACTACGTAGGGTGCCTGTAGGTTATCCAATTCCTTGTGCCAAACATTCATGAAATGCTCACGCAGGTCGGGAAAATTACGCAGCGGGTCATCCTGCCAGGGCAGGTCAATATTGAGTAGCAGGTAAAGGTCATAAGGGTGTTTGGGGAGCTCATCCAGTACCTCCTGTGGTGCTTTGCCAAACATTTGGTCGCTCCATATTTTTACGGTAATAAAAGTGGTATCACAAATGAGTAATTTGTTAGCTTGGGGTAATAGTTCCGCTTCCAGCGCTAATTGGCCATGAAACATATTGATCTCGTCCTGCCAGGTGCAAGGTTCAGTTAGTTTTGCGCAATAGCCGCGGGCGAATTCGGGAACGGCTATGGTATGGTAATGAGCAGCCAGGTAATCAGACATGGTTGATTTTCCGGTAGATTCGGGCCCTACTACAGCTATTTTAGGTATGTTTTTCATTGGGGGATATAATGCAAAAGAGACGCATATTCATGCGCCTCTGCTTTTATTTTGTATCTGTATTAATCTTTTATCTTTCCAGTTTGGGCACCCTTGTAGGCGTATCCTTACCAGAAACTATACTGCGCGAACTCAAGGCTATTGCTCTGATGGTTGACGTAATATTATTAACGTCGAGCGAGCTGAATTCGTCTTTTACGGTGTGATATAGTTTGTCAATATCTATCTGATCGGTTGATATAGTATGCGCTGGTACACCCTTTTCGGCTAATGAGGCGTTATCGCTGCGGTAAAACAAGTCCTGGTCAGGGTAGGGATCGGGGTGAAACTCAAACGTTGTTCCTTTCAGGTTTTGCTGTAGTATGGTACCAAAGTTGGACCGATCAAACCCGGTTATAAAAGCTGAGTTTTGGCCAAATTTAGAGGCCTTGCCAATCATTTCAATGTTGAACATGGCTACAACCTTATCCGGGTCTACCTGGGTGGCAAAATACTGCGAACCGTACTCACCTATTTCTTCGGCGGTAAAGGCTACAAATATGAGTGTACGGGTATTATTGTTCAGCTTCTTGTAGTATTTAGCTAAGGATATCACCGCGGTAGTACCGGACGCGTCGTCATCGGCACCGTTGGCAATGCTATCGCCTTCCATTGGTTTAATGATGCCTAAATG
>NZ_JBCECK010000055.1:0-33500 GCF_039207105.1 Mucilaginibacter sp.
GATCTGGATCCCGACTTTAAGGCAACAACAAAAGTTGCTGAACTATTTGAAAACGGTGATTTTGAAAAAGATCAGGTCGCCATACTCCCGGTAGGTGCCAGGCAAAGCGCTTATGCCAGAGATATTAATGGGTACTCGTCATATTATTCTGAAAGTATGCTCAAGGATTGTTTAATTGTTGAGGTGAACCGCGAGGGTTTGTATGATATGCTGCCCGAAGGGCTTTTTCACGTTACCCCAACCCGGAGCTCTGGCTTGTCTGATCTGGAAATGATGGCAGATGTACAGCTCAGGCGGAATGAAGAAAAAGATGCCCGCAAGTTTTTTATGCCCTTTGAAGCTGAGCTCAATTACATGCGAACCCTGCTGGAATGGTATGAGAACCGCTTAGACAAGAAATCAAGCTACAACGACCTATCCATGATATTTGGTACCGAGTGGAAGGAGTTTGAACTGCTGGATAACGACCAGCGCATCATCTGGATGAACCTTTTACCGGTAATACAACAAAAACGAAACGATAAACACTTTTTAAGCGAACTGCTTTCGGTATTATTCAATATCCCGATTCATGTTGATATAAACCCATCGGCTGTTATCCAAACCCCTATTAGTGAGGATATGCAATTTAAAATTGGCGGAGGCGCTTTAGGTACAGATACGGTCATAGGTACCTGCTTTCAATCAGAGCGTGAAGAAATTTATATCAACATAGGCCCCGCAGACGGGGATAAGCTCATCGCTTTTTTACCCGGGACCCCTTATGCTCATCTCATCGATATCGTATCATCGTACCTCATACCTGTTGAAACCGCGGTAAAGATAGAATTGGTAAGCAGCCAGGAAAACCGGATAGGCTCTTTAGGGGCAAACAGCGCTAATTCTTTTCTTGGTTTTACCGTTTATCTATAATACTTAACACATTATCATATATACTTCAATGGACGTTCAACAATTTTTTCTCAGATATCTGCTTTTTCCGCTCATCGCGGTGGTAGCCTTAACCATAACGGCTGTTACAAATAAAAAAAATCGTTTCATTAATAATAAAAAGCTCATCGTTAGTGTGCTTTTGTTAAGTTTAGCATTGGCTGTACCCGGCCCACTTGGGCTTTTGAGCCTTAGTTTTATGCCCTGGGGCTATATCATTAGCCAGATATATCATATTGCCCTGGGTTGTGTATTTGTGTATTTAATGACTAAATACTACCCTAATGAATTACTGGGCCGCAAGGTATTTGTTATCATAGCCCTGCTTATAGCTTGTTTATTGGGATTTTACCTTTATCAAACCATTTTTAATGCGCTTAGTACCATTAGTATAGGTACCTGGGCAGCTACAAGTATTTTCAATTTTATGATACCACTATTATTCTGGTGGAGTTATGTAGCCCTGTTAAGTATCCCCGCCGAAATCTATAAGATATGGAAATATCCAGCGGTACCCATTAATCTGGATATGGAGCACCTTGACTTTAACAGGATGCTGGTGCTTGAGCTGGAGGTTTATAAAAACACCAATGATCCTGAACCTATTAAGGTAAAAGTAAAAGCACCTGAAAATATGATGTTTGGCAATTGGTTTTACAAATTCATTGAAGATTATAATATAAAATTCCCTAAAAGCCCGGTAAAATATGATGCCGATGATCAGGAAGTATACAAATGGATATTTTTCATGAAAACATCAATTTTTAAACGAAATACTTTCATTGATCCCGATTTGAATATCCGTGAAAACGGTATCTCAGAAAAGGTTACCATATACGCCAAAAGGGTTTCAGAAAGCATAGCTAAACCCATTGTAACAGGCGACGAGTCTATCTTTATTTAACACATAATACATTACCTATATGATTTCGCCACTAAAATATAAACCGGTAAACTGGGTTGATGGCATGAAGCTATCGAGCGCCCATTTTATTGCTACAGATCAATACAACCAGGATTTTGTAAGGGATGCCCGGTCATTATCTTTAACCAACTATAATTATGGACTGCTACCGCCTTTTGCAGGACAGCGAAGCTCGTTTGATATAGAGGTAACCGAAAAAGCAACTAATCATGTTGAGATCAAAGTACGGCTTTTTAATGCTGTAACAGCCGAGGGCTGCCGTATAGACATTGATGGTACAGCAAATTATGATAACCAGCTTACTTACAGTCACCTTTTTACAGAAAATACCGAAACAAGGACTATTGCTTATAACATCCTTTTATCGGTTAATCCATTTGAAAGAGTGCCTACAGGTAGCCTTGATCCGCAGGATAACCCTCCCCGGTATCCGGATATTGTAAGGGGATATAACATTTTCCTGTTGCCGGTATCAGAAATGGCGCCCAAGATGGCTGATAATTACTATTTAACTATAGGGCAGCTCATTTTAGCTAATGGCAAAATTACCGTCAACAATAATTTTATACCGCCAAGCAGTAGCGTGGTTAGCCACCCGGGGCTGATCAGGTATTATGAATTATTCAGCACATTAATGAACGATATCCAGCTATCTGCCTTTACCATTATTGAAAAAACAATGGGTAAGGATAATATTACGGTATTGGGTAAAAACATCCGGTTAATTTCTGAAAAGATGCTGGATTATCTGGCTCAGGTATTTTTCAATTACCGGAATTTCGGATATCAGGAATCGCCGGCTCATTTGGCGGGTTATTTTTCAAAGCTGGCACATGTGTTTTTCACCGGCATTAAACTGATCGAGGCCAAAGAACGTGAGGAGATGCTCAAATACTTTTATGAATGGCGAGATGTTACCCCGGGCAACTTTGAGGAGCTACTGGCACGTACCATTGAGCTAATATATGATCACCAGGATATTTATGCTTCTATGTCATTAATAGAGGAATTTTTAAAGGTAGTAGCAGCCCTTTGGAAAAAACTGAGCACGTTGGAGTACATAGGTCAGCGTAAAGAGAACATAGTTGTAGCTGAACAGCAAATTGTACAGCAGGTACAGGCCAAACGTACCTGGACATTGTTGGATTAAGCTATTATAAATCAGTAAGTTTTTTTTGCATATAAAGTTCAAACAGACCGATGAAAATAAACCAATATCCTTCTGCAGAGGAAGTGAAAAAAAATAAAAGCTGGGTTCAGGAAGAGGCAAACAGGAAAAAATATGATGAAAGACTTATAACCAAGTTATCGGGTAACCTTTGTAATTATGAACGGAATCAAATTACTGATAAAAAATTATTAAAGGTACGGCATTCTAAAACAGATGTATTTTTTAAGGCAGAACTGATAAATCAGGTGGGACATAAGGAATTTAGCCAAGCTATTTATTGGTATAGGTGTATGAGCCGTGCAGATTTTCTTTTTATAGAACGTAACGATGAGTTAGACTTAAGCCGGGCATTTGACTACGGAGGAATAGCTCCTAACTTTCAATATGTTGAAGGTTACTTTTCAAAAGATAGCAGTCATATTATTGAATTTAAGATGCGTATGACGGGTGAAAAATTTCTTAATGAGGTATATGAATCAGAAAAGTTAAAAAATAAAAGAGTTGGTAAAGAAACCCCTAAAGGAGAAGGCGGTGGTACTTTGGGTTTGGGTAAAAAAGGAATATATAAAGGTGCTGCTGGTGAATTATTCAATTCAATGCTTAAAAGGGGAGAAATTACCTGGAGGTTGGTGAATTTCAGGGTAACAAATCCACTACCCGATGATGAGTTGTTTTATACAATAAAATAGTTAGTACTAAAGAAATAATGGGCCAAAGCTTCAATCTAATCTCCTTTATTGGTAGTGCACCTCCCCGTTTTTGGGGAGTTTATATCAAATAGGTACACTATAAATTTGTTGCATGCCTTTAAGGCTAATTAATGGCTTAAGCTATTACAAGTAATAAACAAACATGGAGATCCATTTAGTTAAAGATATCAATATAGGCGGCAAAAACATTGCTTATATTATTGCATTTGAATTGCATCAAAGCTTTAATGCTCACCATTACTTTGAGCTGCGATTTAATCATGATCTGTTAGGTGCTCCCGGGCTTATCAACCTGGATGATAGCCGTGATCTGGTTGGCAAAACCCTTTCGGCGTCATTTGGCTATACTACCGGCAAACAGCAAAAATTTGCCGGAGTGGTTACAAAAATAGAGCTAACTCAAAGTCATGGTTATCATGGCGTAATTGTAGCAAGCGGTTACAGCCCAACTATTCTGATTGACAGGGGGCCTGATCTGGGTTCGTATTATAATAAAACCCTTGATGCAATTGTAACACTGGCCACTCATGATACCCCTGCCAATGATCTGCGTATGGTGTCAAATCCCGACCGTAAAAAGCCGATTGATTATATAATGCAATACCAGGAAAGCGATTTTAACTTTTTAAACCGCCTGAGTGCCGAATATTACGAATGGTTTTACTATGATGGCGAAAACCTCAACTTCGGAAAGCCTGCTAAGCAAACTGAGGTAGCTTTAGTTTATGGCCGGGATGTGCAAAGCCTGCAATATGGTATTGAGGTAGCACCAATAAAAACTAACCGGTTTGCCTATAACCCTAGGCAAGATGAAATGATACAGGCAAAAGGTCCCGGAAGCGCTGCCGGTCGGCCGGACTTGACACATGCTGCCAGTACTTCAGGTAATGTATACAGTAAGGTATTCAATCAATCATCGCTGATACGTGTTGAAAATAACGGAGATATTAAGGATCTGGCCGATAATGAGGAAAAAGCCAGCGTGGGGCAGCTGCTTAAAATAAGCGGCCGGGGCGATAACCCCGAACTGGGCATAGGCAAAATTGTAGATGTATCCATGAGCCTTAAACAGGGTTCGGGTTTTGAAACAACAAGTCTGGGCAAATTTCTGATCACATCGGTAGTTCATAATGTGGATAAGGAAGGACGCTATTTTAATATGTTTGAAGGTATTGTGTCAACCACAGAACGTATTCCTTTTAACAACTATGTGCGCCCTAATCCGGATATGCTGCTGGCCGAGGTTTTTGATAATGCCGATCCGCTGGGGCAGGGCAGGGTAAGGGTGAAGTTTAAATGGATTTGCGAAACTAACGACCCAACCGAATGGTTGCGCGTAATTACGCCCGATGCCGGCAGCAGCAGTAAAATAACCAAAAACAGGGGCTTTGTTTTTATTCCAGAAAAAGGTGACCAGGTAGTAATTGGATTTGAGGATGGTAACGTAGCCGGTCCCATTGTAATGGGAAGCGTGTTTCACGGTAAAAACGGCATCGGCGGCAGTAGCAATAATGATAAAAAAAGCTTAACCACCAAAAGCGGTCATACCATTAGCATGGATGACAGTGGAGGTATACTGGTAAAGGATAAAACCGACCTGAATTTTATTGCCATTGATGGCAAAAATGCCATAACGGTAAATACCGATAATAACATTACCCTGCAAACCGGCAAAGTAATGATCATTATGGATAAAGAAAACGATAAGATCATTATACAGGCCCGTAATATAGAAATACGTGCGGCAGATGATTTTAAACTCACCGGCGATGGCTCCCCAAGCAAAAACGGAAGCATGGAGTTTGGCGATAAACTTCAGATATCTGCCCAAAAAGAATTATCGATGGTTGGCCAGTCTGATGCTAAACTAAACGGGAAAACAGTAACCATAGTAGGCAGCAAAACCATTATTGATGGCTCGCCGGTTCAAATAAACTCTTAAGCAAATGGATAATCATACAGAAAAGAACTATCAGCTAACGGTTAAGGGCAATGTAAAAATGCTAACCATGATGGATAGTTTTGCTACAATAGCTAATTATAACCTGTTAAGTAATGGCCCTAACGCTATTAAACCCGAATTACAGGAATATATATTGGAAGAAAAAGAGGTAAAACTCACCGAATATTTTGACCCTAATACCTATCAGCTTATTGAGTATGTAAACAAGCTGGCCAAAATTTACAGCAGGCAGCATGTTTGCATTAATGCTGCAGGTGCCATTAAAGGCTTGCTGAACATGCCCGAAATAAAAGGCAAGTGGGAAGTACTTAAAAGAGAGCTGATGCACGTAAATCCAGTTGCCGCTTTTGAGGTGATCAGGCATAAAGACCGTGAGTTGAATAACCCGGTAGAAGTGGTCGAGAACCTGGAAAACACGCATTTTATGCATCTGTTTTTATACGCCTTTGCCATTAACCCGAATGATGCTGAAAGTAAACGGCAGCAGCTGGTGCGTGATCGCATGGGTATCGGTTTTTCTATGCCCGTTATTCAAACATTTACAGCCGAAAAAACGGAGGATGGTCATACTATTAATACCGAGGCAACTTTAGACACCGGTGGCAGGGTAGATAAAAATCTGATCACCCGGGTAACCGGGCAAAAGGAACTTGATATAAAGCATTACACCCGGGCGGTTTTTAAGCACAATGAAAATGGTGAATTAACAGCTGCCGAAATGAGTGTTTTTGAACAGCTCAATAACGACTATAAATCAGATCTGTACCTACAGCTGGAACTTGTTTAATGTATGGCAGAGCAGCAATGGTTAACCGAAAAGCATTACCTCGTGTGTCCCAAGGGCGTAATGTTTAAGCAAATGAAGGTAACAAGCCAGCGGCAGGTATCGTTTAGCGGGCACCTTGCGGCTACCACCGCCGATACCATGATAGGTAACGCGTTTATGTGTATGGGCAATCTGGCAATAGCGGCCGCTCCTGTTTCGGCTTTACAATCAAAAGCGGTGGCATTTATGGTTGCGCCAGGTATTGGGCTGCCTCGTGTAGGTGTACCACCGCAGCTATTGTTATTTGCCAGTGGTCAGGGTATGGTGAAATGTAACTTGAGCGCCCCAACCAGGATTTGGATAGATTCGTCGCCCAATTTGGTTATCAATCATCATGAAGGTTTGGTAGTAGGCCAAAGCAAAATGCTTTGCCCTTCAGAAACTGCTATGATTGATGCTAAGGAAACCTTCTGGGAGGCCATGACAAGTACCAGTCATAATAATGTAGGCCATATCGCCAGTTTTGCTTTTAGCTTTTTAGCCGGGCGAGGCTTAGGTAATATGATAGCAGCGCAAGGCGGTGGGCCGGCTATGTTTAACCCTGCATCGTTGTTTAGTAACATGAGCGTTATGAGTCGTAGCGTAAATGGCTCGGCTATGTTTTCTGCACAGGCTGATGACTGGAATACCGAAGAAAAACAAAATGCCGATAAGCTTCAGGCCAGCGGTATGGAACTAACATTGGCCATTTTTGCAGCCAAAGGTTCGTCACTTACGTGTTTCCCGGCAGGTACAATAGTTCATACCAATAATGGCTTATTGCCCATTGAAGCCGTAACTATCAACGAGTTATTATGGACAGCCAATGAACTTACCGGCGAACGCGAACTGAAGCCCATTAAAGAGCTTCATCGCCGTACCACGTTGACCATGATGGTTGTTGAACTGGAGAGCGGAACTCTGTTTGAAGTTACGCCCGATCACCGGTTTTTAACTCATGGAGAATGGCGTGAGATACGGGAGCTTAAACCTACCGATGAACTGGAAAATATTGTTGGGCAGCAAGTGAAAATTAAAAACATAGAATCGATGACCAGAAACGCTGTAGTGTACAATTTTTCTGTTTATGACAATGAAAATTATTTTGTTACCGATGACGGTATCCTGGTTCATAACGCGTCATATACGCAGCCGGTTCATTTATAATATTTATAAAACAGTATAACAAAAATCATGAAACCCATTAATGCTAAAGAATTAAACAGATCCTATCTCTTATTTTCTGTAAACTTTATTGCCCTTGCGGCATTTGCCATATTTTGCCTTTACTTGTTTTTTGGTGCGCAAAACTATGAGTACACGCTTTTGCAGGATGATGCTACTCAGGCCGAAAAGCTACTTTCAAAAAGGAAAGATATAAACACCCAGTTTGATATCATCCTATCAAGGTTTAATGAACTTTCCAAGTTTACATCCATTAATGCTGAAGAAATGGATAATCAGGCATCTATGCTTGAAGATATTCAGAATGTAAATTTCAAAATTAAAGATCTTATTAAGCAGGAACAGCCTGCCACCAGCAGTTTTTTGCTGTATAAAAAAATGACTGACGATGTTACGCAAATGGCAGGTATACAGGATTCGCTGTTCAATACCAGGTTCCAGTTAGAGAGTATTAGAACGCAATTAGGTTCCTGCTTAAAGGTAAACCATTCGGCCGAAAATAAATTGAGCTACGGTGCATTCAGAAGATAAAATAAATAACTGTTAAAAAGAAAAACGCGGCCTCTCGCAGGCCGCGTTCGTAATTAACTAATTGTACTATTATTAACTTACTTTGATTTTTGGGCTTCTTCTAACTGAGTTATACGCTGTTTTAACTGCTGAATTTCTGCATGCTGATCTTTAATAGCTCCTACCAGCAGCGGCACCAGTTGCTGCATATCAACCGTATTTGTTTCAATGGCTTTGGGGTTATTTTTACCGCTATTGTACCATGTATTGTATGTGCCAACAGCTCCGGGCAAAACATTTTTTACCTCTTGGGCATCAAACCCAAACTGATTGCCTGCGGGTAAATTTGCCTGGTTGTATTTATCGCGGTTAAATTCGTAGCTAATGGGTTTTAACTTATTGATATAGTCTAAAGCATTAGTAACCGGAACTTGATTTTTTATTAACCCATTATCAGGGTTGCCTTGCGCGTTAACTTCATTAAACACCGTCATGATGCTTAAAGAGAGGATGACTGTTTTTAGATTAATGTTCATGGGGTTAAAGTTTAAAGTAATTATTGAACCAGGTTGTTTAAACTCCCACCCCTTGTAGAATAAGATGGTGGGAGCGCTTGTTAACACATAAACAACAACAACAATTGTCAACACGCCTAAACATTGGTAACAACCAATAACTTATAATTTAAAGAATGCCAGGTTTAACAAGCGCTATAATATATTAATGTAATTATTGAAAACTTGTTTGCCTTTACTAAGCATTCTTTAGTATTTGTCCCGGTATGTTTTATTGATACAAAGAGAACGAAACAGCCCGGAACAAAAAATCCCCAAAAGTGGGGATTCGTAGTAAACGGTTTCTTTTGATAAGAGAGCTATAGTACCTGCATTCTCTTTCCGGGGTCTCATCTAATTAAGGGATTAATATTGTAATTGGCGTAACGAAAAGAGTATGTTTTGCTATTTGCCTGGCTATTATCCCCAGTTATGGTGATAGTACTGCCCCGCTATTGGTGTTAAAAGTAACGAGTTACATAAATGACATTTGCCATACAATATTATTTGTAATTGTTTATGATCACTCAATCAAATCTCTTTAAACCAGCAATGCTCATGGCACTTATGGTGTCTATAGCAGTAGGCAGCTGGGAATTTTACCTCAGGCAAAAAGGGGTACCTATTACCTATGATGATGGCTCGGAGCTTTGGGCCGACAAAAGAGCCAACGTATATGAACCTACCAATAAGGCCACTGTTTTTATTGGCACATCGCGCATTAAATACGATGTGGATATTAATACCTGGCGAAAAATAACAGGTAAGGATGCCGTGCAGTTGGGTTTTGAAGGAAGTTCGCCGTTAACCATTTTAGAAGATTTGGGTAACGATACAAAATTCAATGGCCATCTGGTTGTGGACGCAACTGAGGAGCTTTTTTTTAGCGTGGCCCCGCCTTTTAATAGTCGGCCATCAGATGCCATTCATTATTATCAAAAGGAAACGTATGCGCAAAAGGCCAGTTTTCAATTAAACCACGTGTTGGAATCGCATTTGGTATTTCTGAATGAAAAGGACCTGTCGCTAAACGCTGAACTCGATAAGTTACACATACCTAACCGACCGGGGGTAATGGGAGAGCCGGAGTTTCCAATAGACTTTGAGCAAATTGATTTTGACCGTCAGGATAAAATGGCCCAGGAATTTTTGACTAATACTGTAGAGCAAAAGCAAGTAACGGATTTCTGGAAGGTGTTTTTGGGTTTGGTTGGCAAGGGCCCTCAGCCCAAGGAAAAAGCCATGATTTTACAAAAAGCAAAAAATGCTGTTGAAAAGATCAGGGCACGTGGCGGCGATGTTGTATTTGTACGTATGCCATCAAGCGGATATTTCTGGCAAACAGAACAGCGGCTTTTTAAAAGGCAGCAATATTGGGAACCATTGATAACAGCAACCAATACCAGGGGCATTCACTTTGCTGATTATCCCACTATTAACCATTTTGAGTGTCCCGAGTGGTCGCATCTTTGCCAGGCACAAGCCGTTGTATTCACTACCGAGCTTATCAAGTTACTGCCTTCGTCGTTCGCTAAATAGTTATTAATCTATATATAATTTAAAATGGTATTCAATTCATATACATTTGTCGTATTCTTTGCTATTGTGCTTTTTCTGCACAACCTGCCGTTTGCCT
This sequence comes from Mucilaginibacter sp., assembly GCF_039207105.1. Taxonomy (GTDB): domain Bacteria; phylum Bacteroidota; class Bacteroidia; order Sphingobacteriales; family Sphingobacteriaceae; genus Mucilaginibacter. Next base: position 10,390 of record NZ_JBCECK010000055.1, read on the forward strand.
GGAAGGCCAAAAAGAGCATCCTGCTACTGGCCAGCTATATTTTTTACGCGGCCTGGAATCCTCCTTTTATTATGCTGTTATGGCTATCCACCTTTGTTGATTTTCATGTGGGCAAAGCGCTTTACAACCAGACCAATAAACATAAACGGCACCTGTTATTAGTGATCAGCCTGGTTGGTAACCTGGGTATGCTTTGCTTTTTTAAGTATGGTGGCTTTTTACTTGAAAACTTTGTTAACCTGGTTAATGCTTTTGGTATTAATTATCATCCGGCTAAGCCTAATATCATTTTACCTGCTGGTATTTCCTTTTATACTTTTACAACGTTATGCTATACCATTGATATGTACAAAAAGCATAGCAAACCGGTAAGTTCACTGCTTGATTTTTCATTGTTTGTTACCTTTTTTCCGCATTTGGTAGCAGGGCCAATTGTGCGGCCCGAGCAATTGGTGCCCCAATTTGAAACACCACGTACTGCTACTAAAAAACAATTGTTTGAAGGCCTGTTCCTGCTGTCGCTGGGTTTGTTTATGAAAGTGGTGCTGGCCGATAGCATGCTTGCAAACTCTGCCGACACGGTTTTTAACAGTTCCGGAGCAGTGCCGACACTTGATGCCTGGATGGGTGTGCTTGCCTTTACGGGTCAAATATTTTTCGATTTTGCCGGGTACTCTACCTGTGCTATCGGGGCGGCTTTAAGCCTGGGTTTTATACTTCCCCAAAACTTCGCTTTCCCTTACGCGGCAACAGGTTTTTCTGATTTTTGGCGCAGGTGGCATATCACCTTATCAGCCTGGCTGCGTGATTATTTGTACATACCCCTGGGGGGCAACCGCAATGGTAAATTCCGCACCTACATTAATTTAATGATTACCATGTTACTGGGTGGCTTATGGCATGGCGCTAACTGGACGTTTGTGGTATGGGGAGGTCTGCACGGGCTATATTTATGGATTGAAAAGTTTTTTGAAGACAGGAGAAAACAATTAAGTAAGCCAAAATCATACGCTATGAACAATGGTTTTACCGGATTCCTGTACGCGCTGCTTACCTTTTTTCTGGTAAATATTACCTGGGTGTTTTTTCGGGCATCTACCTTCACCGGCGCCTGGAGAATTCTGACATCCATGTTTAGTGTAGTAAATAGTGCCACACCGCTGCTGGCCACTGTGGCCATCCTTAAAATAGCCATTATTATTCCGATAACCATCATCATTCACTGGCTTATGCGCAACCGCAGCACTATCGATGTTGCCTGCAAGCTGCCCTGGTGGCTCACCGGAACAGCATGGTCATTGATGCTTATTTTATTGATATGGAGCCAAACAAGCGGTGGCTCATTTATCTACTTTCAGTTTTAATTTAATACCCCTCCCCGTGATACGTACATCAGGTACGGATCCGGTTTATAAGCCTGTCGCGGTGCATGCACCGTCGGCAGGCCTTTTTTATTAAAATAAACCCGAAAAGTTTCTTTCCCGTAGGATATTTTGTGCAAGTGCTTCTGCTTTTTTATAAGCGGCATTATTTAAAAAGCTCCCCATGCTTATTCTTTTTACACCCAATGATTGCAGTACTTCAAAGTCAGGTAAGCCAGGCATACACATTACGTTTACAGGGAGCTTGGTGCTGCTTACGGTAGTTTTTATATCATCAATAGCTGTTATACACGGCAGAAAAATGCCGTTTGCCCCTACCTTTTCATACAGCTTAATTCGGTTAACAGCTTCATCACAGGCATTTAGTAAGTCCAGTAAAAAGGTGTCGCAGCGCACATTGATAAAAATATCAACATCAAGAGCTTTTAAGCGGGTGGTTATGCCCGCCAGCTTTTGGGCGAAGTCATTAGCATTAAGAATAATACGGCCACTGGCATTTACAACAGAATCTTCTATGTTGATACCGGCTATGCCTAATTCATGAAGCAGCTGAATATTTTTAACTATTTTATCCTCGGTTTCTCCGTAACCCGCTTCTAAATCAACAGATAATGGAATAGATGTTGAAGCCTTAATTCTTTTAATGATCAGCAGGTACTCGTCAAAAGGCATTTGTTCTCCATCCTGATAGCCTAAGGTTTCGGCAACGGCCATGCTTGATGTCGCGATAGCCTTATATTGTAGTTTTTGTAAAACAACAGCGCTTTGTACATTCCATATATCCCAGTAAAAGTGGTTCTGTTTGTTGATGCAGCATTTTAAATCGTTTGCTTATTGTATTCATATATTCTGATTTTTAAGATGATTGATACGATATTCAAAAGTAGCGTGCCTGTAAACTCCTGAATTGTACAAAACGGAACAATGGATTAATAGTTAATAACTGTTTACATATAAGAAATTAGTGGTGAACAAAATGCTAATTATTGGCTTGTATGAACATATTATAAGCTTTTTCTTATCTTCATCATTCTGTTTTGATATCTATAAACCCTTTTATGAGAACTTTTTTGCCAGTCTTATTATTTGTAATTTTTGGACATAGCGTTGCTACTGCTTCATCAAAAACGGATAGCCTGCTTAATGAACTGAAGCACGAGCTAACCCTGCAAAAAGTATATGACGACAAAAAGGAGTTTCACATCATTCAGCTTAAATCAGCATTATCACTTGAACCGGCATCTAATCCGGCAGCCAGATATGAACTTTGCAATAAAATATATGAGGAGTATAAGACCTACCAGTTCGACTCTGCCTATGTATACGTTAATAAAATGGCCCCCCTGGCTGATGAATTGCATGAAGTTGGTAAGCAGAACAGCTGTAAAATTAAACTGAGTTTTATATTATTATCAGCCGGGATGTTTAAAGAAGCTTTTGACAGCTTTAACGGCATTAATGTGAGGCTGCTTGATACTGATAGTAAAATTGAATATTATTCGTTAAAAGCACGCGCTCACTCAGACCTGGCCGATTATGATGATAATGTATTTTATAGTAAGTATAATAATGGTTTGTCTATCAAATATCTTGATTCGGCCATTACGCTGCTTAAACCCAATTCATTTGAATGGATGCGGTTGCAGGGCGACAGGCAGGTACGCATAGGCGATCTGAAATCACCTTCGGTATATTATACCCAATTGTTTTATAAATATCCCTTAACCAATCATCAGCGTGCAATGGTGGCCACCGCGCTAAGTTCTTTTTATCCCAAATCAACACAAGTGGAAGAAAAGATGAACCTACTGATCATCGGAGCCATTAATGATATTCGCTCATCAACTAAAGAAACCCTGGCCAGTTTCGCATTGGGCGATCTGCTTTATCATAACGGTAACATCGCTGACGCTTATATTTTTGTTGATCATGCCATGCGCGATGCGGAGTATTATGGCGCCCGCCTGCGTAAGATCAAGATAGCGGCGGTACTGCCCGTAGTCGCCGCGCAAAAATTGGTATTGATAGAAAAGGAAAAAAATCAATTTTTGATCTATTTACTGTCTATAACGGCGGTATCTATACTGGTGCTCATGGTAGCATTCATCATCTTTAATCAGCTTAAACGTCTCAAAGCAAAGGAAAAAATCATTGAGGAAAAAAACCAGCAGCTGGAAGCCATTAATGGCAAGCTGGTAGAGAATACTCAAATCAAAGAGGAGTATATCGGCTATTTTTTCAATGTAATATCGGGCTATATATTAAAGCTCGAGAAGCTCAAACGTAATATTGACAGGAAGTTGCTGGCTAAAAAGCATGATGACATACAGGTGGCTATCAATGAAATAAATATTAAGAAAGAGCGCGAGCTGCTATTCAATACGTTTGACCATATCTTCCTTAAAATATTTCCCAACTTTATTACCGCGTTCAACTCGCTGTTTAAACAGGAAGATCAGATATGGCCAAAAGATAATGAAGTGCTCAATACCGACTTGCGCATATTTGCCCTGATCAGGATGGGAGTTACCGACAACGAAACCATAGCCAATATTCTGGAATATTCTGTAAATACTATATACGTTTACAAAATGCGTATTAAGGCAAAAGCCCTTATCTCCGGCGAACAGTTTGATCAAAAGATCATGGCTATTAAAGCGGTAGAAATACAGAACAAAACATAGCTATAAGTATCCTTTTGTTATGTAACAATTTTATAAAACATTATAAACGGGCTTAAATTTCATTTATATTTTTGGCTTAGTTTTAAAAATTAAAATATTGATTATTAGTATTTTAAGTTTTATAAATCTTATATTTTTTTATATTTTGGCAAAATAAATAGGTATTACCTCTATACGCCTATTACTTTGTATCAGGTCAAGTCATCATCTGCAAATAATCAAACAATTTGCGTGGTTATGATGTTGAACCATTCGTAAGCTATTATATAAACCCATAATAAATTAAAATTTAGTGCAGGTAACTCAGGTTACCAAAATGTTGCCGCCGGCTTTTGCCGGCTGCACAATAACATGCTTGTTAACTGTATGTGCCATGTTGCGTGGCTTATGCGGCTATAAATTTTGTTAATTGAAAAAACTACATATGAGCAAAAATTACATACACATCTGCAGCCCGCCATAGTCCTCAAAGTTTTAATTAATCAATAGTTAGGTATTATTAGTAATTAAAAATATTTTTTATAAATATTTTATCCTAATGTATTAATAGTTACATTTATAACAACCAAATAACCCTAAAATTAAATTTATGCAGCTAAAAAATTTACTTAAAGTAAGCTGTCTTGCTATTCTTTGCTTTTTTGCGGTGCCTGTGCTGGCCCAAAACAAGGTAATTACCGGTAAGGTTACAGATTCGCACGATGGTTCACCAATGCCAGGTGTATCTGTTGTGGCAAAAGGCTCAACCATTGGTACTAATACAGATGCTACAGGTGCATTTAAACTATCGTTGCCGGCATCTTCCAATACGTTGGTGGTATCATTTATTGGCTTTGCCAAACAAGAGGTTGATATAACCGGAAAAACCTCAGTAAACATTGCACTGGTGGGCAGTGCAACCGCGCTTAGCGAGGTGCAAATTGTGAGCGTTGGTTACGGTTCGCAACGTAAAAAGGATATTACAGGTGCTGTAGCAAATATAGGCGCCAAAGATTTTAACCAGGGTGCCATCATCAACCCGCTTGACCAGGTACAGGGCAAGGTTGCAGGTTTGGTAATTATCCAGGGCGGTGGCGACCCTAACCAGAATGCCAGCATCCGCTTAAGGGGGCAAACATCTATTACCGGTAGCCAAACACCGCTGTTTGTGGTTGATGGTGTGGCGCTTGATGATCCTAACCAGTTTCAAAACATTCCTCCGGGCGATATTGAATCATATGACGTATTGAAGGATGCTTCTGCTACCGCTATTTACGGTTCACGTGGTGCTAACGGCGTAATTATAGTGAACACCAAACATGGCCGCAGCGGCAAGGCTCAGGTTGATTATAATGGTTACGTGAGCGTGGGCAAACAAGCTAATAAGTTTGAGTTGCTGAGCGCATCTGAATACAGAAACGCTATTTCTGGTTTTGATAACAAAGCCACTTATGATAAAGGCGGTAATACCGATTGGCAGGATGCTATAGCCCGTACAGCTTTTACCTCAAGCAATAACGTTGCTGTAAGCGGCGGTACTGGTGATTTTAACTACCGTGCATCCATCAACTATCAAAATCAGCCGGGTATTATTTTAAACAGCGGTAAAAAACAATTGGGCTTGCGTTTTAATGCCGAGCAAAAAGCGCTTGATGGGAAACTGAATTTGAAATTGGGGATATCAAACGTGAATACTACCCGTAAGCTGACTGCAATACCGGGTGCTTTTGACGCAAATAACCCTAACGGCAGCGATTTGCGTAATCCTACTGATTACAGCGTTTTTCAGTACGTGTTTAATTCGCCGCCAACTTACCCTGTAAAAAATGCCGACGGCACTTATTACATTTATACCGACTTTAATGAGGCCAACCCGGTATTGCACCTGATGCAAACCACCAACAATACCAATGAGTACCTGACCATTATTAATGGTAGCGCCGATTATAACCTGATTCCAAGCTTAAAAATAGGTGTAACCGGTTCAACTTCACGTAACAATGTGCAAACGCACTTTTTCCAGCCTACATTTCCGCAGGAGAACAACGTGAACCAGGCGCGAGATGGAAATTACAACACCAATTCATACAAAGGTGATATACACCTCGATTTCAATAAATCATTCGGAAAACACAACATATCTGCTGTAGCAGTTTATGAGTACAATGATTTCATTAATAGTAACATATCTGGTGGCAGCCAGGATTTCCTGGTACCCGAAAACCTGGATAACAACCTGGGTGGTGGTAACTCAGCCTTTAACAAAATATTTTCTTACAAGGAAGAGTTTAAGCTGATATCATACGTTGGTCGTGTGAACTATAACTATGACGATCGTTTTTATGCAACAGCTACTTTCAGGCGTGACGGTTCATCTAAGTTTGGTGTTAATCATCGTTGGGGTAATTTCCCTTCATTTGACTTAGCTTACCGTCTTAAGAAAGACCTGTTAAATAATGTAAGCTGGGTTGATGACCTGAAACTTAGAGCTGGTTTCGGTGTGGTAGGTAACGCCGATGCTATTTCGCCTTACTCGTCAATACTTCTTTATGGGCCTACAAGCAAGTTTTATAATCCAGCAAACGGAACTTTCCAATATCCTGCAGGTTACCAGCCTATCCAGAATGCCAATCCTGATTTAAGGTGGGAAGAACGTCACGGACGTAATATAGGTATTGATTTCTCCTTGTTTAACAATCGTTTATCCGGCGATATCAACTACTTTAATGACTTTACCAAAAACCTGTTGTACAACTATACCGTACCATCAGGCGGACAGTTCATTTATTCGTCAATTTTGGCTAACGTAGGTCGTTTAACTAACAAAGGTGTCGAGATTGCTATTACAGGCGTACCGGTTAAAACCACTAACTTTGGCTGGACAGTATCTGGGCAGATAGCTTTTGTTAAAACCCGTATCACTTCGCTTTCTGGTACTTACGCTGGCTTTGATATCAATACCGACCTTATTCCGCTTGGTTATGCGCAGGGTCGTGGTTTAAGTTCAAGCCCAATCACTTATCTTAAAACAGGAGCAGCACCGTATCAGTTTTATTTGCCGCATTTCACTGGTGTTGATGCTAACGGCAACCAATTATTTGATGGTAAATCCGCCGCTCAGTACACTGCCGAAGGTTCAAGCCCTCAAAAGTACTATATTGATCCGTCGCCTAAATTTAACTATGGCTTAAGCAACAATTTTACCTACAAAAACTGGAACTTAAGCTTTTTCCTGAGAGGTGTTTACGGACAGAAACTATTTAACAACAACCTGCTGAACTTTGAAACTGTTACCAGGCTGCCAACAAACAATACTACTAAGGATGCTTTAACCAACGGTATTAAGGATGGTGCTTATGTATCAGATAAATGGCTGCAGGGAGCATCGTACTTAAGGCTTGATAATGCCAGCCTTGGTTATACCTTTAAACAAATTAAAGGTGTACAGGCTATACGCGTGTATCTGGCAGCCAACAACCTGTTCCTGATCACTAAATACAAAGGCAGCGATCCGGAGCTTACGGTTGCCGATGATAACTCAGGCTTAAATAACGGTTACCAGAACAGCGGTTACCAAAGCCAGAGCTATATCAACAACGGATACTATCCTAAAGTTAGGGCCTTTACATTAGGTGCCAACGTAACATTCAAATAATTGTGCAGCATATTTAAATAGCATAAGAGATGAAAAATATAAAATATATAGTAGGGGCTGTGTTACTTTTAGCAGGTGGCTCCTTCATGCAATCGTGTACCAAGCTTGATGTGCAGCCTCATAGCGTTATACCCGAAAATAATTTCTTTACATCGCCAGAGCAGGTAGAGGCAGCTATTGCCCCGGCTTACAACTCGCTTACCAACATACCCAGTAACGATGTATTCCAGCTCAATGAGGTATCAACTGATGAAATGGTTGTGCCTACACGTGGTAACGACTGGTACGACGGCGGTAAATGGCAGTCGCTCTGGCAGCATACCTTCCGGAATGATTATGATATTTTTGATAATGCCTGGAAAGCGCTTAACAATGGTATAACCAAGTGTAACTCGGCCATCAGTATTTTGAGTAAACTGGCTCAGAAACCCGATAATGCCGATCAGAAAATAGTGGAGCTTAAAGTACTGCGCGCTTATTACCTGTACATGCTGATGGATATGTATGGTAACGTGCCTGTAGTATCATCATTTGATACGCCACCAGATAAAATTGTTACTGTACCGCGTAAGGATGTTTATGCCTTTTTAGAGAGTGAACTAACCACCAATGTTCCTTTGTTAACCGATGTTAAGGATAACACCACCTATGGTCATATTAACCGCTGGGGCGGCTATATGACACTGGCTAAATTATATCTTAACGCTCAGGTTTATACCGGTACTCCGCAATGGCAAAAAGCTCATGATGTAGCCGATCTGGTAATCAAATCAGGTAAATACACGCTACAGCCTAATGTGCTGGATAACTTCATTGTGAGCAATGAGGGTTCAACCGAGAATATTTTTGTTGTACCTTTTGACAACATTAATATCCCGGGCAACGGTATAGAGCTAAACACTTTGAACTACAACAACCAATATACCTATAACCTTACCGGTCAGCCGTACAACGGTTTTTCAGGTCCGCGTGCGTTTTATCTGAAGTTTGCCGATAATGACGCCCGTAAAAAAATGTGGATAGTTGGCCAGCAATACAGCTCATCCGGTGCCGCGTTAACAGACCCGGCCACAGGTTTAAAAGTAATATTGAGCCCTTACATCAATGAATTAAGCAACCCAGCCGATTCATTTAAGTTTGCAGGTGTACGGAGCGTTAAATATGCACCACAACCCGGTACGCATGGCGATACCAATAACGATGGTGTATTATTCAGATATGCCGACGCGTTAATGATGAAAGCCGAAGCCGATATGCACCTGGGTGATAATGCCGAAGCTTTAACACTGGTTAATACCATTCGCAACCGTTCAGGTTTGCCTAACTGGACTCCTGCCGAGCTTACTTACGAAAATTTCTTAGATGAACGTGGACGTGAGTTTGCCTGGGAAGGCTGGCGCCGTAATGACCTGATCAGGTTTGAGGTAGCAACATCAGTCAAATCCTTCTCGGCTGCACGTGTACCAGGTAAAGTACAGGATGCCGATACGCATACTTACATTTTCCCGATTCCTGCACCGCAAAGGGTATCTAATCCTAAGCTGACACAAAATCCGGGTTACGGCAATTAATTAATTTGTCCGTTAATATTAGCAACACCACATCCGTACTGGCCAAATTGCCTTTGCAGATGTGGTGTCTGTTGTTTTAGATACCGGCTTATGCTGGTTATTTCATCTGCTTGTGTATTCATGATAAAAAAAGTAATTATCCTGGCATTTTTGCTCATTACGGTTATTGTAGGTTTTATTCCGGTTACAGCTTCGGTAGGGGTTCATATCAATGCCCAATATGTTAATTTGCTGCAGCAATTGCAGGTTGCGCACAACTGGATAAAATGGCAGCCGCAATTAAAACAGGCTGGAAGTGATTTTAAGGTAGATAGCACATCCCAGGGCTTCCACATCAAGGCGCATGGCACAGTGTTAAAAGTTAAGTTTGATAACTCCAGCAGTTTTACCGTTACTCAACTCATTAACGATAAGCAAGCGGAATATAACTATACAGTAGGCCCCGATAGTTCTATCAACAACGCTATCATTATTGTATCCTACAAAACCAATCTGTTAGGTTACTGGCGTTCTAAATTCAGTGATCAGGGTATCAAAGATAATCCGGTATGGAACGTCAAAGCCTATATGGAAGATACCCAACTCTATTACGGCTTTAAGATTGAACGGCGGCAAACAGAAGGGAAGCTAATGCTCGTAAAAAAAATGACGGTACCTAAAACCGGTTGGTATAGTCAAAGTAACCAGGCACAGGTGGCCTTAAATAATTTTATCAACAATAATCAGTTACACCCAGTTGATGTGGTACAAGTGCAGGTTACAAATATTCCTGCCGATTCTGTACAGCTTATGGTAGGTATCGCCATTAATAAAAAGGCCAATGTTGCCGGTACGCCATTGCAATTGCAGCAAATGCCGGCCGGTAAAATACTGGTAGGTTATTACCGGGGGCTATATAAAAATAAGCAAAAAATTTATGGCGCTATGCAGTTGTACATTCAGGATAAGTACCTGCATTCGTTGATTTTACCTATAGAAAAATTTACGGATAATAAACTTCCACAATCAGATAATGATATTGTAAATATGCAGGTAATAATCCCCTATATTTAACATATGAGCCGCTTTATAAACCAGTTATATATTTTGTTACTGCTGCTAGGCGTAACCTTGTTATCATGTCATCAGCAAAAACCGGCAGCACCGCCGCTATTTGAACAATTACCTGCTGAAAAAACCAACATACACTTTCAAAACCTGATAAGCGACAACGATCGCCCCGGTATTTTAGATTACCTGTACTATTACAACGGAGGGGGGGTAGCTGTTGGCGATATTAATAATGACGGCCTGCCCGATCTGTTTTTTACAGCCAATCAAAAGGGAGGCAATAAACTTTACCTCAACAAAGGCAACTTTCAGTTTCAGGATATTACCGCTAAGGCGGGCATTGCAGGCACTGCCGACTGGAGCACGGGCGTAACGATGGCCGATGTTAATAATGATGGCTACCTGGATATTTACGTATGCGCTGTAGCGGGAAAGCTTAACCTTAAAGGGCACAATGCGCTCTATATCAATAATCATAATGGCACTTTTACAGAACGCTCGGCAGAGTATGGACTTGATTTTTCAGGTTTCTCTACCCAGGCTGTTTTTTTTGATTACAATCATGATGGCAAGTTGGATTGTTTCCTGCTTAACCAGTCAGATCATTCGGTGGCTGTTTATGGCGATACCGCCATGCGCAAAACGGATAACAAACTGGCAGGCAGCAGGCTTTACCTCAACAAAAACAATCATTTTACCGAGGTAACCAAACAAGCGGGCATATACAGCAGTGCGCTGGGTTATGGTTTGGGTGTAGCCGTTGGTGATTTAAATAATGATGGCTGGGAAGATATTTATGTAGGTAATGATTTTCATGAAAATGACTACTACTACATCAACAATCGTAACGGCACTTTCACCGAATCGGGCGCTAAGCACTTTAACCATTACAGCCGCTTTAGTATGGGTAACGATATGGCCGACTTTAACAATGATGGTCAGCTGGATATTATAACCGCCGATATGTTGCCCGGAGAAGAAACCACGCTGAAAAGCTATGGTGCTGATGAATCATACGATCAGTATAAATTCAAGATAGCCAATAACGGTTTTCAGGATCAATACTCTCGCAATGCACTGCAGAAAAACCTGGGTAATGGCGAGGCCTTTAGCGAAGTTGCCTTGATGGATGGCGTTGCTGCTACCGATTGGAGTTGGAGCCCCTTGCTGGCCGATTTCGATAACGACGGTATCAAGGATCTATTTATTGCCAACGGTATTAAGCGTCGTGCGCTGGATATGGATTATGTGATCTATGTATCAAATGATAGGGTACAGGGTATGCTGAATAGCGGTCGAGGCTTTGATAGTACTGTGCTTGATAAAATGCCTTTAGGCGATATGCACAGCTATTTATTTAAAGGCAACGCTAACGAAAAATTTACCGATAAAAGTACCGACTGGGGCATGGGCAATCCGAACCTGGCTAACGGAGCAGTATATGCCGATCTGAATAACGATGGTAGGCTCGATCTGGTGACTAACAATGTGAACCATGAAGCGGGTATCTACAAAAATAATTCTCCTGCAACACCTTACCTTACGCTCAAATTTACCGGCCGGGCCGATAATGGTTTTGGTGTTGGCACAAAGGCCTACGTTTTTTGCGGCGGGCAGATGCAGTACGAACAACTAATGCTCACGCGTGGTTTTCAATCATCGGTTGAGCCGAGGCTGCATTTTGGTTTAGGAAAGAAACAGCAGATAGATAGTTTGTTGATTGTATGGCCAAACCAAACCTATCAGGTATTAAAAAATGTAAAGGCAAACCAGCAGTTAACCATTGATCAGCAAAATGCTGCTGGCAAATTTAATTATCAGCAATTTTTCCCGGCGGCAAAACCGCTTATTAAAGATATTACCAATAGTATCCATATTAACTGGAAGCATCGGGAAGATGACTTTGTTGATTTTAACCAGCAACCGCTCATCCCTCATATGTTATCAGCCGAGGGGCCGCGCATGGCAGTTGCCGATGTAAACCATGATGGCCTGGAAGACCTGTACGTTTGCGGTGCCCGCAACCAGCCAGGGGCCTTGTTTATCCAAACCCCATCGGGCGATTTTAAGCCATCTGCACAGCCAGCCTTCGTAGCCGATTCTGCCAGCGAAGATGTGGATGCCGTTTTTCTGGATGCTAATCATGATGGGTTTCCCGACCTGTATGTGGCCAGCGGTGGCGGCGAGTTGAGCAAAGGCGCACCTGAACTGGCCGACAGGCTGTACATGAACGATGGCAAGGGCAACTTTAGCCGTTCGGCTAACATCCCGGTTATCCGGTCAAATAAATCGGCCGTGGCAGTTGCCGATGTAAACCATGACGGTTACCCAGATATTTTTGTAGCTGGCTCGCCGGATAATCTGGAATTTGGCAAAATACCTGAGTCATATTTGTTAATGAATGATGGGCACGGGGTATATCATCAGGCGGCTATTCCTGACGAACTAAAACATGCAGGCATGTTGCGCTCTGCAGCGTTTGCCGATCTGGATAACGATGGCTGGCCTGATCTGGTAGTAGCAGGCGAGTGGATGCCGGTAAAGGTTTTCCTGAATAAAAAAGGGAAACTGGTACAACAGCAGGAAAGTTCAATTAATAGTCTAAGCGGCTGGTGGCAACGGGTTGTACTGGCCGATGTGGATGGCGATGGCAAAATAGATATATTAGCCGGAAACTACGGCTGCAACTCCAAGCTAAAGCCTACTACTGATGATCCGCTAAAACTATACCTGGCCGATCTGGACAAGAACGGTACCATAGACCCAATAGTGGCTTATGGCATTAATCAGAAGTATTATACCTTTTTAGGCAAAGGCGACATTGAACGCCAGGTGCCTGTTATTAAAAAGAAGTTTTTATATTATCGTGATTTTGCCGGTAAAACTGTAGAACAAATATTCGGCGATTCGTTGAATGATAATAAACCATTAAAAGCAGCTTCTTTCCAATCAGGTGTGTTTTATAACAAAGGGCAAGGTAATTTCGAGTTCAGAGCTTTCCCTGCATCGGCACAAGTATCTCCGCTTTTTGGATTGAATGTATTTTCTGAAGACAGTAGAGGCGTACTGACAGGTGGTAATTTTAATGGTGTACTGCCTTACGAGGGTAAGTACGATGCAGATTATGGGGATGTGATGTTGCTGGATAACAACAGGAACCTGAAAAGCATTTCGCCGGTATCATCCGGGTTTTTACTGCGGGGACAGGTGAGGGATATCAAAACAATTAAAACCGCCGCAGGCTTAATTTACGCCGTAGCTTTCAATAATAAACCGATCAGGTTTTATAAATTAACTAATTGATATGAACAAAGTAGGCACGTTGTTAACAGGCCTGTGTTTTTGGGTCAGCACACTACAGGCTCAAAACGCCTGGCAAATAAAAGCCGATAAAATTGATGCCGCTAACTATTACGGCATAACGGTAGCCAATGGCATGATCGGCATTGTATCATCGCCCGAGCCTTTTAAGGTTAAAAACGTAGTACTTGCGGGTGCTTATGATCTGTACGGCCGGGGCCGGGTGAGTAACTTTTTAAACAGCTTTAACTTACTCAACAGCTACCTCGAAATAGGGGGTAAGCGTATGGAAGCCAAAAATATCAGCAACTTTAAACAGGAGCTGGATATGCAGCATGCGGCCTTTACCACCACTTTTGATTATGGCGATGCCGCATCTATAAAATATACGTATTACTCTTTACGACAGCTACCCTTTACCGTTTTAATGGATATCAGTATTACGGCTAAAAAGCCTATTAACATTACTGCTGCCAGTGTGATGGAAGCACCCGATGCCTTAAAGGATGTGCAGAATTATTACAACGAAATTGACAGGCCGCATGTAACGATCAGCCTGCTTACCTCAACTGCTAAAAGCCCAACAGGCAAATTACAGCTTTGCGCCTCAAATACCTTTTTGTTTAATGAACAGCACGGGCAGGAGCCTCGGGTAATTCATGAAATGTGGGATAATAACATGCACCTCATGAAGTTTAGCAAAAGCTTAACTGCCGGGCAAACGTACCGCTATGCCTTGGCCGGATCGTCTATAACCTCTGCTCATGATGCCGACCCATTGAACCAGGCCGAGCGCCTTACCATGTTTGCCAAGCTGGAAGGCCGCGACCGCCTCATCAAATATCATGAACAAGCCTGGGATGAGTTATGGAAAAGCGACATTAAAATTGAAGGCGATGCTCAGGCCCAGCAGGATGTACATAGCATGTTGTATCATCTGTATTCGTTTTCCAGGGCCGGTACAGCCTACTCGCCATCGCCGATGGGTTTATCCGGCTTAGGTTATAACGGACATGTTTTCTGGGATGCCGATATCTGGATGTATCCGGCGCTGTTGGTGCTGCATCCGGAGATAGCCAAATCATTAGTAGAATACAGGTTTCAGCGTTTGGCTGCTGCCAAACAAAATGCATTTTCGCATGGGTACAAAGGGGCTATGTTCCCCTGGGAAAGCGCTGACAGCGGGGTAGAAGAAACCCCGGTATGGGCGCTGAGTGGTCCGTTTGAACACCACATTACTGCCGACGTTGCCCTGGCCGCCTGGAATTATTACTGCGTTACACAGGATAAACAATGGCTACTTGAAAAAGGCTGGCCTATTCTATCAGCTACCGCCGATTTTTGGGCAAGCCGTGTAGAACGCAATGGTGAGGGGCATTACGATATTAAAGACGTAGTGGCCGCCGATGAATGGGCCGAAAATGTAGATAACAACGCTTTCACTAATGCTGCCGCAAAAGCAAACTTGCAAAGTGCTATAGCTACAGCTAAGATTTTAGGTTTAGCGGCCGACCCGGATTGGCAGCAGGTAGAACAAAATATCCCCATATTGAAATTTCCGGATGGTGTAACGCGTGAATTTGCCACCTACAAAGGTGAGGGCATTAAGCAAGCTGATGTAAACCTGCTGGCCTATCCGCTGAAAACCATAACTGACCCGATACAGATAAAAAAAGACCTGGAATATTACGAGACCCGCGTACCTAACGAGGGTACTCCGGCCATGACCCAGGGTATTTTTACCCTGTTGTATGCCCGCTTAGGTAATGGGGATAAGGCTTATCACTTTTTTAAAGATGCTTACGAACCTAACCTGCTACCGCCATTCCGTGTAATTGCCGAAACCAAGGGAGGTACCAACCCTTACTTTGCAACCGGAGCCGGTGGTATTATACAGGGCTTATTAATGGGCTTTGGCGGGCTTGATATTACCCCCGAAGGTATCATTCAGATCAAAAGCAAATTGCCCAAAAACTGGAAATCATTAACCATCACAGGGGTTGGGGTTGATAAAAAGACTTATGTTGTTAAGTGAAATGTTTAAAAGTAAAATAAACGCTATGTCATTTCGATGAGCCTGTGATGGAATACGCATTGGGGCGAAGAGAAATCTTATACAAATGAACATCAAGGATGCAAATTATATAAGATTTCTCCTCACACTATGCACAATCCTATTTGCTTCGTCGAAATGACAACCTTTTATAAAAAATATCATCTAACTTGCTAAATTACACCCTATGAAACCTTTACTGATTTTTGTTGCCGCTGCCTTATTACTTTTTACATCCTGCAAAAAATCAGATTATAAAACTATTTTGCATAACCCTGCTTTATTCAGCAGCACGGTTTACAGGCTAAACCGCGTAGTAATGGGGAATAACTTTTCGCCGGTGGTGGCCTCGCGTAATTATGCTTATGCCTCTGTAGCTGCATATGAGGTAATAGCGGCAGGTTATCCAAAACAGTACAGATCGTTAGTTGGGCAGCTGAATGGTTTAAAAACTGTTGCCAAAGCACCGGCTGATCAGGTTATTGATTATGAATATGCGGCAATGCTGGCTTTTTGCAAAGTGGGTGAAGCTGTTACCTTCCCCGAAGGGAGCTTGAAATATTATACAGATAGTTTGCATACCATAGCGGTTGAGCATGGCATGCCTGCTGCGGAAATCAGCAATTCCGAGGCTTTTGCAAAAGCTGTGGCAGCCTCTATCATGGCCTGGAGCAAAAAGGATAACTATGCCAAAACCCGCAGTGCCAGCAAGTTTGCTATCAACAACGTACCCGGGCGATGGACGCCAACACCTCCGCTTTATGGTGAAGCGGTAGAACCTCATTGGGGCGAAATCCGTACGATGGTGATGAACAACGCTAAAGAATACAGCGTACCAGAGCCGCCGGCCTTTAACGTGACCGACAAGAACAGCAAATATTACAAAGAAGTAATGTACATCAAAAATGCGGTTGACAGCCTTACCCACGACCAGGCCCATATGGCCGATTTTTGGGATGACAACCCAGGTAAGTTAAACGTAAGCGGGCACGTGCAATTCATTACCAAAAAGTTTTCGCCGCCGGGTCATTGGCTAAGTATTGTGGGTATCGGCGCAAAGCAGGTAAATGCCGATTTTAATAAAACCGTTTATGCCTATGCCAAAACAGCCATAGCATTGTTTGATGCCTTTATTGAATCATGGACGGCTAAATACACCTATAACACCGCCCGCCCCGAGACCGTGATTAACAAATATATTGATGCAGAATGGCGGCCGCACCTGCAAACACCGCCCTTTCCAGAATATACCTGCGGGCATTGCACCGTATCTGCCGCAGCTGCCGAAGCGCTCACCAGTGCCCTGGGCGATAATGTGGCCTATACCGATACCTCCGAACTGGAATTTGGTATAAAAAGCCGATCCTATAAATCATTCCGGGCTGCCGCTAATGAAAACGTTTGGGCCCGGTTTTATGGGGGTATACATTTTCATAATTCCTGCATTGTATCAAACCAATATGGTAAAATTGTAGGCGATTCAGTAGCTATAAAACTGGTGATGAAAAAATAAGTTATAATATAAAGTACTCCCTGCTATGAAACTGAACTTTATTATTCCTCTTGCTGTAGCAATTTCAATGTGTGGCTGCAAAGGCAGTCAAAGTAATGCTTCTAAAGCCGATTCGCTGAAGGACACCGTTAACAACTGGGCAATTTTACCATTTAACAAGATTGATAGTGTTAACCCTATTTTGGAGCCAGGGAGGGGTAAGTTTATCGATCCGATATTAAAAACGCAGGTTTTGTGGGAGGCTAAAGATGTTTTTAACCCGGCTATTGTAAACAGAGGGGGTAAAATATGGATGCTTTATCGTGCTCAGGATAAAACTGGAAAACCTGACGGTACATCGCGCATAGGTTTAGCCGTAAGTACCGATGCCCTGCATTTTGTACGCAAGCCCACCCCGGTTTTGTACCCGGACAATGACGACCTCAAAAAACTGGAATGGCAAGGTGGCTGTGAAGACCCGCGCGTGGTTGAGGATAATAAAGGAACTTATTACATGACCTATACCGCATTTGATGGCAAGGTGGCTCGTCTCTTAGTAGCTACATCAACCGACCTGATCAAGTGGCAAAAACATGGCAGTGTATTTGCCAAAACAGATAGCGGTAAATATGCCGAAAAGTGGAGCAAATCGGGTTCTATTGTATCAACCTATAAAAAAGGCAGGGTAGTAGCTACCAAAATAAACGGGAAGTATTGGATGTATTGGGGTGATACCCAGATATGGACGGCAACATCTACCGATTTGATCAACTGGACACCTACTAAAATGGCCGCTGGCGAGAAACCGCCTGTAAGATTAAGATCAGAAGCTATGAATTTTGCCGAACTCAAAATAGCCCTGCCCACCCGTGAGGGTAAATTTGACAGCGATCTGGTAGAGCCGGGCCCACCGGCGATATTAACCGATAAAGGCATTGTGCTCATATACAACAGCCGCAACGTAACATCATTTGGCGATCTGGAACTGGCCGATGGCACTTACGCGGCTTCGCAGGCTTTGTTTGATAAAAATGATCCAACTAAACTGCTTAAACGCCTGGATACTTATTTTATGAAACCCGAAAAACCGTATGAGCGTTCGGGACAGGTAAACCAGGTTTGCTTTGTAGAAGGACTGGCTGTATTTGACAATAAATGGTACTTGTACTACGGTACTGCCGATTCAAAAATAGCGGTGGCTGTAAGTAATAGTTCTATCAGGTAAAACGAAAACCTTGCTGGATCTGTTGTTGCTTAGTGATCCGCGCCTGCATGAAAACAAGTGATAGGCTAATTAGATATTCCCTCCCAAAGGAGGGAATCGCACAGTCCTACACTTTTTCTATCAACACACGGGCACCATTGATAACCACTCGTTCAAATAGCGGCCTTAGCCGCTGTTTTACAATCTACGGTCGGCCTCGTTAATAAGTACGTCGTTGATGCTGGCAAAGCGCCTTTGCATCAGGCCATTCTCATCAAATTCCCAGTTTTCGTTGCCGTAGGCACGGTACCATTGTCCGTCGGCATCATGGTATTCATACTCAAAACGCACCGCTATGCGGTTATCGGTAAAAGCCCAAAGCTCTTTTTTTAGCTTATAATCAAGTTCCTTTTCCCATTTACCGCTCAGGAACTTTACGATCTCTTCGCGGCCGTTTATAAATTGCGAGCGGTTGCGCCATTCGCTGTCAACGGTATATGCCAAAGATACCCTAACCGGGTCCTGGCTGTTCCAGGCATCTTCTGCCAATTGAACTTTTTGTGTGGCCGTTTCAAAATTGAACGGAGGTAGGGGTAGTTTCTGTTCCATGATATTGTTCTTTGATAATAACAAATATATAGAGCTTTTAAGCTTTATTAGTGGTAATATTTATTGATTGTATGGTACATATCATTCAAAGCCGAGTGCGCTTAACTACAATAATCTGGAGGGGGCTATACCATATGTTTTTTTAAACGCGTACGAAAAATGAGAGAGGTCTTCAAAGCCCAGTTCAAGGTAAATATCAGATGGGGCCTTGCCTTGCTCCTTAATTTGATAATGAGCTTCTTGCAGGCGTCTTTGCTGTAGCCAACGGCTGGGTGTTATGTGGAATATCTTTTCAAAATCGCGCTTAAAAGTGGCCAGACTGCGCCCGGTTAAATAGGCAAAGCGTTTTAGCTGCACGTTAAAATGGTAGTTTTTATTCATAAAACCCTCCAGGTCAATTTTACCGGGCTCGCTAAAATCAAATAGAACATCCTTCAGCTCAGGGTTGGCTTGTAGTAGTATCAATATAGCTTCGCGCAGTTTTAAGGTAAGCAGGTTTTTATCATGGGGCTGGGGCATATGCTCATAAGGCTGTAACGAATCCATGTAGCTTTTGTATAGTGGGTTGGGCTTTAATGAAATGATGCTGTCGCCCTCATCTTTTTTTTCAGCCTTATATCCATATTCTATACTAAAGTTTCGGAGCGTTGCCTGATCCAGATAAATAGAAACTGATTTAAACTCACCGCTCGGAGGAGGTTCTTTCAGAAATTTTACCAGCTGGTTTCGTCTGCTCAGCCTGAAATCGCCGGGGCCGGAGGTATATATCTTATCGGCGCCGGTAAGGGTGAGGTTACCGGATATCTGGTAGCTAAAGGCATGCTCAGTGATAAACTGTTCGCCCCCGCGGCTCCTGGTGTAATAGCAGGAGTAATGAATTTCTGATTGAGAACTTAGTTGGTTTTCAGCAAGCATATTGATCAAATTTAACTAAAAAATCAAGAGCATTGCCGGATAAAATTTATACGGTAATGCTCTTGAGTATAATGAAGAAACTTGTTTACTCCCCTTTTTTTAATTTGGACATGATTGCCTTGCCGGCTTCTGTTTCCAGGAAGTTTCCAGCGTTGTCATGGTCCGTTGATAAACTTACAGGCATCCATTTTTCCATTTCGGCTGTACGGGCTGCATCAGCCTGTTTCAATATAGCGATGGCTTCGCTGCCCAGTACCAGGTGCATTGGAGGCTCAGAGCTGTCAACCAGGTTTACCATAACCTGAGCCGCTTTTTCCGGATCGCCCATAGGTACAAATTTGCCGCTTTTAAAAAACTCGATACGTGCATCTACCGTTGTTTCATAACCAGCTACTGATGGCGCGTAACTCATAGAATCACCGGCCCAATCTGTACGGAAACCGCCGGGTTCGACACAAGTTACATGGATGCCTAATTCGGCTACTTCTTTTGATAAAGCTTCACTGAAACCACTCAGGCCAAATTTGGCGGCTTGGTACATGCTTAGGCCCGGGTTACCTACACGGCCGCCAACTGAGCTGATCTGTAAAATGCTGCCAGATTTTTGCTCGCGCATATAAGGTAATACTACACGTGTAATTTCAATGGGTGCATATAAATTTGTTTCCAGCTGGCTGCGTACCTGCTCGTCAGAAAACGCTTCGGCAGCACCGATGATGCCAAACCCGGCGTTGTTCACCAATACGTCAATACGGCCAAAATGTTGAATAGTGCTTTCTACGGCTGATATGATCTGCTCTTTGTTAGTAACATCCAATTTAACCGCATAAAGCTGATCAGGATATTTATCGGCGAGATCATTCAACAGTTCAGTGTTACGTGCTGTTGCCGCTACCTTATCGCCTTTGGCTAATACTGCTTCTGTTAGGCTGCGTCCCAAACCGCGGGAGCTGCCTGTTATAAACCAAATCTTTGTCATTGTTTTAATATTTAATTTGATATAACAAAGGTAGACTGTATTGGAGCCCTTAGCTTTGTTGAAACGTTCAAGTTGCTTTGTTGAAACGTTCAAGTTGTTCTTGCTTTGGCTTAACATAAATATTACCTTTATGTAATATATCATTAATGCCGAAGGTTGTTTTTTGTGCCTTCAAATCCACTCAAAAGAAAAATATCATCCCGCCATGAAAAGTAATTTTCGTTACTTCATAAAAACCGGTATTATATCAGCCCAGGCTATAGGTGTAATGCTTTTAGGTTCATCTTTTATCAATAAAGAGAATCCCACAAATCCGCCAGCCATTAATAAGGTGGGCCACGTAGTGGTTATCTATTTAGAGAACCATAGTTTTGATAATCTTTATGGCCAGTTTGCCGGAGCCAACGGTTTATCAACTGCCAATAAAAATAATGTAATCCAGGTAGATGCCAGCGGTAAGCCTTATGCTTCTCTGCCCCCAATTTCCGGATCAACTGCTTTCCCTACTAATTTGCCGAACACGTATTTTAATATCGATCAGTATATTCCATCTGACCAGGAAACACCGGATGTGCAGCACCGCTATTACCAGGAGCAAAACCAAATTAACGGTGGTAAAATGGATAAGTATGCCTTGTATAATACTTCGGCAGGTTTAACGATGGGGTATTATAAAACTACCCTGTTGCCATTATATGCTATGGCAAAAAAATATACCCTGTGCGATAACTTTTTTCATAGCGCCTTTGGCGGCTCGTTTTTAAATCACCAGTGGCTTATTGCCGCGGCAAGCCCTGTATTCCCGAATGCGCCGGCAAATTTGGTTGCTAAAGTAGATGCATCGGGCAAAATGACCAGCGATGGTACAATTACTCCTGATGGTTATGTAATCAACACCAGCTATTCGGTAAACATGCCCCACCCGGCTCATGCCAACCCGGCTCAGTTGGTACCTAATCAAACTACGCCCACTATTGGCGACAGGCTGAGCGACAAAAATATTTCATGGGCATGGTATGCCGGCGGCTGGGATAATGCCCTGGCCGGTAAACCCGACCCAACGTTTCAATACCACCACCAGCCATTTGTATACTTTGCTAAATATGCTGATGGCACCCAGGCTAAAAAAGATCATTTGAAAGACGAAACCAGTTTTATGGAGGCTGCCAAAAATGGTACGCTGCCAAGCGTTTCGTTTGTAAAGCCGATTGGTATCAATAACGAGCACCCGGGTTATTCTGATGTTCAAAATGGTGAAGGTCACACGCTTGAGTTGGTAAACGCGGTGCTTAACGGCCCTAACGGTAAAGACGCGGTGATCATTATTACTTATGATGAGAACGGTGGTTTCTGGGATCATGTGGCCCCGCCGGTAATTGATAAAAAATGGGGACCGGGTACGCGCGTTCCGGCCATCATTATTTCTCCGTTTGCTAAAAAGGGATTTGTTGATCATACCCAATATGAAACCGTAAGTATCCTTTCATTCATTGAAAAAAGATGGAACCTACAGCCGCTGAATGATCGCGATAAAAACGCGAATCCGATGTTGAATGCTTTTTCTTTTTAACATGATGAAGTTGACACCTGAGGGTAGAAACTATTTGCATAAATAAAATTTATAAAACCAGGGGACAGCTTTACGAGGCTGTCCCTGTATTTTTTTACCGGTATTGGTTTAGCAATATGTTGCGTTGCGGGCCCTATAGTTTAAATGAAAAAAGTTGTTTGTATACTGATAGTAGTGATGGCCATTGCAGGTTACGCGCTTTTTTCAAGCGGGGAGGAGAAACCAGCAATTGAAAAGGCGGTTGCAAAAACATTATTAGTACAGGTAAATGATTTTTCTGATTTTATAACCAACAAGTTCGAGGTAGCTGCGACGAGTGATACACCCGATGAAAAGCAATTACAGCAACTGTTTTTGCAGGCCAGGAACTATTATAAAAAGTTTGAATGGGCGGCCGAATATTTTGATGCTGCAACTACCCGCAGCGTAAACGGTGCTCCGGTATCCGAGGTAGAGGTAGGTAGCGGTCAGATATTTGATCCCGCCGGTTTACAGGTAATTGAAGGGATCTTGTATCCCAAATATGATGCTTCCAGAAAGCAGGAGCTGTTACAACAACTTCACATATTACAGTTGGGTTGTAATAAATACAAGACCTATTTTACCAATATTGACATTTTTGATTGGCAGGTATTTGATGCAGCCAAGCTGGAGGTATTCAGGATATT
>NZ_JBCECK010000056.1:0-33401 GCF_039207105.1 Mucilaginibacter sp.
GTATAATGCCGTTTTTATTGCCGATTCTGTACAGTGTGGTTACGGCCGTACCGGTAAGTTTTTCTCACAGGATTTTGCCGGCGTTAATGCCGATATTTACAGTATGGCTAAGGGTATGGGTAATGGTTTCCCAGTTGGCGGCATTATCATTTCGCCTAAAATCCAGCCTGCTTATGGCATGTTAGGTACCACATTTGGTGGTAATCATTTGGCATGTGCTGCCGGCTTAGCCGTTTTAGAGATCATGGAGCAGGATAACCTGATGCATAATGCCGAAACTGTTGGTGAATACCTGATTAAAGAGCTCAAAAAACTGGAGCAGGTTAAAGAAGTACGCGGAAGAGGTTTGATGATCGGTATTGAACTACCCGAAGAACTATCAAACGTGCGTAAAGAACTTTTATTTAAGCACCATATTTTTACCGGCGAAGCTAAACCAAACGTAGTAAGGTTATTGCCTGCGCTCAATTTAACAAAAGCACATGCTGATAGGTTTTTAGAGGCTTTTGTAAATGTTTTAAACCAATAATTCGCTATTAAATACCGGCCTGATGAAACTATTCTCTTCTGTAAACGATGTTACCGATATCAACGCGCTTGTAAAAGAAGCGTTGCAGCATAAACAAGATCCGTATGCCCACCAGCACCTGGGTAAAAATAAAACCCTGGCTTTAATATTTTTAAACCCAAGTCTGCGTACCCGCATGAGTACCCAAAAAGCAGCTATTAATTTAGGCATGAATGTAATGGTGCTTAATATTGATAAAGAAGGCTGGGCATTAGAACTGCGCGATGGGGTAATTATGGATGGAAGCACTGTGGAGCATATCCGTGAAGCTGCAGGCGTTATGGGCCAGTATGCCGACATTATTGGTGTACGTTCGTTTCCGGGCTTACGAAACCGCGAAGAAGATTATAGCGAGATGATATTTAACAAGTTTGTTGAATTTTGTAAAGTACCTGTAGTTAGTCTGGAATCGGCTACACGTCACCCTTTGCAAAGTCTGGCAGATCTGATCACTATTGAAGAGTTAAAAACTTCAGCACGTCCTAAAGTGGTATTAACCTGGGCACCGCATATAAAGCCACTGCCGCAGGCTGTACCCAATTCTTTTGCGGAATGGATGTGTAAGGCCGATGTTGACTTTACCATCGTTCAGCCAAAGGGTTATGAACTTTGCGCCGATTTTACACAAGGAGCTAACATTGCTTACGATCAGGATGAGGCCTTAGCTGGCGCCGATTTTATTTACGTAAAAAACTGGTCTGCTTATGAGCCTTATGGCAACATCTTGGGTAAAAACGAAGAATGGATGCTGACTAACGAAAAGCTGAAAGCAACCAATAATGCAAAAGTAATGCACTGCCTGCCGGTACGCCGCAACCTGGAGCTTTCTGACGAGATACTGGATGGCCCTAACTCTATCGTGATCCATGAAGCAGGTAACCGCGTTTGGGCAGCTCAGGCTGTACTGAAACAAATGCTGGAAAGTTTGTAAAGTGAAAAAAGTTTATGACATTCTGCTCAATAAAATCAGGATAGGTACAACTAAACTTGAAAATGCAGATGTCCCTATGGGTGTTGTATTTGGTCAAATCGATTTTGTCGATACGACTTCCAAGTATACTTTTTTCAGAAATTATTGTTTGGAGAATAAGATTGATTTTGAAGACTATCCCCGAGATAAACTTATATCAACCTCAATTATACCACATTTAACTGTATATGAAGCCAGTGGATATATGATTAAAGGTGAAGGATGTTTTATTTCGGGAATGGATGAAACTAAGTTTGATATCTATATTCATGGAATAACCGATTTACTTTATAGAGAAGAATTTCCACATCGCATAAAAACTAAATAGATAGGTTTTGAATTATGTATATACCGTCATTCAATAAATTCGAGAATGAGCAGGAAGCCATTAGCTTCATGCAGCGGTATAGCTTTGCAACTATAGTTACATCGGTTGATGATGTACCGTATGCAACCCATCTCCCCTTTTTAGTGGAACAGCGCGATGATAAGATTGTCTTATCATCGCACTTTGCTAAAGCCAATCCACAGGCGGCACAAATATTAGGTAAAGCGGTACTCGTTATATTTACAGAACCACACGCTTACATTTCCCCATCCAATTACGAAAAAGAAACTAACGTGCCTACCTGGAATTACCTGGCGGTTCATGCTTATGGCAAAGCAGCATTGCTTGACGATACTGATCAAACAGCCAATTTGTTAGTGCATACCATTAACACTTATGAGCCGGCCTACCTGCATCAGTACGAAAAGCTATCCGACGAATACAAGCAAAAAATGATGAAAGGTATTGTTGCCTTTGAAATCATTGTGGGTAACCTGCAAGCCAAAAAGAAACTGAGTCAAAACCGGACTGAACAAGAAAGAGAAAATATTATCAATACTTTAAGTGAAAGCCCGGATACTACTGAAAATGAAATAGCTAAGTATATGACAGCTATGAAACCTATCCAATAGATTTGGAGGCTCGGTTGATCATACTATTAAGTGTCAGCCCTTGCACTATTACCGAGAATATCACAATAAAATAACTCCCGGAAAGTATCAGGTGCCGATACGGTGTATCCGGTAGCGATAACGCCAGCGCTATAGAGATCCCTCCCCGCAACCCTGCCCAGGTCATCACGTTAATATTGCTGTAGTTTACATTTAACGACCGGCGCAGAAATGTAAGTGGTAACATAATGCTCAGCCAACGTGCAATCAGTATCATTACAATAGATATACTTCCGGTTACCCAATAGCTATTTACAAAAGGCAGGTTGATCAATTGCAGACCAATCATCACAAATAAAATTGTATTCAGCATTTCATCAACCAGCTGCCAGAATTTTTCCAGCGCCTCGTGCGATCGTTCTTTGTTATCAATGTTAATTGAATTACTACCGGCAAATAAGCCTGCTGTTACAACAGCCAGCGGTATCGAAAAATGAAGCAAAGTAGCCAGCACAGATAATCCCATTACCAGCGCCAGTGAAATCAAAACAATGGTTTGAAAATCAGTTACCGATTTCATTAAACGCTGTGCCAAATAACCTAAGAATGCCCCTGCCGCTATTCCTCCAATCACCTCCCTGATAATAAGCAGAATTACTTTTGATAGCTCGATATTTTCTTCACCTACCCTTGTTATTTCGAGGATAATAACAAACAGAACCAAACCTACACCATCATTGAATAACGATTCGCCGGATATAATGGTTTCCAGGTGAGCTGGAAGTTTAGAGTTTTTTACAATAGCCGATACTGCCACCGGGTCTGTAGGTGATACCAATGCTCCAAATAGCAGACAGTAGATCAAGGGCATATGTATATGAAAAAACGGAGCCAGATAAAACAAGAGCAATCCGAAAATAGCCGTTGAAAGTACAACCCCAAAAGTACTCAATATAAATACCGGCCGCATTGCTTTTTTTAATTTTCGGCTATCGAGATTAAATGAACTTGAAAACAGCAAAAAACCCAGCATAATATTAAGCAAAGCCTTTGAGAAATTAATATTCTTGGCCAGCGAGGTAAGGTATTTAGCAGAAGCCGGATTTAGCTGATTAACAACCAATATGATCACCGATGATACAGTGGCTATTAATACAATGCCTATGGTACCTGGAAGCTTTGTAAAACGAGCGTTGATATAAGAAAAAACAGCGCTGACAATAACCAATAAAGCAATGATAACGAATAGATCCATACTTATTAACTTCATTTAGAAAGTAAATAAGCATGTCAATTGTTTTGTTCACTGTACTTTTTACTTCGACTCAGGATCTGTCATCCGGGTTTCAGTATTAAAATAACGTATGATTAAACGGTTATCGCTATTTTTAGTAAAGTAAGAAACGGCCCAGCTAAAAAATATGGTTCCTTTATTAGTGAAACCAGCTAATGACATGATATGTACCACACCCCATATCACCCAGGCCATAAATCCCTGCAGGTGTACTTTACCAATATCGGCCACTGCCTTATTGCGGCCAATAGTGGCTAACGCCCCTTTATCATTATACTTAAACGGTACTGTCGATTCTCCATTAATGATACGGACAATATTTTTCGCCAGTTGCCGTCCCTGTTGTATAGCTGTTTGGGCTACTCCAGGGTGACCGTTGGGGGTATCGGCTGTTATAACGGCTGATACATCGCCAATGGCAAAAATATTAGGATAGCCATTTACACGATTAACTTCATTTGTCTGGATGCGGTTTCCTTTGGTTATACTTGTAGCAGGTACACCTTCAGGTATTTCACCTTTTACACCGGCTGCCCATAAAACGTTACGTGTTAATATAGTAGTGCCGTCATCAATTTTAAGCTCAACCCCATCATAGCTTTGTACATGCACGCTATTAAATATAGTGACATCCATATCTAATAAAAATTGTTTAGCCTTAGCCGATGCGCCGGGTGAAAACGAAGCCAATAATTCGGCTTTACCTTCAACCAGATAAACCTTCATATTGTGTTTACGCAAACCATGATAATCTTTCATTAATATCAACTGCCTCATTTCTGCCAGTGCGCCTGATAGTTCAACGCCTGTTGGGCCGCCCCCTACGACAACAAAAGTCATCAATGCAGCCTTTTCTTCCGGATCTTTAGCTATTAATGACATTTCCAGGTTCTGAAGTATCAGGCTCCGCAGATTTAACGCTTCAGGAACGTTTTTCATAGGCATTGCAAAATGCTCAATCTCTTTATTTCCGAAAAAATTAGTATTTGAGCCTGTGGCAATAACCAAGTAATCAAAATAAATGGTGCCTATATTGGTCTCTATTGTATTGTTTTCAGGATGTATACGTTCTACCTCGGCCAGTGCAAACCTAAAATTGTCTTGTTTGGTAAATATTCTGCGTATTGGAAAAGCGATAGAATCGGCAGCTATACTACCTGCGGCCACCTGGTAAAGCAGCGGCTGAAAGGTATGATAATTGTGTTTATCCAATAAAAGCACGTCTACCGGTGCATTTTTAAGATTTTTAGCTAATTCAAGCCCTCCAAATCCTCCCCCTATAATTACTACACGTGGTTTTGCACTTTTCTTTTGATCCATAGGAAAATTTAAAGCAAGTATAATGCCTTATCATTTCAATTATACCAATTATTTCATAATCAAATTGTAAAGTTCGATAGATAATTATTTTATCATTTTTTAACACATTTCAATCAAAATACACTATAAATTCATATTTTTAGCACATTCTGTTTAGTTTAATGAAAGTTTTGCACCCTTAGGGGTTATATAATTGTTAAGAATGAATAAAATTGACCCAGTTTCATCGAATCCTGCCCAATTATCGGAAAATAAGAAGCTGTACGTAATAAAAATAGGTGGAAATGTTATTGACAACTCCGAAAACCTCTATCATTTCCTAAAAGATTTTGAAGGCTTACAAGGGCATAAAATACTGGTACATGGTGGTGGCAAGGTAGCAACTCAAATAGCCGAAGAATTAGGCATTGAAGCTAAACTGGTTGATGGTCGCCGCATTACCGATATTGAAACGTTAAGGGTGGTGACAATGGTTTATGGAGGCCTTATTAATAAAAATATAGTAGCGCAGCTGCAACGTTTTGGTAACAACGCCATTGGCCTTACAGGAGCCGATGGTAATTTGATAAAAGCTAAAAAACGTCCGGTAAAAACTATTGATTACGGTTTTGTTGGTGATCTGGATGAAAACTCCATCAATGCCTCTAATATCAGTCGTTTGGTAGAATCTGGCTTCACCCCTGTTTTTTGCGCCTTAACACACGATGGCGAAGGTCAATTGTTAAATACCAATGCGGATACCATTGCTTCGGCATTGGCAGTATCACTATCATCATTATATGAAACCACGCTTATTTATTGTTTTGAAAAAAAGGGCGTTTTAAAAGACATAGATGATGAAGACTCGCTAATCAGGGAAATTAATCCGGCACGTTACGAAGAATTAAAAATACAAAAAATCATACACAGCGGCATGCTGCCCAAATTGGATAATGCCTTTACGGCTATTTCATGCGGGGTAAAGGCTGTGATCATCGGCAAATCTGATGATTTGGGTCAGTTAAAAGAAAATAAACCATTTGGAACACGTTTAAGTACAAGCGCATGAATTCATCACAGCATTTAACCATATTAGGTTCTGGTAACATTGGGTTGTCATTAGCCAAAGGGTTAGTAAAAGCAAATATTTGCAAACCACAGCAAATTACCCTTACACGCAGAAACGTAGCGGCTTTGGCTGGCTATTCAATGGAGGGCTATTATACCACTGATAATAATATTAAAGCGGTACGAAAAGCCGACATAATTGTTTTGGCTGTATTGCCTCAGCAGCTAAATAAACTTTTGGATGAGATAAGACCCGTTATTAAACAGGATAAACAATTGCTTATTTCTGTAATATCGGGTGTTACCTGCAATGATATTCGCCAACACCTGGATATGAATGTTCAGGTAGTACGTGCCATGCCCAATACAGCTATCGCCATAGGCCAATCCATGACCTGTATTGCCACAGATACCGGCACCAACAAAAATATTAATCTGGTTAAATCGCTTTTTGATACCGTGGGTGTAAGCATCCAGATCAACGAGGAACTCATGACATCAGCTACCGCACTTTGCGCCTGTGGTATAGCCTTTTTCCTACGTTCTATACGTGCGGCATCTCAGGGTGGTACCGAAATTGGTTTCCATGCGCATGATGCTTTAAAAATGGCCGCGCAAACGGCCAAGGGTGCTGCCGATTTATTACTACAGTTATCATCGCACCCGGAGCAGGAAATTGATAAGGTTACATCGCCAAGTGGTTGTACCATTGCAGGTTTAAATGAAATGGAGCACCATGGCTTTAGCTCGGCTATGATAAAAGGTATCCGACTTTCGGCGGAAAAAGCAGGTGATCTGTATAAAAAAGCAGAATAAGCTTGCTTTTTACGCTCAGCAAGCTGATTCTTTATAATTATCTTATATTCAAAATTTAAAACTGCCACCTTATAAATTAAGTGGCGATACGCGTTAAGCGTTTACTTTTCAAAATGTTAACAGTCGAAAAAATTGGCGGCACTTCCATGACCGCCTTAAATGATGTCATTAAAAATATCATCCTATTTGAACGCAGCGGGCAGCAATTATACAATCGTATTTTTGTGGTATCAGCCTTCTCTGGAGTAACCAACTTGCTGCTCGAAAACAAAAAGACTGGCGCGCCAGGTGTTTATCATCGCCTTGCCAGTTATAAGGATTTTCATAAGCCGATAAAAGCGTTGATAGTAAAGCTCAAGCAGATCAATAAAAGTTATGAAGGCCTGGGTTTGGATATTGCGAAAGCTGACGAGTTTATAGAACAACGTATTAATGACGCCCAAACTTACCTCGAAAACCTGGCTAATATACTGGCCTCAGGTTATGTAAGTAAGGATGGTATTTTACAAGCGGCACGTGAAATCCTGGCATCTATTGGCGAAAGTCATTCAGCTTTTAACTTTACCAATATCCTACAAAATATGGGCATCAACGCTACTTTTGTTGACCTGAGTGGCTTTCATGATCATCGCTCGTTCACCATTGATCAGCGTATTAAAAAAGATCTGCAGCATATTGATTTTGAAAACACCATTACCATTGTAACGGGTTATACCAAAGGTACAGAGGGCATTATGCGTGAGTTTGACAGAGGATACTCCGAAGTTACTTTCAGCAAAATAGCAGTTGCTGTTAAACCACAGGAAGCCATTATTCATAAAGAATATCACCTATGTACTGCCGACCCTGAACTGGTTGGGATTGATAACTGCTTTCCGGTTGGTAATACAAATTATGATGTGGCCGATCAGTTGGCTGATGTAGGCATGGAGGCTATCCATCCCAAGGCATCAAAACCGTTGGAAATAAATGGCATAAACCTACGTATCAAAAATACGTTTCAACCAGAACATCCGGGCACACTAATAACCCGCGAATACATTTGCGATAAAAAGCGAGTAGAGGTTATTACAGGTACTGAAAAGGTTACTATGATAGATGTTTATGATCCGTCGATGGTAGGCAACGTGGGATCTGACTTTCATATCATGCAGTTATTCCACAAATTTGGAGTGAGCTATTCCTTTAAAGCAACCAGCGCCAATAGTATCTCTATTGTTATTTGGGAAAAAGACTTTAATAAAAAGCTGATACAGGAGTTGGAAGATAATTTTGAAAAAGTAACCGTTGAAAAAATGGCTATGGTTTGTCTCATTGGCTCCAACATGGATCAGCCAGGGCTATTAGCCAGATCGGCAACAGCTTTGGCTAAAAGTGGCATCAATATTAAAAGCTGCGGCCTGGCCCTGCGCAAGGTAAACATACAGTTCCTGGTTTCGCGTGAGGATTTTAAAGAAGCTATCAAGGCGCTAAATAAAGCGATGATATAAAATATTCAAAGCAGCAAGCTTACATTTAAGCTTGCTGCTTTGTAACTTTCCCGTTAGATAACGTCTATAACCGGAACGTTTTAAGCATATTTAATTTTTACTTAAGTTTATATGCGTAAAACTTTACTTCTTTTACTCTCTGCCCTATTTTCTTTAAATGCATTTGCTCAAAAGCCATCAAAAAAACCTTTAGACCATTCTGTTTTTGACGGATGGCAAAGTATTGATAACCAATATATCAGTAATGATGGCAAATGGGTATCGTACGTGATCAAAAAACAGCAGGGTGATAATGAACTGGTAATAGCTAACACCAAAAACAGCAGTAAGCTAAAAATACCACGGGCAGACACCACCTGTTTCAGCAACGATTCCAGATTTATCACTTTTCTGATCAGGCCTTTTTACAAAGACATTCGCCAAGCCAAAATAAAAAAGAAAAAACAGCCCGATTTCCCTAAAGACACACTGGGTATTATAACACTTGGCTCAACAGCAATAACCAAGGTACCAGCTATACGGTCGTTCAAACTATCGGCCAATGCTCCGGTTGTAGCTTATCTGGCTTCGGCAGATACTGTTAAAAAGCCATTATCAACTGACACCTCCAAAAAGGCTGTAAGCGCAACCATAGCGCCATCAACCCATGAAGGAAGCGATTTAACAATTAGGAAATTATCAGCTCAAACAACGCATACATTTAAATACGTTACCGATTATCAATTAAGCAAAAACGGAAAGTTATTGGTTTTTTCGGTAACAACCCCGACAAAACAAAAGGATGTACAATCGGGCATGTATGTTTACGATATTGATAAAAACACAGTAAAAACTATTAGTACCGGACGCGGCAATTATAGTAATATTGTTATTGATGATGCCGGCCGTCAAATAGCCTTCACCGCCGAAAAAAATCCGGAAAAAGCATCAGTTAAACCTTTTAAACTTTATTATTATACTCATAACCGCGATAGCGCTGAAGTTATAGCAGCTACAGGTACAAAAAGTTTGCCGCAAAAATGGGCCGTTAGCGGAAACGGCAAAGTATACTTTAGTAAAAGCGGCAATAATCTGTTTTTTGGCACGGCTCCTATCCCTAAACCTGCCGATACTACCATTGTTGATTTTGAAGTAGCCAAGCTGGATATATGGAATTATAAAGATGATTACCTGCAACCACAACAGCTAAAAAACCTGCAAGCCGAATTAAAACGCAGTTACCTCGCCGTTATAAAATTGAATGATACACAGCCCGCTCCATTACAATTGGGCAGCAAAGCCATACAAGAAATACAGGTAGCAGATAATAAAGATGCACGCTATGTTTTAGGTGTTACCGATACAGGATCACGTGTGCAGGCCCAGTGGGAAGGAGCTACCAGGCAGCAAGCTATTTTGATTGATACTAAAAGCGGTAACAAACGCCTCATTAACTCAGGCACCAAAACTAGGTATCATATATCGCCAGATGGGAAATACGTGATTTGGTTTGATCTGGAAAAACAGAACTGGTTTTGCTATACCATTGCTACCGGACAAAAAAGTAATCTGACTGCTAACATAGGTACCAAAATGGGCGATGAATTAAATGATGTGCCCGACTATGCTTCAGATTACGGACTGGCCGGATGGGTACAGGGAGATAAAGCAGTATTAGTATACGACCGTTATGATATTTGGAGCGTTGACCCAGCTACAAACACAGCAACCAATTTCACCAATGGAATTGGCCGCAAGAATAAACTGATCATCAGGTATGAAATGACCAACCCGGAAGAAAAATTTATCCCGGTTAAAAAACGAATGTGGTTACAAGCCCAAAACGAAGTAAATAAACAATGGGGATATTACACTAAATATCCGGAAAGCAGCGCTGCTCCTGAAAAGGTATCTATGCTCCCGATGAGTTATGGCAACTTGCTGAAAGCGAAAAATACAGATACCTACATTTATACCAAGGCCAGTTACGAATTACCGGCTGACTTATACGTTTCAACTGATCTTAAAAAGGAGATTAAACTAAGTGATATTAATCCGCAACAATCAGAATATAACTGGGGTACGGCATCATTAGTGAAATGGACAACCGCAAAAGGCCATCAGTCTGAAGGCATTTTATACAAACCTGAGGATTTTGACCCGACTAAAAAGTACCCCATGATCGTATATTTTTATGAGAAACTTTCTGAAGGTTTATATAATTATATATCGCCGGCCCCTACCCCGTCACGCCTGCCTATATCGTTTTTTGTAAGCAACGGCTATTTGGTTTTTACTCCAGACATTAGTTATCAAACTGGTCATCCCGGTGCCTCAGCTATGGAGTATATTAATTCGGGGGTAGAGGCGCTAAAGAAAAGCTCGTGGGTTGATGCTGCTCATATTGGTTTACAGGGCCAAAGCTGGGGTGGTTACCAGGTGGCTTACCTCATTACCCAAACAAACATGTATGCCGCTGCCTGGGCCGGTGCACCTGTGGCTAACATGACCTCAGCCTATGGCGGCATCCGGTGGGAAACTGGTGTTAATAGACAATTTCAGTACGAAAGAACACAAAGCCGTATTGGTGCCACCTTATGGGAAAAGCCTGAATTGTATATTGAAAATTCACCATTATTTCAACTCCCTAAGGTACAAACACCGGTAATGATCATGAGCAACGATGCTGACGGAGCTGTACCCTGGTATCAGGGGATTGAAATGTTTACGGCATTACGCCGTCTAAATAAACCTGTTTGGTTGCTGCAATACAACGGCGAAGCCCATAACCTTGTGCTCAGGCAAAACCGTAAGGATATAACTATACGTGAGCAGCAATTTTTTGATCATTTTTTAAAAGGTGCCCCTATGCCGGTTTGGATGGCCAAAGGTGTGCCCGCAGTTGATAAAGGTAAAGACTGGGGATTTGAACTGGTGAAATAAATAGTATAAAAACAAAGCAGGTCGGTAAATACCGGCCTGCTTTGTTTTATAGTTGAGATAATTATATTGTTCTGTTAGTGTCCCATTTCTCAAGGTAATCTGCAACACGCCGAACAAATGAACCACCCAAAGCGCCGTCAACCACACGGTGGTCATAAGATAATGACAGGAACATCATATGGCGTATAGCAATCATATCGCCCTCTTTGGTTTCAATTACCGCTGGTTTCTTTTTAATTGCACCTACTGCTAATATGGCTACTTGTGGCTGGTTTATAATAGGTGTACCCATTACGTTACCAAAAGAGCCTACGTTGGTTATGGTAAATGTACCATCTTTCACATCATCAGGCTGTAGCTTGCCAATGCGTGCACGGTTAGCCAGGTCATTTACTGATTTGGTTAGTCCCAATAAATTTAGTTCATCAGCCTTTTTAATTACCGGCACTATCAGGTTGCCGCTTGGTAAAGCGGTTGCCATACTGATGTTTATCGCTGCTTTTTTAATGATCTGTGTACCATTTACGGTAATGTTGATCATAGGAAAATCTTTAATAGCCTTTACAACGGCTTCAATAAAGATAGGCGTGAATGTTATTTTTTCGCCTTCGCGTTTTTCAAAGCTGTTTTTAACCTTTTCACGCCATAGTACCAGGTTAGTAACATCCGCCTCAACAAATGAGGTAACGTGAGGCGATGTTTGCTTGCTCATTACCATGTGGTCGGCAATTAAGCGGCGCATCCTGTCCATTTCTATAACCTCATCTACACCAGATACCGAGAATGCGGCCTTTGGCGCTTCTTCATTTTTAATTGGTTGTGCCGCAGCAGCAGGTGCTGCAACAGGTTGAGTAACGGCTGGTTTTACTGGTTCAATTACAGGTGCTGAAGCAGATGAATTATATGATACCGGAGCTTGAACAGGAACCGCTGCTTTTTGCGCAGCTTCCGGAGCATGTCTGTTTTGAAGATAATTCAACAGATCGTCTTTGGTCAATCTTCCATCAGAACCACTTCCGGGTATGCGGTCAAGCTCGTCGGTTTTAATACCTTCTTGTGTGGCTATATTCCTAACTAAAGGTGAATAAAAACGACCTTCGCTTTTAAAAGGTTCAGGAACTGAAACTGAGTTATGTTTTTCTAACTGATCAATGCCAGGTACTGATACAGGCGCTGTAAAATGTTGCTCTGCCTCCACAGTTACTTTTTCAGTATGCTGTGGTTTTTCAACAGCTTGAGGTGCCGAAATCAGTTCGGCTTCACTTAGGGTAGCTTCATTGGTTTCAATAACTGCTATTACTGCCCCTACCTGAACCACGTCATTCTCTTTATAAAGCTGCTCTACTAATTTACCTGTTACAGGCGACGGAACGTCTGAATCAACCTTATCGGTTGCTATCTCCATTACTGCTTCATCTGCTTCTATATGATCTCCTGGATTTTTTGTCCACTTAATTATAGTTGCTTCAGCAACGCTTTCACCCATTTTTGGCAATAATAGTTGGTATTTGGCCATGTTAAGATTATAGTTTCATTTCAAAATTAAAGATTTCGATCTGTACTTTGCAATTTATGTTAGTAAAGTATTTAACATTGACAAAGCCGCTATCGCGCTCCGTTCAATATTTTGCCGGCGTTTGGTACCAAATGTATGTTTCTTTATTAACATTTTACCCTTACCGGCAACCGCAATCCATACGGTGCCAACAGGTTTATCATCAGTACCGCCATCTGGCCCGGCTATCCCTGTTATGGCTACCGCAAAATCCGATTTAAAGTTAAGCAAAGCTCCTTCAACCATCTCTTTGGCAGTTTGTTCACTTACGGCACCATATTGATACAACGTTTCGGGCAATACTCCTAAAACACTTTCTTTTAATTCATATGAATAGGTAACAGCACCGCCAAAAAACACACTGGATGAACCTGGGTGCTGCGTAAACAGATGTGACAGATAACCACCTGTACAACTTTCAGCTACTGAAAGGGTAAGTTCTCTACTCGTCATTTTATTCAATATGGCTTTTTCAAGCGCAATATCCTGGTCAATCACATAAAAACTGCCTACACGTTCAATTATCCTTTGAGCAAAAGCATTTACCTGTTGTTTTAAAACACCTTCATCTTCACCAAATCCACTCAGGCGTAAACGCACCTGCCCAAGTTTGGGCAAATAAGCCAATTTAATATAGGGAGGCAGGTCATTTTCAATATCGGCTATACGTTCAGCCAAAAATGACTCACCCTCACCTACTGTTAATATCGTTTTATGAATAATTATCGGAAGCTTTAACGTGGCTTTTATTTTAGGCAGCACGGTTTCTTCCATCATATACATCATTTCAAAAGGCACGCCCGGCATCGATACATAAATAATACCCTCATGATTGAACCACATGCCCGGAGCTGTACCGTTATGATTAGGTACTACCTCGCAGTTAGCCGGAACATATGCCTGTAGCCTGTTTACTTCCAGTAATGGACGGTTGTATTTGGCGAAAATGTTTTTCACATTTTCTAACGCTTCTTCATTTTCAACAAGACCTACGCCAAAATATTCGGCCAACGTTTTTTTGGTGATATCATCTTTGGTCGGGCCAAGTCCGCCGGTAATAAAAATGATACTCGCCCGTTCCGATGCCTCCTTTAAGGCTTTTAAAATATGTTCCCGATCATCAGACACTGAAGATATCTGCTTAACGCGGATACCTATTTTGTTTAATTCGGTGGCCATCCAGGCCGAATTGGTATCAACAATTTGGCCAATGAGTATCTCGTCGCCAATGGTTATAATTTCTGCCAGCATTTTATTAGTAAAAAGTTCCTGGATTAGTATAATCGTTTCTCTTGCTCAATTTCAGATCCTGCAAAATAGTAGATTTTACCTTCAATGTAACATTATATGATTTTAAATAACCAAAAGGTATCCATTGAACAGAAAGATCCCAACAATGCAAATCACGATAAATAGATAGCGAAGTTGCGCTTCCGATCTTGGCTGCCTTAATATCATAGTTGGTGGAGTATTGAATTTTCCACTTTTGGGTAAGGTTAACATCACCAGTAACCTGAAGTGTGTTACTTGTTGAAGTAACATTATTAAAGTTACTATAGCTGTAACTATAGTTGAACGATATGTTCCAGGGTACATTAAAATCAACATAAGCATTTGGGTCGCTGTTTACCATAGCAAGCCTTTGAGCTTGTGATGCGTTCATGGTTTGCAGGGTATTGACACCGGGAGTTGCAGGCGCATGAGCTTTGGTTGAATTTAAACTAGCGCTCATAGATACACTCATATTGCTCAACTGCGGAAACTTACCATCTTGCCAGGTGTAACGATTTATTTGCGTGGCATATTTTACAATGTTATTATTTTGGATCGAATCGCGGATTACAGTTACGTAAGGATTAAGGGTTCCCTGGAAACTGATGTTAAGCTTCTGATTAAAAATTGCCGTGTGACCCGAAAATGTAATAGGCGACAACTTCAGAGAATCCGCCGCGAAATTGTAAAAGGTTGAAAAAGATAAGCCTTGCAAAATGGTTACTTTTTTGTCAACACCAGAGGTATCAGTAGCTTTAGCTTTCACTTTTGCCTCAATAGTATTATCTAAACTAAAGTTAAGCCCGGCCTGTTTACCAGGCGATGGCCCGCCATAAACGGAATTCTCAAAAATGGAATACCTTTGCGAGGTATAAGGATATGGTATGGTAGCCTGGCTCACTGCCGTTTTATAATACCCAAAACTTGGGTCAGAAAAATCAGGGCGGTAACCAAAACTGATAGATGGGGTTGCCACGTGCCTGATAGCTTTTAAGTTTCCGTGCTTAAAATTAAGCTGCCCATAAAGTTTTGTTGATAAACCCGTACTTAAACTATATTCACCGGCGCGTTTAAAACCAGGAATAGTATCGGTGATCAATTGATCGCCGGTGCCTATACTACCACGTTCAAATTGTTTTCTTATGCTTTGAAAATACCAGCGTTCGGTGTAATTCACACTGCTGTTAAACTGAAAATATTTAAGCACGTTTAAGCCCAAACTTACCGGTATCTGATGCTGGAAACCATTCTGTAAACGTTTAGATAAGGTTTCGCTTTTAAAAAGTTCAGACTCGGGTACATCGTTCACTTTATTGGTAGCCGTCATGTTGTAACTAACGGTAATTTTTTGATACCATTTTTGCTCGCCTACCCTGTCTTTAGAATCAAATGGATTTATTGACGACATACCGAACGCTATTGTAGGCAACTCCACTGTAATAGTTTTACGCGCGATATCCTGACTGTGTGATAAACCGACTGTTAAATTAAAGGGCGTTCCGGCCCATGTTTTACCGTATGATATACTTGAGCGTAAAGTACTCGCTGCTATATCCGGTATGCTAACAGTTCCCCTTGTGTTCCTGAAAAAGCCTGATGTACCCGCATTTACCGAAGCACTGAAAGTAGAGCCTGGATTTGCGTTTGGATCCTGTGAGTGCGTCCAATCAATATGGACATCTTTGCTAGCCGGATCACCGGGTAAGCCATAGTTATGTGATCCGAAACTCAGTGCCAGATTACCTGTATATTTGTACCTTTTTAAATAGCGCATCACACTATTTAATTCGTATGATCCTTTGGAATATACGGTGGCAGTTGTAGTAAGGTCGATATAATCATTAAAACCCAGGTAGTAGCCAAAGTTTGATAGTTTAAACCCAAGCTGCTGATCTTCACCAAAGGTGGGCAATATTACTCCTGAGGTTCGCTGGTTAGGCTTAGGAAAAAAACCGAATGGTATGGCTAAAGGTAAGGGAATCCCCTCTATCTCCAAATATGCCGGACCCGATATGATCCTGTTTTTTTCGCCAATTCCGCGGGTTATAACAATGCCGAAGTGAGTATCCGGATAAGGCAGATCGCAGGTACTGAATATTACGTTACGGTAAGCCACCTCTGTTTCATTCAACTTTTTTGCTTGCCCGCCTGATATGAAATTACCATCCTGCTCTGATGCCGGGTTATATAGCTTTCCCTTTTTTGTTTCGTAATTAAACAATAAAGAATCTGAGGATACCGGCTTATCATTTTTTTGTTTGGAGATGGGTCTGCCTATGTAGCGCTTAGTACGCGGGTCAATACTTCCCCGGGCAAACATTACGTGATTCTTTTGATCTACCCTGATATAATCAGCATCAAGCTCAAAATCTTCATAGGTTACCCTGGCACGGCCATACAGATACAGAATATCCTTTTCATTGTCAACATGAGTAGAGTCTTCAGCAACAGCCTTAACTTCAGATTGAAGTCCACCGTTTTTTGCCGTATCATTTTTTGCCGCGGGAATGGCTCCATTCTTTTTGCCCTTTACAGCATTTCCCTTTTTAATGGTATCCGTAAGGCCAGGTGTAAGGCCAGGTGTATTTACATTTGGTGTATTTTGCTTTGTTTTATTACTTTTAAACAATTTCTTGTCCCGTACAGAATCGAGTTTTATAATAGTATCAGCGACTGGCTTGCTGCCATAACCCTTATGTGTACCTTTGCTTTCGGCAACAAGTACATTTACCGTTAAAATAATTGCAAGCGAAAAAAAAAGGGTTGTAAATTTCAAAATTGGTTGTGAATAGTATTTTTGCAGATAAAGTTAACAGCGCTCAAAAATAATGAAAAATAAGGCATTGAAAAGATTGATTTATAGTTTATCGGTATTACTGACGCTCCTTTCATTTTTCCCGGTTACATCTTATGGCTTCATAAAAATAGATACTGCTTTAAACGATTCAAAAAAAGACACGGTTCCGGCAAACACCGGTTTTAAAATCAAAACCATCATTATTGATCCTGGGCATGGTGGTGCTCCTTCCAGCACAACCGGCCATTATTCGCATGGTGCATCCGGCTCATTTTCTCACGAAAGAAATGTAACGCTTGCAATTGGTCGAAAATTGCAGGCTGCAATAGAAAAAGAACTTACCGGTGTAAAGGCTGTTATGACGCGAACTACAGAAGATGATGTTTCTTTTGAACGACGCGCCGAAATAGCTAATGAAAATAAAGGGAATATTTTCATATCGATACACTGCAACTCTCTTTCTGACAGACGGGTTTCCCGCAAGGTTGGAACTAAGCATCATAAACCAGTATATAAAACCGTTAGTGTTCCGGACAGATCGGGCAAAGGCGTATTATTATTGGTATATGGATTAAAACGTACCAGGGAGGCTGAAAATGAAATTCAAAAAAATCAGGTAGAAGGCGAATCTGAACTTGATGGCGGCGCTTTAGACCCTAACGACCCGGTAACTATTATTTTGACTAACGAGTATAAAAGAAAGTTCAGGCAACAAAGCATAAACCTGGCAACCCTACTTAACAAAGAATTTGTTGATACAGACAACAGGCCAAGTGAAGGAATCAGGGAACAAAGTATTTACGTATTATGCCATAGCTCTATGCCATCTGTTTTAGTGGAAACAGGATATATCAATAACCCTGATGATGAAGCGTATTTGAATTCCGAAGATGGACAAAACGAAATTGTTGCCTCCATTGTGCGAGCCATTACCAATTATAAAAATGAAGTTGAGTTGGTTTCAAAGTAATATAGATTAGATTTGCCCTTAAAACAAAAGCCCCGATAAAAAGTTAAACTACACAAACTACCTAACAGAATAACATTACAACCATAACCATACTGCTTAATGAAAATCTCTAACGAAACAAAAATAGGCGCTCTCACGGCCATAGCGATCACTATACTTATATTAGGTTATAGCTTTTTGCGCGGAAATGATGTTTTTTCGAGTTCAAATAAATATTATGCCGTTTACAGAAGTGTTGAAGGCCTGGCTTTGGCTAAACCTGTACTGGTTAATGGCTTCCAGATAGGCCGGGTATCAAGCATGAAGCTGCAACCCGATGGGCACACCATTGTAGAGTTTAAGATTGACCCTGATTATGTTGTACCTAACAATACCCTTGCAAAGCTGTCAAGCACCGATCTTTTGGGCAGTAAGGCCATTGTATTTGAATTGGGAAACAGCAAAGTTCCGGCAGAAGATAAAGATACTTTAAAGGCTGATATACAAGGTAGCCTTGCGGAAAGCTTACAGCCGATACAGAAAAAAGCCGAAATGCTGATATCAAAAATGGATTCGTCACTGGCGGCCATTAACAAGATATTAAACCCGGAGTTTCAAAAAAATGTTGATCGTAGCTTTTTAAGTATTGCCAACTCATTGCAAACGCTTGAAGGTACCACAAAAAAGATTGACAACCTGGTTGCCTCGCAATCGGGCCATATCAATGGTATCCTGACTAATGCCGAGGTTGTTTCCGGTAGCTTAAAAGCAAGTACTACTCACATTAACGGCATGACTGCTAATTTTGAAAAAGTAAGTAATGATATTGCCAACGCCAATATCAAACAAACACTTGATAACGCCAATAAAGCAATGGCCGATCTGCAGGCTACTATTGCCAAAATTAACAATGGCCAGGGTTCATTAGGCTTACTGATGAATGATGATAAAATGTACAAAAACCTAACGGATGCTTCAAGCAACCTAAATAATTTGTTTATTGACCTTAAAGCTCATCCTAAACGCTATGTGAGCTTCTCGGTTTTTGGCGGTAAGAAAGACTGATCTTTAACGGAGTCAAGAGGTAAGAATCAAGAGACAAGACAGAAACTTATAAGAAAAGAAAAAAGCCGGTGATAATATCACCGGCTTTTTTCTTTTCTTTACATCTTTAGTATTACTTGTTTCTTGACTCTTGACTCTTGATTCTTACCTCTTGACTCCCCTATTCTATAACAAAAGTTTTTCCTTCAATGGCTAACTCCGTTGCCGGGAAAACG
Source organism: Mucilaginibacter sp. (assembly GCF_039207105.1). Taxonomy (GTDB): domain Bacteria; phylum Bacteroidota; class Bacteroidia; order Sphingobacteriales; family Sphingobacteriaceae; genus Mucilaginibacter. The sequence goes on from NZ_JBCECK010000056.1 coordinate 19,220, forward strand.
CTTCTGGCTTCATCAAGCAGCTCATTCAAAGTTTTATACCGGGCCGAGAAATGCCCTATCAGCAATTTGTGTGCATGGGTTTGTAAAGCGATCTCGCCTGCTTGTAAGGCTGTAGTATGATGCGTATCCTGTGCCCTGCTTAGCATATCATTTAAAAACGTAGCCTCATGATAAAGCAGGGTAACCTTATCAATTTGGTTAAAATATTGCTCGTTGTACAATGTATCTGAACAATAGGCATAGGTTTTAGGCTCGTCAGAATCAATGGTCAGCGTATCATTCTTATACACTACACCACTTGCCGATGTATAATCATTTCCCTTTTTAAGAGCGGTATAGTATTCAACCGGAATATGTAACTCTTCCAATTTTTCCTTTTTCAGCTTTCTCAGACGTTTCTTTTCTCTGAACAAAAATCCGGTACAATCAATACGATGATCAAGCGGAATGGTTTCTATGATAATATCATTATTATTTACAATAACCTCTGCCTTTTGAGCATTGGTAGGTGTAAACTCTAACGGAAACTGCAACGTTGTTTCAGAATATTTTAATTGCAGATCAATGATCTCTTTTAAATGAGGCGGGCCATACAGATGTAGCTCCTTTTTACGCCCATTCAGGTGCATAGATGATAGCAAACCTACCAGGCCAAGATAATGGTCGCCATGAAGATGGCTTATAAATATATGATCAATACGGCTGGCCTTGATATCAAAACGCAGCATTTGCTGCTGTGTGCCTTCTCCGCAATCAATTAAATACAGGCGCTCATTAATATTGAGCGCCTGTGAAGTTGGGTTTCTATTAAATATTGGTGTGGCAGAACTGCTCCCAAGTATTGTTACCTCAAATTTCATACAGGGTAAACAATCATAGGTGTTATCGTGCTTCTTTTTTCAGTTCTTTTTCAATCTCCTCCATGAAAATAAGATCGATACCTTCTTCGGCAGTTGGTACAATGTTCAGCACATTATCCAATTGCGAGATAGTAATCAGCCGGGCTATCGCGTCATTTAAACCTGCAAGGATAAATAATCCAGTTGCATTTTTGCATAAACGATGACCTACCAGCAGGCTGCTCAACCCCGAAGAGTCGGCAAATTTCACCTGCGAAAGATCAAGAATTATATTTCGCTGACCTTCAGTATTGATCAATATCAACTCAGACTTTAATTGCGGCGTAACCAATGAGTTCAATTTCGACTCATTCAGCTTCACCAAAATATATTTCTCATGCTTATCGACAGTGAATTTCATTCTTCTTATTTTATTAGAAAGCTAAGATAAGATTATTTTATGTGTAATTAAAAATTACAAACTACTTAGTGACTGTTTAATTCCGGTCTCAACTCTGTCCAGAACGTTTTCATTATCAGGCTTCTCAAATTTTTCACCAATAATTTGTTCGTACAACTCAATATAACGTTCAGAAATTGATTTTACAATCTCAGGAGTCATAACAGGAACAACCTGTCCGTCTTTACCTTGAAAACCATTTTCTATAAGCCACTTCCGTACAAACTCTTTTGAAAGTTGTTTCTGTGCCTCACCTTTTTGCTGGCGCTCCTCATAACCCTCCTTATAAAAATACCTTGATGAATCGGGAGTATGTATCTCATCAATCAAATAGATCACTTCGCCCACTTTACCAAACTCGTACTTAGTATCAACCAGTATCAATCCTTGTTTGGCGGCTATTTCTGTACCACGCTTAAATAAAGCTTTAGTGTAGGCTTCCAGTTTTGTATAATCATCAGCCGAAACGATATTTTGTTTTAATATTTCTGCTTTTGATATATCCTCATCATGCCCTACCGATGCTTTGGTAGTAGGCGTTATAATAGGCTCTGGCAGTATATCATTTTCCTTTAAACCTTCTGGCAGGCTCTCCCCGCAAACTTGTCTTTTACCAGCACTATATTCACGCCAAGCATGGCCGGCAAGATAACCGCGAATTACCATTTCTACCTTAAACGGCTCGCATATACGACCAATGGTAACGCTCGGATCCGGAACTGATATTACCCAGTTTGGTACAATATCGGCAGTTGCTTCTAAAAAACGGGCTGCTATTTGGTTAAGTACTTGTCCTTTATAAGGTATTGGTTCTGGCAGTACCACATCAAAGGCCGAAATACGGTCTGTAACTACCATAGCCAGGTATTTATCATCTATCGTGTAAACGTCACGTACCTTGCCTTTGTAAAAATTTGTTTGGCCAGGAAAATTAAAATGTGTTTCTTTTATTGCGTTCATTCTTTATTAGTATCAAGTAGTTAGTATCAAGTAGTAAGTATTCTCTTTTCAAAAATTAATATAAAAAGCATCACATTCTTGATACTTGATACTAACTACCTGATACTAAAAACCTATTGTATATCTCCGTAAGCTTCCAGTATTTTACGTACCAGTTTGTGCCTTACTACGTCTTCCCCACTCAGGTAAACTATCTCTATGCCTTTAATATCGGTTAATATGCGCAGAGCGGTATGTAATCCCGACTGTTGTTTTTTAGGCAAATCTATCTGAGTAACATCACCTGTAACTATAAACTTAGCTGATGGCCCCATACGCGTCAAAAACATTTTCAACTGCATATCGGTAGCATTTTGGGCCTCATCTAATATCACAAAACAGTTATCAAGTGTACGGCCACGCATAAATGCAAGCGGCGCTATCTCGATGGTACGGTTTTCCAAATAAAACTTTAACTTTTCGGCAGGGATCATATCATCAAGCGCATCATATAACGGCCTCAGATATGGATCTATTTTCTCTTTCAAGTCGCCCGGTAAAAACCCAAGGTTCTCCCCTGCCTCTACTGCTGGTCTGGTTAAAATGATACGCTTGATTTCCTTGTTTTTCAAGGCTCGTACCGCTAAAGCTACTGCTGTATATGTTTTACCTGTACCTGCGGGGCCAATGGCAAAAAGTATATCGCTTTTGTTAATACTGTCAACCATTTTGCGCTGGTTGGCAGTACGTGCTTTCACCATAACGCCATTCGGCCCAAAAACTATCACCTCTCCACTGGCAAACTTATCAGTTGTCTGGTCTGTTGATGATGTAGTTGAAGCCTTCGATCCAAGTATACGCTCAAGGTCTGTAATGTTCAGGTTTTCGTATTTCTCTACATGTTGTAGCAGATGATCGAACTTTTCCTGAAAAATATTGAGTTCGTGATCATCACCCAGAATTTTAACTTCGCTGCCACGTGCAACTATTTTAAGCTTAGGGTATTGTTTCTTAATGATCTCAAAATGATCATTATTAGGCCCCCACAATACTGCCGGATTTACATTTTCAATTGATAACTTTAGTTCGTTCAATACTAATTTGATTTTTTAGTTACAGATTTTTATGAATTAAAAATTGAATATTTGTAGCTTCAAATGCTACTACAAGATTAGCAATAAATATTTATAAAATTAATGGCAATAATAACATTAACTACTGACTTAGGCGACAAAGATATTTACCAGGCTGCACTTAAAGGCAGCATTTATAAATTGTTGCCTACAGTTAATATTGTTGATATTACCAACAGCGTTGCCGCTTTTAATGTGCAACAGGCCGCTTTTATTTTAAAGAACAGCTTTTATTATTTTCCTGAAGATACCGTACATCTAATTGGCATTGATACCGTTTATAATGACCATACGAAATACCTTGCTGTAAGATACAAAAAACATTATTTTGTTGGTGCCGATAATGGAATTTTTTCGCTGATGTTTGATATTGAACCTGAAGAAATTGTAGAGATCAATATCATGCAGGATCTGAAGTTTCTGCACTTCCCCCTGGCTGATATTTTTGTTAAAGCAGCCTGCCATCTGGCCCAGGGAGGTAAGCTAAGTGAGATAGGCCTGCCGGTACAGGACATTGAAAACAAAATGAACTTACAGCCCGTTATTGAAAAAAACCTGATCAAAGGCGTGGTTATATATATCGATTCGTTCCAGAATGTGATCACCAATATCACTAAAGAATTTTTTAACAGTGTACAACAGGGTCGCCGTTTTGTACTCAACTTTAAACGTAACGAAACCATTAATCACCTGAGCTGGCATTATAACGAGGTACCGGTGGGCGAAAAACTTTGTTTGTTTGGCATTAGTGATCACCTTGAAATAGCCATAAACAAAGGTAACGCGAGTGGCTTGTTAGGTTTAAACCTTAACGACAAGGTGATCATCGAGTTTCAATAAATATGATGAAAAAATTCTTATTGCTTAGCTTAGTTTGTTTCTTAATTACCGATGTGCTGCATGCTCAAACAAACGCGCAGGTAAGCGCCGATTCCATAGCTTATCAATTACAGCGCAAAAAAATAAACAGCATGCTGGATACCCGCAAATTGAGGTTTGGCCAGTATGAGCAAAGCCTAAATGATCATACCGGCATATTTGGGCTGCAAACCAAAAATGACATTCGTCGCTCAAATGATATTTTGATGGACATTGTTAAAACCGATGATAAAATTTATAAGGAGCTTAAAATACTGCTTGAATACCGGGCTTTTCAACAAAGGCAAATCCAAAGTCATACTAAAGAGGCCGAAAGCATAAACCTTGGTTATATGAGCGTTATCAATAAACTGAGGCATCAAAATGAGCTATTAAAGGCCGAAGCGCAAAAAGCTACCGAACAAAATCAAAGCACCCGACGCATATTTATTTGGGTGATCGTTTTCATGTTTGCGTCAATTTTATTTCTAATTAGCAGAAAAAGCAAAGTTAAGGTGTAATTTTGCGCCCTTAACTATAAAAGTATAAATGGCAAGAGGACGACTGAATAGTGGCGCTAAAGCTGAAGCAGAATTACCTAAAGCAAAAATAAACAAGCAGAGTTTACAAAACATCCGCAAACTGCTTAATTACATTAAACCTTACAGCGGTAAATTTATTGCCGGTTTGATATTTTTGTTTATCTCAAGCCTGGTTGGCCTTGCGTTTCCCAAAATATTAGGAGCTCTTATTGATGCTGCCCAGGGCAAATATCCCAACAGTTATTTGCCGCACAGCCTAAACGCTATTGCCCTTGCGGGCTTTTTACTCTTATTCGGACAGGCATTTGTATCATTTTTCAGGGTAGTTTGGTTTGTGCAAGTTGCCGAAAAATCACTTGCTGATATCAGGCGCGATACTTATTTCAAGCTGATCACCCTACCCATGAACTTTTTTGCCAACCGTCGTGTTGGTGAATTAAACAGTCGTATATCAGCTGATTTGTCGCAAATACAGGATACCTTAACAACCACTTTTGCCGAGATCATCAGACAGTTAGTGATCATGGTAGGCAGCGTTATTTTACTGGCTGTAGTATCTATAAAGTTGACATTGGCTTTATTGGCTATATTACCTTTCCTGGTAGCATTTGCCGTATTTTTTGGAAGGTTCATTCGCAAACTTTCGCGCGAGGCGCAGGATAAACTGGCCGAATCAAATACCATTATTGAAGAAACCCTGCAGGGTATTGCCAACGTAAAGGCTTTTGTTAACGAAGCATACGAAGCAACCCGTTATGATAAAATTTTACGGGCCGTAGTAAATATAGCCGTAAAAGGTGCCAAATTCCGTGGAATATTTGCATCATTTATCGTGTTTTGCCTGTTCGGTACTTTTGTGGGTGTAATTTGGTATGGTTCGGTATTGGTGAGCCACCATGAAATTTTAGTAGGCGATTTAACCACTTTTATCATGTACTCCATATTTGTGGGTGCTGCTATGGGTACTTTCCCCGACCTTTATGCTAACTTACAAAAAGCAGTAGGTGCCAGTGAAAGGGTATTAGAAATATTGGCTGAAAACGGTGAGGATATCTCCATGATAGAAACCAATAATCAGATAACCCAGCAAATTAAAGGCGATTTGGCTTTTGAGAATGTAGTATTTGCTTATCCTTCCCGTTCGGAACTAACCATTTTAAAGGGTATTTCATTTGACGCCGACGCCGGACAACGTGTAGCCATTGTGGGGCCAAGCGGCTCAGGTAAATCAACTATGGCATCGCTGATATTACAATTTTATCATCCCCAGAACGGTACCATAAAATTTGATGGTCGTCCGGCATCTGATTTCTCTATTACCGACATTCGCAACCAGGTAGCTATTGTACCTCAGGATGTGATGCTTTTTGGCGGAACCATATTAGAAAATATTGCTTACGGCAGGCTCAACGCTTCAAAAGAAGATATCATACAGGCAGCCAAACGTGCTAATGCCCACCAGTTTATCAGTTCCTTTCCTGAAGCCTACGAAACGGTTGTTGGCGAACGCGGCGTGAAACTTTCAGGTGGTCAGCGCCAGCGTATAGCCATTGCCAGAGCTTTGTTAAAAAACCCTTCTATATTAATACTGGATGAGGCTACCTCATCGCTTGATTCAGAGTCGGAAAGGCTGGTTCAGGAAGCGTTGGAAGAGCTGATGAAAGATCGTACATCAATCATTATAGCACACCGACTTTCAACCATTCGTGAAGCTGATAAGATCATTGTATTGGAAAAAGGCGAGATCATTGAATGCGGTAATCACACGGAGCTTATTAGCAATGAACAAGGACTTTACCGTTATTTGAACCAATTGCAGTTTGATGCACAAAATAGTTAGTCTTTATCTTTAATATACTGGTTCGGGGCTAAATACATTACTCATTAAATGTATTTAGTTAAAATGGCATTGTCCAAATCATTATATTACCATCGTAAAAGCATTATAAATAACGCCCAACAAGCTGAGGTATCAATTAACGTACAACATAATACGTAACACGTACAACTTAAGGAGCGTACAACGTAAGGAATGAAATTAACCATACACGGGGCAGCCCGCCAGGTAACCGGTAGCATGCATTTGCTGGAGGTTGACCGATATAAGATTTTAGTGGATTGCGGGTTAGATTATGAGAAGGACCGCAGCATTCAGGACAATGAAAATTTCCCGTTCAGGCCTGAGGATATTGATGTAGTGATACTTACTCATGCCCATATTGATCATTCAGGTAATTTGCCTACGCTGATCAGACTTGGCTTTAACGGTCAGATCCTTTGCACCCCACCTACTGCCGACCTTACCGAATTATTATTGCTTGATTCGGTTAGCATATTCATGAACAAAGCCAATAAAGGCAACAAGCGGCGTGGCAAGGGCAAATTCAATTCGGGTGGCGGGGTACAACCTTTATATCTGCAAAAGCATGTGATGGATGCTGTTGATCGTTTTGTTACCATTGGCTTCAACAGGCCATTCCGTATCAACGGAAACATTGAGCTTACATTTATTCCGGTAGGTCACCTACTTGGTGCCGCTGCTGCTATATTAAAGATAACCGAAAACGGCGAGGAAAAATCAATAGCCTTTACGGGCGATATTGGCCGCAAAAACTATCCAGTTTTAAATGATCCTCAAACACTGCCTCCGGTTAACTATCTTGTCTCTGAATCTACTTATGGAGGCCGCTACCACTCTAAAGATAAATCTGTGGAGCAAACACTCATTGAGGTAATTGACAAGTGCTGCGTAAAAGAACAAGGGCGTTTAATTATCCCTGCTTTTAGTATCGGCCGTACTCAATCATTGGTTTACTCCTTAAATAAAATATTCAGTGAAGGTCTGCTGCCACCTGTCAAGGTATTTGTAGATAGCCCTATGGCAACAATGGCCACTGGTATTTTTAGAAAATACCATAGCCTGGTAAACCAGGACGCCCAGGATTTTTACAAAGATAAAGGCGACGAGTTTGAGTTTGATAACCTTACTTATGTAGAAAACCTGAAAGATAGTCGGCAGATCTCGAATTACTACGAGCCTTGCATCATCATTTCCTCGGCAGGCATGCTGGAGGGTGGCCGTATACAGGATCACCTATTTTATAACATTCAGAATTATTACTGCACCATTCTGTTTATAGGCTATTGCGCTAAAGGTACACTCGGTCACCGTTTACTCAGGGGAGATTCTATTGTGCATATAAAAGACCGTGAACTGGCCGTTTATGCCACTATTAAACAAACTGACGTACTGAGTGCTCACGGAGATCATGCTGACCTGATGGAGAACGTAAAACAGCAGGATAAATCGATATTAAAAAATGTATTCCTGGTACATGGTGAAGATGCTTCGATGCAGGCACTTGCGGCTGACCTGGAAGATAATGGCTACCCGGTTACAATACCTGAAAAAGACATAGCTTATAACTTATAGATACGTATGAAGCTTTAAACAGAAAGGCCCGAATCAATTGATTCGGGCCTTTCTGTTATACGGTTAAATGTTGCTTATTTCTTAAAATGATCAATGATCAAATTAGCAAGCTCCACTCCTATACGTTCCTGAGCCTCATTAGTGGCAGCGCCAATATGCGGGGTTAAGGAAATTTTAGGGTGTTTTAATATTTCTTCACGAGGAGTTGGCTCGTTGTCAAAAACATCCAGTGCAGCAAATGAAACCTGTCCGCTGTTTAAGGCATCAATCAGGGCTAATTCATCAATTAAACCACCACGTGAAATATTTACCAAACCAACACCTTTTTTAGTCTGGGCTAATTCTTCGGCACCTAAAAGAGCTTTGTCAATGAACGGAGTATGCAATGTGATAAAATCAGATTGTTTGATCACCTCATTTAACGTAGCAGTTTTTACAGCTACTTTTACAGTAGTTCCACCACCTAAAACAATTTCAAGCTCAGGATTAAATTCAAAAAGATCATAAGCCAAAACGTCCATACCTACGCCGATAGCAATTTTAGCTACCTCGCGGCCAATACGACCAAAGCCTACAATACCTAAAGTTTTACCACGTAACTCAATCCCTTTAGCGTAAGCTTTTTTCAGGTCGTTGAATTTTGCAGCACCTTCAACCGGCATTTTGCGGTTGCTGTCATGCAAGAAACGTACAGAACCAAATAAGCTTGCAAATACCAATTCGGCAACTGATAATGAAGAAGAAGCAGGAGTATTATAAACGCTTAAACCTTTTTCACGTGCGTATTCTACGTCGATATTATCCATACCAACACCGCCACGGCCAATCACTTTAAGATTAGGAGTAGCATCAATCAGGGCTTTACGCACTTTAGTCGCGCTACGAACAGTTATAGCGTCGTAGTTTTGCAATTTTGCAGGTAATTCATCCTGCGGAATATTGTTAGTATCAACAAAAAATCCGGCATCTTCCAAAAGCTTCTTGCCAATTGGATCTATACCATCGTTAGCTAATATTTTGATCATCGTTTTAAAAGTCATTGGTTCATTGGTTCATTAGTTTATTTGTCTGCTTCATTAAATACTAATGAACCATTGAACAAGTGAACTAATGAACCTTATAAATTATTTATTCTTTTCAGCAAATTCCTGCATTGCATCAATCAACACGTATATGCTGGTTATTGGCAATGCATTGTAAATTGATGCTCTGAAACCACCAACACTTCTGTGGCCTTTTACGCCTACTATTCCTCTTTCATCGCACAATTTCAAGAATGCTTTTTCCAGATCAGGATTTTCCATCACGAAGCAAACATTCATATTTGAGCGATCTTCAGGCACAGCTACTGCTTTAAACAGTGGGTTACGGTCAATCTCATCATACAATACTCTTGCCTTGGTAATGTTTTCCTGCTCTATCGCCTCAACACCCCCTTTAGCCTTTAACCAGCGTAGAGTAAGCATTGATACATATATAGCAAAACAAGGAGGCGTATTGTACATAGAACCACCTTCAATTTGTGTTTGATAGTTAAACATGGCAGGGATCTTACGATCAACCTTGCCTAAAATGTCGTCTTTAACTATTACCAGGGTTACACCGGCAGGACCCATATTTTTTTGAGCGCCGGCATAGATCAAACCAAAATCGGCAACGTTAACTTTACGACTGAATATATCTGACGACATATCACATACTACCGGTATTGGCGACGAAGTAGGTAATTCCTGCAACTGCGTACCGTAAATAGTATTGTTTGATGTGATATGGAAGTATGCAGCATCAGTTGGAATAGTATAATCTTTAGGGATGTAAGTAAAGTTGCTTTCTTTAGATGTAGCAACAATTTCAACCTCACCAAAGTATTTAGCTTCTTTTAAAGCTTTGTTGGCCCATACACCTGTTTCCAGGTAAGCCGCTTTACCTGTTGATGGTAATAAGTTATAAGGAGCCATAGCAAATTGCGTGCTGGCACCACCTTGTAAAAACAATACTGAATAACCTTCAGGAACTTCAAATAATTCCTTTACTAACTTAACAGCCTCATCTAAAACTGCTTCAAATTCTTTTGAACGATGCGAGATTTCCAGTAATGACAATCCTGTACCATTAAAATCAATTACCGCCTCAGCCGCTTGTTTTAAAACTTCGTGAGGTAAAATGCCCGGTCCGGCACCAAAATTATGTTTCATATAGTTAACAAATTGTAGGTTCTGAATACACGAGTTAAGAACTTCGTATTTAGTTGGGCCGAAGTTAATTAATTTGACAAAATATATAGAGATTATTTATATTTTTTGAAAAAATATACAATTAATCAACAAAAGGCCTTTTGATTGCAAATTTTAAATTAATACTACTTAGTTGATAGTATTAATTACGATTGTAATAACTTTTCGGGATATTTTAAGTTGGATATAGTAGCCGGTGGATTCGCCGATGAGAACACTGCACTCCCGGCAACAAACACATTTGCTCCGGCATCTACCAATTTCGTAATATTATGCTGATCAACCCCGCCGTCAACCTCAATCATCAGACCGGGATTTTTTTTCATGCTCATCTCTTTCAGATCTTTGAGCTTTTTATAAGTGTTGTCAATAAACTTTTGCCCGCCGAACCCAGGGTTTACTGACATAATTAATACCAGATCAAGATCTTCAATAATATCCTGTAGCAGCATTACCGGTGTATGCGGATTAAGGGCAACACCTGCTTTACAACCCAATTCTTTAATAGCCTGTATGGTTCTGTGTAAGTGCGGGCAAGCTTCATAATGAACAGTAATACGATCGGCACCAGCATCCTTAAATGCTTTCAGATAACGATCAGGGTCAACAATCATTAAATGCACATCAAAGGGTTTGCTTGTATATTTTCTGGCCGCACTCATCACCGGGAAACCAAATGATATATTAGGTACAAACATTCCATCCATAATATCAACATGTACCCAATCGGCATCGCTTTTATCAAGCATTTCCAGATCGCGTTGCAGGTTGCCAAAATCGGCAGCTAAAATTGATGGTGCTATTAAATGGTTCATACGCAAATATAGGAAACGTACTGTTGCTTGATAAATGAGTTAATAAATTTTATGTAAACTTTTACCTGTCCCACCAAAGCTGGAGCAATTAATAGATATACATAGTTGTAATGAGAAACAAAATATATGAAATGGAAAGATTTTTAAACCTTCTTAGATTTTAAGGGAGAATCTGTGATTTAATCGCAATTAAGCAGAAGGTCATAGTACTTTTTCATTAGTACCGTATCATAATTTACCAGCGAGCTGTAAGCTTCGGAAACCAGCTCATTTAAAATTGATGAGCCAAGCTGTCCACCACCATTCGGAATGGAGTCATAATATATAATTAACTCTTTTACCCTTATAATTTCATATAATAACAACTGCACTAAATCGGTTTGCGAGCCCGATTGTATTCCATGCGGATTGTTGTTAAGAAAATCTAAAGGATCATTAGTAGAAGGAGTCATTTTGTTTTCAAGCAGGATCGGACTTTATGGTTTTAACAACTATCTGTTAACTACAATAAAGTTCATTGAGGGCATTTTGTTTTACTTTAAATGAAAAAAACTTAAAACAAAAAAGGCTAAACAATAAAACCCTCGATGTGAGGGTTTTATTGATATAAATTATGTATTAATTTTCAGCTTTTGGAGACTCCGGTTTCGGCAATAATGCTTTTCTTGAAAGTTTCAATTTACCTTGTTTGTCAACATCAAGCAATTTCACTCTCACCTCATCGCCTACTTCAAATATACCGTCCATTTTTTCAATCCTGCGGTGATCAATTTCTGAAATATGCAATAATCCGTCTTTACCAGGCATAATTTCAACAAATGCACCAAACGGCATAATTGATTTTACTTTACCTTCATATATCTCACCTACTTCTGGTTTTGAAGCAATGGCACGGATACGTGATAAAGCCTGATCGATAGATGCTTTATTATCAGCGAAGATCTGAACGATACCCTGGTTGTCTTTTTCTTCAATAGAAATGGTTGCACCTGTTTCGCGTTGCATTTCCTGAATAATTTTACCACCGGGCCCGATAACTGCACCAATAAATTCTTTATCAATTTTAATGGTAACAATACGCGGAGCGTGTGGCTTGTAATCTTCACGTGATTGAGTAATGGTTTTAGCCATTTCACCTAAAATATGCAAACGACCATCTTTAGCCTGGTTCAAAGCGTTTGTTAATACTTCGTAAGATAAACCATTGATCTTTAAGTCCATTTGAACAGCAACAATACCATTGGTAGTACCGGTTACTTTAAAGTCCATATCACCTAAGTGATCCTCGTCGCCAAGAATATCAGAAAGAATAGCATATTTAGTACCCATTTCATTGGTGATCAATCCCATCGCGATACCTGATACCGGCGATTTGATTTTAACACCAGCATCCATCAATGCCAATGTACCGGCGCAAACCGTAGCCATTGACGAAGAACCATTTGATTCCAAAATATCAGATACTACACGGATAGTATATGGATTTTCATCCTCAGATGGCAATACTTGTTTTAATGAACGCATAGCCAGGTTACCATGACCAATTTCACGACGACCAGCACCTCTGTTAGGACGAACCTCACCGGTTGAGAAACCAGGGAAATTGTAATGCAACAGGAATTTTTGGTATCCGTTAATGAACGCGCCATCAATCATTTGCTCATCATCCTTAGCGCCTAAAGTAACGGTGGTTAATGATTGGGTTTCGCCACGAGTAAATATAGCCGAACCGTGAGCAGATGGTAAATAACCAACTTCGCTCCAAATCGGGCGAATCTGCGTAGTAGTACGACCGTCTAAACGTTTGCCTTCATCTAATACAAGGTTACGGATAGCGTCATACTCCACATCGTGATAGTATTTTTTAGCAAGGAATTTAGTAACATCATCAATCTCACCTAAAGTTTCGATATAGTTGTCACGAACTTCTTTGAATTTAGCAGCACGTTCATCTTTTGCAGATGCAGAAGAAGCGATAGCATAAACCTGATCGTAAGTTGCAGCGTAGATAGCTTTTTTCAGATCTTCGTTGCTGTTTTCATGGCTGTAAACGCGTTTTTCGGTTTTACCAACTTCAGCAGTAAGCTCTTTTTGAACTAAACACTGTAATTTAATAGCGGTATGGGCAAATTTAATAGCTTCAACAAGTTCGGCTTCCTGAATCTCTTTTGATTCACCTTCAACCATGTTGATGTCATGCTCGCTACCGGCAACAATAAACTCTAAGGTAGCTTTTTCCAACTGGCTTAAAGTTGGGTTAATTACTAACTGACCATCAATTTTAGCTACACGAACTTCAGAGATCGGGCCGTTAAAAGGAATGTCAGAAACAGCCAAAGCTGCTGATGCCGCTAAACCGGCAAGGCAATCAGGCATAATATCTTTATCAGCAGATATTAAAGAGATCATTACCTGTGTATCGGCATGGTAATCCTCCGGAAACATTGGGCGCAAAGCGCGGTCAACCAAACGGGAGATCAAAACCTCATAGTCTGATAAACGTGCCTCACGGCGTAAAAAACCACCTGGTATACGACCGGTGGCAGCGTATTTTTCCTGGTAATCAACAGAAAGAGGTAAAAAATCAACTCCTTCTTTTGCTTCCGGCGATGATACAACAGTAGCCAATAACATGGTATCGCCCATTTTTACTACTACAGAACCATCTGCTTGTTTGGCCAGTTTACCGGTTTCAATCTCAATGGTGCGGCCGTCACCTAAATCGATAACCTTTTTAATTACGTTTAAACTCATCTTTTTTTGTTTTTGATGCACTTTTCATCTTTCGGAGCGCATCGGTTTTATGTGTGTAAATATTTATTGCAAAAGTAAAAAAGCCATCCTCTTTTAGGATGGCTTTTAAATAAAAAAAGTGAGAATTACTTAATGATATCCCTTAGCTGTAAAGCTTTGATGATAGCACGGTATC
>NZ_JBCECK010000057.1:0-20597 GCF_039207105.1 Mucilaginibacter sp.
AAAACTCAAACCGGGCTCCAGATCTGATCAAGCTTTCTGGGTATTTCAGGGCCAATTATTCCTATAAAGATAAATATCTGCTAACCGTTACTGGTCGTGAAGATGGTGAAAGCTATTTTGCGCCAAACAGAAAATATGGTTTCTTCCCGGGGGCTTCATTGGGCTGGCGTATAGCTCAGGAAGATTTCCTGAAAGAGTCAAAAGTGATTTCCAATCTTAAACTGCGTGTAGGCTATGGTACATCTGGTAACTCTACTATTTTGGGCACCAACTCATTGCCTTTATACGGAACGGGCCCGCAGTATGTAATAGGTACTACTAATTTGCCGGGAGTAGGTTTAACGCAAATAGCTAACCCCAATTTATCATGGGAAACCGATAAAACTATTAATGCTGGTATTGATTACGGATTTTTTAACGATCGCATAACAGGTTCATTAGATGTATATCAAAAATCAGCAACCGATCTGCTCGACTATGATAAACTACCGGTTAATAATGCTGTAGGCCGTGTGGCAACAAACGTGGGTGAAACACGCAGTCGTGGAATAGAATTTTCCATTTTATCAAGAAATGTTGTAAGCGATGATTTTAAATGGACAAACAACTTTAATATTTCAGCTTATAAAAATTACTGGGTAAGTAGGAACCCCGCAACAGCTTATGCTCAGTATATTGGATATAACGATCCGATAAGAGAAATATACGGATGGCAAACCAATGGAATTATCCATAACACCAGTCAAATTCCATCATATATGCCAGGAGCTAAATTGGGTAACATCATCTATGTAGATCATAACAACGATGGAAAATTGGATATTAACGATGTAGTAAAACTGGGTAACCCTGATCCTAAATTCTCATTAGGTTTCGGCAATACCTTTACCTATAAAAACTTTGACCTGTATGTATTTATGTATGGCAGTTTTGGTATGTACATGACCAACAATTATGGCGCCTATTATGATCCTACCATCATTAACGTGGCCAATGCTCATAATACACTGGCAGGTGTAAGTAATGTGTTTACAGCCGATAATCCAAACGGAATATATCCTGGTTATGCAAGTAACCCTTACACAGGCAGCAATCCAAGCACTGTAAATAACTTTTACGGACAAAAAGTTAATTTCCTGCGATTGAAAAACATAACCTTAGGTTATAAACTGCCTATAAAACAATCGTTTATTAAATCATTAAGGTTTTTTGTCGATCTGCAAAACCTGGCAGTAATTACCAATTACAAAGGATACGATCCGGAATTTACAGAAGTAAACCCTTATCCGCAGGCCACTTCGACCACATTCGGAATAAACGCCAATTTTTAATAATTCAAGATATAAGATATATGAAAAGCTTTAAAAACAAACCAGTAAACTTAACCCGGTACGCTGTACTATTGTTAAGCTGTTTTACGCTTGTTACTATGGATTCCGGTTGTAAAAAAGCGCTTGACTCTAAAGTTTATAGTCAGCTTACACCAGAGAATTTTTACAAATCAGAGTCGGATATTAATGCTGCGGTGATCACAATTTATAGCCCATTTTCATCCAACTGGGATCAAACAGATCCGGGCAATGGTAACCAGAGCGCGTCGTTATACAATGCCGATATCAAAACGTACCTTTTAAAGAGCATTATGACAACAGATGAAGCCGGTACAGATTGGGATCAGAATTTAACCAACTTCACTTTTGGTCCGGCCACCTATCAGGGTTTGGGCAACTCGGTTTACCCTTTTATCAGTTACGTGGCAAAAGCTACAGATGTGATCAATAATATTTCGCAGGTTACCAGTGTGAGTGATAATGTAAAGAAAAAATACCTGGCCGAGACTAAAGTTTTACGTGCCTGGTTAATGTTTGTGCTCTATGATTTTTTTGGCCCAGTAAATGCCAAAACAGATCCAGCAACACTTTCAAGCAATACTATAACACCCCGGCCAACTGCCGAAGTGTACTGTGCTCAGATCGAAAACGACCTGACCTCTGCAATTCCGGATTTGCCTGCTAAATATAATACCGATAATACCAATTGGGGCCGCATGTCGCAGGGGATGGCTCAAATGCTATTGCTGAAACTGTATATGCAAAATAAGCAATGGGCTAAGGCCGAAGCTACAGCTAAAACCATCACCACGATGGGGTATAGCTTAATGCCTAATTACGCTGATGTTTTTAACGTAAAACAAAATAACGAACTGATATATGCTGTGCCAACCAATAGCTCAAGCCCTAATTACTGGATGCAGGAGGTATTACCCGGCGATTTTGCTTCTGCAGGCAATATAACAAGGGGAGCGGGATGGGCCGGATATTACATGCCCTGGGCATTTTATGATAAATATGAAGCCGCTGATACCCGCAAAAATACCATCATCGCGTCTTACACCACAAGCGCAGGCAAAATAGCAAACAGGGCATCGGGATTAAGAGGGGCTATACCTTTGAAATATACGGGTATTGCAGGTTTGGGCGATGGCCCAGGCTACAACTTTGATGTAGTTGTATTTCGATATGCCGAAGTTTTACTCTCCTTAGCCGAAGCCATAAATGAGCAACGAGGCCCTGCTGATGCCTACCAATACGTAAATATGGTAAGGTCAAGGGCTGGTGTGAGTGCATTTTCGGGCATGAGCACAGAGCAGTTTCGCGCCGCGCTACTTGATGAGCGTGGTCGTGAATTGTATTGTGAAGGTACCCGCCGTCAGGATCTGGTTAGGCAGGGCCAATTGATCTCAAATGCTATAGCAAGAGGGAAAACATCGGCTCAGCCGTTCATGACGTTGTTCCCAATACCAAGCGATGTAATGATCCAGGGTAATGGTATTATTAAACAAAACCCAGGATACAGCAACTAATTGTTTTTATTGATTTATTCCATCAATTATATATCAGGCGTTGAGTAATTACAACGCTTGATATATCTAATAACAGTTATGTAACACTAACCCATGAAACAACTTTTATTAACCTCCTCATTATCTCTGTTTTTAATTTTTAATTGTGCTTGTTTACTGGCTCAGGAAAATAAAAACGGAATATACGCGGATAAACAAGGCAGGCTTCGCTGGCAAAAAGATAACTCAGAGATGTACCTGTTTGGGGTAAACTATACAGTACCGTTTGCATATGGTTATCGATCTGTAAAAGCGCTGAATATTGATGCAGAGAAAGAAATTGATGCCGACGTTTATCATATGGCCCGAATGGGGGTTGATGCCTTTCGGGTACATCTTTGGGATACTGAAATTAGCGATTCACTTGGCAATTTATTGCAAAACGAGCATTTAAGGTTGTTTGATTACTTGATATATCGTTTAAAGGAGCGTAATATCAAAATTATTATTACACCTATAGCCTTCTTCGGCAATGGCTATCCTCAGCGTGATGAAAAAACAGCAGGGTTCTCCTCTAAATACAGCAAGGGGGAAGCAACACTTAATGAAGGCTCGATCAGGGCAGAAGAGAACTATTTAAAGCAGCTATATCAACATGTTAATCCATATACTAAGCTCAGTTACTGTGATGAGCCGGATATCATAGCATCTGAATTAAACAATGAGCCAAGCCATAGCGGCCCAAAAACTGGTGTTACAGCTTACATCAACCGGCTCGAAAAAGCTGCCCGGAACGCGGGCTGGAAAAAGCCGTTATTCTATAACATTAGCCAAAACCCTTATTATGCTGACGCGGTGGCTAAATCAAATGTTACTGGGTTCAGTTTTCAATGGTACCCCACGGGGCTGGTAGCGGGGCATGAGCAGCACGGGAACTTTATGCCCAATGTTGATCGTTATCACATCCCATTTGATACCATTCCTGAATTTAAGAACAGGCCCCGCATGGTGTATGAGTTTGATGCAGCTGATGTATTGCAATCATGTATTTACCCGGCAGTTGCCCGTAGTTTTAAACAGGCAGGCTTTCAGTGGGTAACCCAGTTTGCATACGATCCAATGGCTACTGCCTACGGCAATTCAGAATACCAAACGCATTATCTGAATTTGGCCTACACACCAGCAAAGGCCATTAGCTTTTTAATTGCCAACAGGGTCTTTCATAAACTTCCTCGCAATAAGGAATATGGTACTTACCCGGTCGATAGTGTTTTTGATGCCTATCATGTGAGCTACAATCAATCCATGAGTGAGATGAATACTGCTGACGAATTTTATTATTCGGGCAATACATTATCAGCTCCAAAGGATTTGAAAAAACTGGAGCATATTGCCGGGGTAGGTAGTTCGGTTATTGTTCAATATAAAGGTTACGGAGCTTATTTTATAGATAAGCTTGAAAGCGGTGTTTGGCGACTTGAAGTAATGCCCGATGCTATTACTATCCGCGACCCTTTTGAACGGCCTTCACCTGCTAAAGAAGTTGTGCACATAGCTTGGCAGGAACAAAACATGCAGATAAATTTGCCCGGCATAGGGGCTGACTTTGACGTTAAAGCAATTAATAAGGATAATAGTTATCAAACAACAGCAGCTAATGGTTCATTTACTATTAAGCCGGGTACCTATTTACTGGTGAAAAAAGGGAAAACGATCTCTAAACAAGCTGACCAAAAACTGCTCGGCAATATCAGTTTAAATGAATTTATAGCCCCTGTATCTTCCAACAACGTCATATATGTCAGGCATATTCCGGCAACCGAAATTAGTGCCAATAAAGCATTCACCGTTAATGCCCGCGTAATTAATGTTAACCCGGATGATAAGGTAACCTTAATGGTGAATGGACGCTTTGGTGCACCTGTTGCAATTATAATAACTAATACCTCGTCATATGACTATAGCGCTACTATACCCGCGGCACAGGTTGTGGCTGGTACATTAAGTTATCGCATTGTTGTTCAGCAGCATGATAAGTACATCTCGTTTCCCGGTGGTCATGAAGGCGATCCACATCAATGGGACAATTTAAATAAGGACAACTGGCAGGTATTTGTAGCCGCTCCGAACGGTAAACTAAGCCTGTTTAATGCCTCAACAGATGAGGCTAATGTTAATACCTACTACCCGGGTTCCGGCCGTAACGGTGGGATGAGGTTTACTGCAGGTGAAGAAACCGGCCAGTTGGCGTTAAGTGCGGAAACAAGTAACATTCATAAAAATAATGTTATGGGATTTCAGCTTTATGTGGGTGATAAAATAAAATACCGGTTACCAGAGGTATCCGCATTTACTAAAGTGGTGGTAAGGGCTCGCATGCAAAAAACACAATTAGGAAGGCTCAGGGTTGCATTAACAGATAAAGATGCCTCTACATATGCCGCTTACGTAGAGTTAAGTGACCAGTATAAAAATATTGAAATACCATTAACAGCGTTCAAACCCGATTCCAGTCTTTTGGTACCGCGTCCATACCCCGGATTTTTATCCCTGTGGTTTAAGGCAGGTTCTTTTAATGGCCTTAGCATACCGCAGGTAGATAAGTTGGAGATCACATCCGGAGATAGTTTGGCCCCAGATCAATATGATAAACCTTATGGTATAGAAGTAGAATCTGTAAGGCTTGAGCCTAAATAATTATGAAAAACAAACCGATATCGATCCTATGACAATCAGATAAAAATAAAGTACAACAAATAACAAGATTTTAAAAATTAGCAAAACTAATTGCTTCAACAGGTTGAACTAAAATCTGTTAACGGAGCGATACGGGATATTATTAACTAAACATTGCCTAAATCATGAAAAAACAACTTTTAATAGTCCAGTTATTTTTAGCAGCTGGACTAACGCCGGTCTTTGCTCAAACATCCGAATTGGCAGGTTTAAAGCCCGAAGTGGTGGTTACACCTTACAAAACCACTATGGTAGCCGACGGTAAGGACAAGGCACAGATCAGCATAACCGTAATTGATAAGCAGGGGAAAAGTATTACCAATGCAACCAACCTGATCTCATTCAAAGTTACAGGCGATGCTAAAATTATCAGTCTTAATAATAAGTATATCGCATCAAACAATGCCGGGTTGGTGCAGGATAAAATGGTTAACGGAAAAATTAATATGGTTTTGCAAGCCGGTAAGCAAAAGGGAGTTGTTAAGCTCGATGCACTAAGCGATGGCTTAACAACAGGCTCTACCGAAATACACACTGTTCATCCGGGCGTTGCGCACCCGGTAGCTATTGGTGCGCCAATTGCCGGAGGTACTAAAATCACCGGTAAAATAATCGGTGCGGATATTTCTTTTTTGCCGCAATTGGAAAATAAAGGGATGAAGTTTTATGATCAGGACGGTAAAGAAAAAGACGCCATACAAATTTTGAAGGAACACGGGTTTAATTATATCCGCCTGCGAATTTTTAACCACCCGGAAGTGGCTGGTGGTTACTCTCCTCAAAAAGGATTTTGTGATCTGCAACATACACTGCAAATGGCCAAAAGAATAAAATCGGCAGGTATGAAATTCTTATTAGATTTTCATTATTCTGATACCTGGGCCGATCCGCAACGCCAGAATGTACCCGCAGTTTGGAGCAAGCTTGATTTTAATACCCTTAAAGATTCTTTATATCATTACACTAAAAACGTAATGCAGAGCCTCAAAGCTCAGGGCACTATACCGGATATGGTACAGGTAGGTAATGAAATTAACCACGGTATGGTTTGGCCCGACGGGGAGATCAATAACCTGGATAGCCTGGCCACTTTAATTTATGCAGGGGTGAAGGGGGTAAAGGAAGTAAACCCGACAACTGCCATCATGTTGCATATTGCTCTGGGAGGGCAAAATGCCGAAGCTCATTTTTTCCTGGATAATATTATGCTCAAAAGAAAAGTGCCGTTTGATGTGATTGGGTTATCCTATTATCCTAAATGGCATGGTACAACCAGCGATCTGAAAAACAATATGACGGATCTGGCGACACACTATAAAAAATATGTGATGGTAGCCGAGTACTCACAGCTCAAACAGGAAGTGAATGATATAGCATTTACCGCACCCGGTAATAAAGCGCTTGGTTCATTTATATGGGAGCCATTAAATACTTGGGAGGCAGTTTTTGATAAAAACGGAAAAGCGAACAAGTTTCTGGAGGTTTATCCTGCTATAGCTAAAAAATATAATGTCCATTAAATCTTATCTGTTATACATGAAAAAAATCCCTCTCTGCTTTTTGCTTATCATGGGCTGCTTATTTCAGCTAAAAGCACAAACCACAACATCTACTTCAAATTTTAATAATAACTGGGAGTTTGTAAAAGATATTGACACCAGTAACTCAGGTTACTTACTAAGTTCAACCGCCAAAGGGAGTGCTAACTGGGAAAAAATATCATTGCCCCACACAGCAAATATAGAGCCGGTTGAAAAGGTGAAAGAACAGTGGCAGGGTACCTGTTTTTATCGTAAATTTTTTATAGTACCACTCGCAAATAAAGGAAAACATATAGCCCTGCAATTTGACGCGGCTATGCATGAGGCTGATGTTTATTTGAACGGTAAACATATTTATAAGCATTTGGGCGGTTTTTTACCATTTTACATTGATATATCAAACACGGTTTTATTAGGTAAGCAAAACGTTATTTTGGTTAAATTGAATAACCAGGATAACGCTGTTATTCCTCCCGCTAAACCTATTAAAGATCTCGACTTTAATTATTATGGCGGTATTTACCGTAACGCGTGGTTGATCATTAAAAATAAACTTTATATCAGTAATGCTGTGCAGGCTGGACGGGTGGCCGGCGGCGGCGTGTTGATACATGATGCAGAGGTAAGCGAAAAAGAAGCAACGCTGGTAGTTAAAACGGATATCAATAATGATTTTAACCTGCAAAAAAAGGCGCAGGTTAAAATTACCCTAACTGATAAAAATGGGAAAGTAGTTTCATCATCAGTATCAAATGATCAGGTGATAGAACCAAATGCTTTTGAATCGTTTACGCAAAATATTAAGGTTAACAATCCAATGTTATGGTCGCCGGGGAGTCCTTATTTATACCGTATGCGTATACAAGTTATTCAGGATGGAAAAACAGTTGATGAACAAATAATTAATACAGGTATTAAAACCTTTAAGTTTGAGGCTGGTGGTTTTTATTTGAACGGGAAAAAGTATCCAATTGTTGGTACAAATCGTCATCAGGAGTATCCTTATATTGGTTATGCGCTGTCAGACAATGCTCAATATCGTGACGCATTCAAAATAAAAGAAGCAGGCTTCAACTTTGTGCGGTGCTCGCACTATCCGCCTTCTCCGGCTTATCTGGATGCCTGCGACCAACTTGGCATACTGGTAATGGATGCTATACCCGGATGGCAATTTTTTGGCAACCAGGAATTCCAGGAAAACAGCTTTCAGAATATTCGTGATATGGTTCGCCGCGACCGTAACCATGCTGCCATTGTTTTATGGGAAGCTTCATTAAATGAAACAGATATGAGCGAGGCCTATATGGATGCTGCACATAAAATTGTGCATGAGGAGTTGCCATTTACAGATGTTTTCACCACAGGATGGAAAGATTATGCTTTTGAAGTATTTAACCCAGCCCGCCAACACATGAAAGCCCCAGATTATTGGAAAAAATATGATAAGAACAAACCTTTGCTCATTGCTGAGTATGGCGACTGGGAATATTACGCGCAGAACGCAGGCTTTAATCAAACCGAATATCAGAATTTAACTAAAGAAGAAAAATCATCAAGACAATTGCGCGGCTATGGGCAAGAGCGCTTACTACAGCAGTCCCTTAATTTCCAAGAGGCACACAATGATAATTTTAACGGTAATATTGTAGGGGATGTTAACTGGCTGATGTTTGATTATAAACGTGGTTACGCAACAGATCTGGAAACATCCGGCGTAATGGATATTTTCAGGGTACCTAAATTTTCGTATTACTTTTTTCAGAGCCAGCGTGATGTTAAAGATAGCAAACCGATGCTTTTTATAGCTAACTATTGGAATGACCCGGCAGATAATACCGTTAAAGTTTATAGTAACTGCAGCGATGTTGAACTGAAATTAAATGGCAAGGTTATAGCCCGGCAAAAGCCGGATACCGGCAAAAATGTAAATAATTTAGCTCATCCACCATTTACGTTTCATGTGCCTCGTTATGAGCCGGGAGCTTTGCAGGCCACAGGTTTTATTTATGGAAAAAGTGTAGCTACCTATACCTCAACAACTCCGGGTAAACCTTACAAAATCGTTTTAAAGGCCGATTATAGTGGTAAGCCCCTAAAAGCAGGATGCAATGATGCCGTATTTGTTTACGCTTATATAGTAGATAACAAAGGGGTAACCGTTCCAGTTGCCACTAATTCTGTCAGGTTTTCAGTTAATGGAGGAGCAGGCATTATTGGCGATAAGGACATTAAAGCAGAAGCGGGTATAACACCTACATTGGTTATGGGAGGAGATAAAATAGGTAATATAACTGTAAAAGCCGATGCGGATGGTTTGATGCCCGGAGAGCTATCCTTGCAGTTGAAATAGTTGATCAGGAAGGCATAAACCAAAACAGCTTTACTCTTGAGTTAAAGCTGTTTTGGTTTAATAACAATGTGAAATATACTATCGCAAATTAATCATCAAAACTCGGTGGTTTGAAGTTACATACATAGTTTTCTCGTCGGCTGATAAGCTGAGGTTTGAGGCGAGATCGTTTACTTTTATTTTACCTAATAACTTACCTGTTTTATTAAATATCCATATGCCACCGGGGCCTGATGTAATTACATTTCCTTGTTTATCAATCTTCAAACCATCGGGCATACCCTCAGCGGTTTTAGAAGCTGCTTTAGCACTATAAAATATACGACCATGAGTAAACTGGCCATTTTTATCCAGATCATAAGCATACCAATAAGGTTTTGCCGGATCAGAATTGGCTATTAATACGGTTTTGCCGCCGGGGAAAAAAGCTATACCGTTTGGTCTTGTAAGTGTATTTGTAAGCAGGGTTATTTTGCCATCCTTAGCAATTTTATAAACTCCCTGGTATGGCGCTTCCTTTAGCGGGTCGTCAACGTTTTTTTCAAGACCGTAAGGTGGGTCAGTGAAATAGATATCACCATTACTTAAAAAAGCCAGATCATTGGGGCTGTCAAATTTTTTCCCTTTATAATTAGCTGCTATTTTAATGAATTTAGCCTGAGGCTTTTGCAAAGGAGCATTCATTACAGATACCACTCTGTCGCCATCCTGGCAAATAACTAATTGGCCTTTTATATTTAATCCAAGGCCATTGGAACCCAATTCACCGCCCCGCGGAACTTTACCCGTGTAACCTGCCGGATTAAGATAAACTTCTTTCCCCTTTTCTTTGGTCCACTTGTAAATGATGTTCTTTTTAACATCCGAAAAAAGTAACATTTTGTGGCCTTCTATCCATAGCGGTCCTTCACACCAGGCAAAGCCATCGGCTATAATACGGGCGTTAACATTTTTACCTACAAGCTTGTTAAACTCTGGGGTAAGCCTTTCTACAGTGATCAGCGGCTTGGTGGTTTGCGCGTAAATTATAGAATTACTTCCCCCTAAAAGGGTGGTCATCAGCAATAGCCGGTTACTCCATGTTATCATATCGGTTTATATTATTGGTTTGGTTGTTTTAGGGATCATTGGTTTGTTTTTACCGCCGGAGCAAGTTATCAATACTCCATTTATATTCCGGAATTGCTGATAATAATAAGCTTCCGGCGCTAACCGCAAATACAGAATAATTAAGTGGTGATTTCAGACCAAAAAATAGTGTCATGCAAATTGCAAATGCCAGTGTTAATAAAAAGCTTCCGATAGCCATAAACCTTGTTTTGAAGCCCACAATGATCAATATGCCAAAAACAACTTCAGCTATAGTAGCCAAAAGCCCCATGACGTCGGAAATTCCTTTTGACATAAATGGAAGTAAAGCATGAGTGTAATTTAAAAACGGATCCCAGCTCCCCCAGGAGACATTTGGTGTGCCGATAGGGCCGGCCCAGCCAATGCGGTCCAATACGGCAGAAATAAAGCCGATACCAATTGCAAGTCGTAAATATAATTGTGAAAAGTTAATGTGATTTTTCATGCTATTAATTTAAGTGTTTATTATTTGATAGTTTAATTGTTAATCGTTTTTTATCGGTATTGACCAAGCAAATTTCAGAAATACAGAATATTAAATAGTTAAACGAGATTAAGAAATTACCTCATTGGAAATTAATTGTCATGTATTTTGAATATGATTGCTTAAGGGGTAGATTTGAAGATACAATACGAGCTATCTAAAAATATATTGACTAATAAATTAATTGTTATATGAAACGGCACACTTTTTTATCGTGGCTTGGTTTATTAGCTATGGAGCCGGTTGCAGCAAGGCTTCGAGATATTGATATGATAGAACCAGAAAAGCTTTATTTTAAGGATGACGGGCAGATCCCCAATAGCAAATATCCACTGTTGCTTTATCGCAACGCATTTAATATGCGCAATGATGAAGGGGCAGAATGGCTGGAGAAACAGTTTGCAGCTAATAACTGGACAAACTCATGGCGCAATGGTGTTTATTCCTTTCATCATTATCACAGTACCTCGCATGAAGTTCTTGGAGTTTACTCAGGTTCGGCAATGCTGCATCTTGGCGGAGAGCAGGGGCAAAAGATAAAGGTACAGGCAGGAGACATTATTGTGATTCCGGCAGGGGTAGGGCATAAGAATTTAGGTAGTGATGATCTCGGAATTGTAGGGGCTTATCCTGATGGCAGAAGCTGGGATGTTAATAAGGGACTGCCAGGCGAGCGGCCTAAAACCGATCAAAATATAGCCGCATTACCAATACCGCTTACAGATCCTTTACGGGGAAAAGTTAACGGCCTAACAACTATTTGGCATTAAACCAACTCCGATTAAATGTAAAAGCTCCGTTTTATAAAACGGAACTTTTACATTTAAATAAAAATTAAATTTAATATCCATCGTTTTGAACCAACACCGGTGTGTTTCTGTCAATTTCGTTTTGCGGTATTGGCCAAAAGTCAAAGTTGTCCTTGTAAATAGTTTTTACAGCCGGAGTTAAAGGGTTCTGAATAAAGCCGTTGAGTTTTTGCTTGGCTAATCCCCATCTGCGTAAATCAAAGTAGCGCAATCCTTCTAAAGCCAGTTCAACCCTTCTTTCATGCATAATGCGTGCACGCATATCGGTTTGGCTCAAATTGCCGGGTAGTGGTGGCATATTAACTCCGGGGCGGGCACGTACCTCGTTTATTTGCTGATATACGCTGGCATCAGGCCCTGCCGATTCATTTTGGGCTTCGGCATACATTAATTTAATATCGGCATAGCGCAGCCATACATAATCCTGATCATCAAGTATACCCGGCTGCGGATCAATATTTTTAGGATCCAGCCATTTTTTACCAGGGTAAAAACCAGGTGTCCAGCTGTTAACTCCAGGCGTGCCAACTGTATTTGGAAACGGCCAGCCCTGTGCTGGTGTATCGCCAGGGAAAAAGAAGGTCATGGTTTTACGTGGATCATTAGGCTCATACTCATTGATCATATCTTGCGTACCTTGCAGGTCTTTATAGCCAGAGCCTATAATAACCGTAGTAATGGCAAATGGATGAGGCACTGCAGGGGTCTGGAACTGGACAGAAAACATAATTTCGGGACTGGAACGCTGGTCAGGTTTATAAAAATTACCAGCATAACTGCTGTTTAGAGAAAATTGCCCGCTATTAATGATGGTTTTAGCCAGAGCAGCGGCATCAGCATATTTTTTCTCAAACAATAATACTCTAACCTTAATACCCTGAGCCGAGGCTTTCACCGCGTGTCCTGTAGTGTATTTGCTATCAGGTAATGATGCAATGGCCTGATCAAGATCGCTTTCCACTTGTTTTAAAATATCAGCCCTTGATGATTTACTTATTTTGTTTTTGAAGTCGATTGTAAGGGGATCAGCGGTTATTAATGGTACGTTGCCATAAGTTTCGGCTAATAGAAAATAGTTAAAGGCACGTAAAAAATAGGCTTCACCTTTATATTGATTTAGCTTATCGCCGGTCAATACCTTGCCTACATTAGCTAAAAAGCTGTTGCTTGCCGCAATACTGATATAGGCATTTACATACAGACTGTTACCACCATCTGTTGGAAATCCTCCGACTGTAGATGTAAGCCCGGCAATTAAAGATTGCTGTGCACCACCCTGGTTGTTTTGAGTGTAAGAATTATCGCTGAAGTTTTCCCACCACATAGGGGCATACTCACTTATCTGGCCGCTTTGAGCATAAAGTGTAGCATAAATACCGGTAAGTGCCTGATCGGCATCAGCAGGTGTTTTCCAGAAAATAGTGGTTGATAATTTGTCGGGAGGATTAACATCAAGCTTTTTGCAGGATGTTAAACAAATTAACACCGCTGCGCATATGATTATAATATTTTTCATTTGTTTTTAAGTTGAAATTAAAATTGAACAGATGCACCAAATGTGTATGTACGGTTTTGCGGATAATTGGCAAAGCCATACCAGGCATCTGGTTTATTATTAATATCCAGCCTTTCAGGGTCTGTTGCTTGTTTTAGCGGTGTAAATAAGGCCAGGTTATCAACTGAGCCAAATACCCTTATCGATTTAACTCCCTTTATTAACCCTTTTGGGAATGTATAACCCAACTGTACATTTTTAATGCGCATAAAGCTGGCATTGTATAAATGATAGGTTGACTGTACATTGGTAATTTTAGGATAACCGTAAAAGCCCATGTATACTTTAGGCATTGTGGTTGAAGGGTTTTGTGGTGTCCACCTGTTCAGCCAGTCGGTAGTAGGCATGGCGCCTTGTGCAAAGGGATCAACCCCCCATTTATACAGATAAAGTTTATTCCCATAAGAACCGTAGAGCTGCAGGCTGGCGTCAAAATTACCCCAGGTTGCACCCATAGTGTAAGAGTACTCAAATTTGGGGTATTGGCCGGGTATAATGCTGCGGTCGTTGGCATCAACCTTGCCGTCGCCGTTTACATCTTTATATTTAATGTCGCCGGGCGTTGGTACACCACCTAAGGATGATTGATCAGGCGATTTGTCGATCTCGGCCTGATTCTGGAAAATTCCGTCCATAGTTTGCAGGTAAAATGAGTTGATGGGATAGCCATTTCGCATAATGGTTTGTCCATCAGGGCCGCCAATTTCATCTGCACCAAATGATACCAGTTTATTGCGATATAACTGGAAGTTGGCCTGAGCATAATAGCTGAACTTTTCAGAAGGGCGATCCTGGTAACGCAGGCTAAACTCAAGCCCTTTATTACTTACAGCTCCGTTATTTACAATGGGTGCGTTTACACCCAGGGCCAGCGGAACTTGTGATTGCCTTAAAATATTGTAGGTGTATTTGTTAAACCAATCAAAGGTAAATGTTAGTTTATTTTTTAGGATTGTCATGTCCAAACCCAGATCTGTCATTCTTGTGGTTTCCCAGGTAAGTGCAGGGTCAACTAATGTACTTGGTATAAAACCGGAGAGTACACCGCTGCCAAACGCGTAAGTATTTTGAGTAAGCGTTGATTGGTAAGGGTACGGATAAGGTATATTGGTGTTGTTATTTACTACGTTGATATTCTGATTACCCAGGCGGCCCCACGATCCTCTGATCTTCAGATCATTCATCCAGCTTACATCTTTTAAAAAGTTTTCGTTAGACAGGCGCCAACCAGCAGAGAACGACTCATATAAACCCCAGCGACTGTTACTTGGCAAGCGCGAGGTGCCGTCATATCGAACGTTTGCTCCTAACAGGTATTTATCGTTAAAGTTATAGTTTACGTTACCATATAATGAATGGATTATCCATTGGGCTGAAGTACCATCGTTTGTTTGATTATTTACAGAACCCGCGTTTAATTCGGAAAGTTCATTAGTTGGGTATCCAATACGATAAGCATCAAAATAGCTGGTATTATCAACTTCCTGCTGTACACCGCCTAATATGGTCAGATCATGCTTGCCCAGTATTTTGTGAAAATTAAGTTGACTATACACGGTTGAATGTGTTTCATCTCTTTCACCAACGGATAAGCCTGGGTTACCCACATCCGCATTACGGTTATAGGACAGATCGCTGTACAGATACATCGGGATAACTGGTCTAAACGTTTTTTGCTTATCTACATTAAAACTTAAACCTGCTCTGTTTTCCCATCTTAGCCCGTTCACAATATCTACATCTAATGATATGTTGCCCTGTCCGTAGTAATTTGGGTTGTGGGTTAATATTTGTGAAGCCAGCACAGGGTTTTTATTTCCTAACTCTTTATCATAAGCTTTAGTGATCCATAAACCATCGGCCGTTTGCGCTGGATAAAGAGGCGATTGAGCAAGGGTTGAAATATATAAGTCGGTAGCATTATTGGATGGGTAGTTTTTGTCGCCGTAGCGTATTTGTATGTTAGTACCCAAAGTAACACGTTTGTTTACCTTTGAGGTGAGCCCCAGATCAACAGTGTACTTTTTATAATCAAAGCCTTTCATGGTACCTGGCTGGTCGGTAAAACCTAAACCCAGGCTGTAGGTAGTATTTTCATTACCACCGCTTAGGTTTAAGTAATGATTTTGTACTACAGCAGTACTAAACATATCCTTAAGCCAGTCATGATTAGGGTATTTAATATGGTCGGTAGCGTTTTTATACAGATCTATCTGATCCTGTGTATATACCGGTGCATTACCAGAGTTAATTTCCGCTTCGTTTAGTAACTCCATGTACTGGGCAGAATTGGTGATTAATTTAGGCAGGCGGGTAGGGGTGGCAAAGCCTACGTTGTAATTGTATGATAAGGTAAACCCACCGGCTTTTCCTTTTTTAGTTTTAATAACTACTACACCATTTGCACCTTGCGAGCCGTATATAGCAGCAGCGGCAGCGTCTTTCAGCACAGTAGCCGATTCTATATCATTTGGGTTAATTACAGCAAGGCTGCCCGGGATACCATCAACAATGATTAATGGATTATTACCGGCGCTACTAAAAGTTCCCAACCCCCGGATACGCAGTTGCACGGTTTCGTTACCTGGTTCACCTGAGTTTTGAACCACGGATAAGCCCGGTAATTGTCCTTGTAACAGGGATGTAGCATCGGTAGCCACTCTTTTGGTCATTTCATCACCCTTTACAGAAACTATGGCGCTGGTTAGGGTGTGTTTACTTTGGGTACTGTAACCGGTTACTACTACTTCGCTTATGTTCTGTTTATCTTCAAGCAAGGTGACATTCAATACAGCTTTGCCATCAATTGGCACCTCCTGTTTAGCAAAACCTATAAAACTGAATACCAGTGTGCCCGAACCATCTGGTACATTCAGGCTAAAAGCACCGTTTACATCCGTTACCGTGCCTGTTCTTGAACCTTTGAGCATGATGGATACACCTGGGAGCGGAACCCCTTTATTATCAGTGACCTTTCCTTTGATATTAAGTACAGGGTTATTTTCCGATTCAGGTTTGGGCTTCAGCGTGATGGTTTTTTTATTGATCAAATAAATGAGCGGTTGATCGCTAAATATTTTTTCGAGGGCTTGTGAAATGCTTACATTTTTTAACGATAGCGATACAGGCGCTGCCATTTTTATGAGTTGGGCGCTGTACAGGAAATCGTATCCGCTTTGCTGTTGAAGCGTAAATAAAACATCCTCTAAGGGAGCTTTCTGAACTTCTAAATTTATCTTTTGAGCATATGAACTTGCACTAACCTGAAGAATGGTTACCATGATTAAAATGCAGGTTAATTTCATAATACGGATAAATTTAAATCGGGCATGGTTGTGCCACCTGAACTTTGATTCAGTAAATATTTTATACATTTGAATGTTAGGTTAAGTTTATAATTGGTTGTTCGTGCAATTGATTTGGTTAACTAACTCAGCAGAAGCTGGTGATCAGGGGCGGTAGGACGCTCCTGATCTGTTTTAGATAACCGTTAAACTTTATTAAGCCATAACAATTATCCTCCTTCCTTCAATTTTAAAGTGAACTAATCCGGTATATTCCAGTCCTTTTAATAACTCATTAATATCTTTACTTTTAGCATAAGTGCCTCCGAACTTTACGTTAGGAGTATGCCCCTCGTAAACTATTTCCACATCGTACCAGCGGCTTATCTGTTTCATGATATCACGAATGTCATCATCCCTGAAAATAAAGTATCCGGCTTTCCAGGCCATAACCTGGTTTAAATTAACTTTCTTTTGAGTTATATGTCCGTTTATCACATCAGTTACTCCCTGTTCACCAGGAGTTAACAGGGTTGACGCGGCGGCGCTTGATAAGCGTACGGAACCTTCAAGCAAGGTGGTTTTTACAATATTGTCATCTTTATATGCGTGTACATTAAAATGTGTACCCAATACTTTAATATCGGTGTTGTCGGTATGCACAACAAAAGGTATCTCTTTGTTTTTGGTAACTTCAAAATAGGCTTCTCCCTGTAAGGTGACCTTACGGGTTGAGCCCTTAAATGCAACTGGAAAAGTTAAAGATGATTCAGAATTGAGCCACACATTAGTACCATCGGGCAGCATGATGGTATACTGTCCGCCTCTTGGTATCGTAACTGTATTCAGGGCTTCATTGGTAGCTTGGTTATTTGCATTGTTGGGGGCATAAGCTAATAGCCCATTCTTTAACTTTTTAATAGATGTGTTTCCTGATTTTGCTAAAACGCCATTGGTGGCATTATCCAAAACTATATTGGTTCCATTAGCCAATGTAAGTACTGCCGCATTTTTACCAGGTTTTATGGTGGTGCCTTTAGCGTTTTCTAATTGATTTTTTACCGATGATTCAGGTTGATGGCTATTAAAGAATAAGCTGCTCACACTAATTAAAAAAATTACAGCTGCTGCCGCCCACCATAAGTACATTTTGATCACCTTGGGTTTGCGATAAGATATTGTTTTTGAAATGCGATTGTAAATAATACTTCTGAGCTTTTTGTCGGCTTCGGGGAGTTTTGATCCGTCAACGTTTTGCATCTTGAAATTATCATGATACTGCATCAACAATTCTTCCTCTTCAGTTGTACATGCACCTGAAAGGTATTTTTCGTAAAGTATAATGTACTGTTCAGGGGTCATGGTAATTGGTTGAGCGGGTGCTACAATCATAAAGAGGAGTGAAGCGCACGTCAACACACATACTTTTGAAAATATTTTTTAGAAATAAATTAGTTGGGTGCGCTGATAATTGTATTTGACAAACATTTCTTATTTTTATCCAACCAATTATGACCGATAAAACTGTTGATAGTGAATTATGGGACGATGTTGTCTCAGATAATTCCAGGGCTTTTGTTGTCCTGTACAATCGGTATTGGAAAAAACTTTACAAAACGGTTAATTTTTATTTAAAAAATGAAACCGTTGCTGAAGAAATAACGCACGATGTTTTTGTAACGTTATGGACAAGGCGCAAATATCTGAGAATTAATAATTTTGCCAATTATATTCATATAACCGCTCGTTACCAGGTATTTAAGTATTTAAAAGCGGCTAAAATAAATTGTGTGGAGTATATTGATCAACTTGCAGATACTGATAAAACAGCCGTATATAATAATGCCGATAGTAAGCTGGGTTATGAGGATCTGGAACTGGAATTAGCACAGATATTAAGGGAACTTCCCCGCCGATGCCAGGAGATTTTTTGGCTTAGCCGTATTGAGAATTTGAGTAATGAGGAGATAGCCAATAAACTTAATATTTCAAAGCGTACAGTTGAGAATCAAATAACATTCGCCTTGCGGTTTCTGCGGATGTCATATCCTAAATTTGCTGTCGCGTCATTACTGTTTGTATTATCTTTATATCCCATCAGGTAATAGAATAACCTGCAATAATGACACAATCACTATTGCAGGTTACTAATATATTCGTTTAGGCGATTAATGTTATAACCTCATTGAGCAGGGTTCTCCAATCCTCACTTTCCGGAATACCCGGCTTACGTTTTCCGAAGAATTGAACAATGGTGTTTCCTTCGTTATCATAAACCTCTATGCTATGTACCAGACCATCTGTAGTTGGTTTTTTTACCAACCATATGGTATCAATACCATCTTCACGCAGGTGCATATTAAACTCCGGGTCCAACACATTGAACCACGGGCCGGTTTGCACCAGTTTTTTAATTTCACCAGTGTGTATCTGGATACAGCCTGCACTACCGGTAAATACCATAATAGGAGTGGAGCTTTCAGATGCATTTGTTAAAATCTGTTTTAAAGCCGATAAGCCGATCTGTTGCGCGTATCCATCTGGTGCAAGTCGCAGTGCCTGTGTACGGGTTAATTCATATTCTTTGAGCAATCCATGAAAATCATGTGTATCCTGTAAAGCTATCCAGGCCTCTTGAAAAGCGTTTATTGCTATCTCATGATCAGGCTTTTCTGCCGTATTTGGAGGCGTTGCCTGAATAGTTAATTGCTGATGTTGTGCTTCGGCGCGATACTTAGCTACTAATCGTTCATATGCCACTGTATCACTTTTATCAGTGAGGTAAATTTTATGTACGGCACTGCCGTCTGCATCAAAAAACTGTAAACTTAATCTGTCATTTTCATTCACGGCAAATCCAAAATGCCAGTGAGTCATGAACAAACGCAAATCAATATCGGGTGTAACCACCAAACCAATATGAGCATTGAAGCCAACTTTGGTATAAATGCCCTTACGTTCATGCACACCATGATCATTGCGCGTTAAAGCCATTACATAACCTAAAGTATTGGTTTCTTTTAATAGCTCCTTAAAATTGTTATTGAGCAAGGTGTTGTGCTCGCCAATGTTTACCAACTCTGCTTCGCTCAATCCCAATTCTTTAGCCGCATCGCGGATACGTAGTTTAGGGTTTTCAGCTTTTAAATTATTCCATTGATGTTTTATCGATGTGAGGGTATTTTCCATTTTGTATGTTTTTTATATGATTAAACTAATATCCCGCTGGGAATTACCAGCGGGCATTTAAAGCCTTCGCATTCGATGAGTTTCACTTTGATATTGAAAGCATCATGTATGTTTTCGCAATTAACTACTTCTAAAGGCGGGCCAAAGGCTATCATTTTCCCATTTTTCAGGATCAGGATCTGATCGGCGTAACGTGCGGCAAAATTGATATCATGCAGAATGCTCACCACGGTATAACCCCTGTTGGCCATGTTGCGTGCCAGTTGTAATATTTGTTGCTGATATAACATATCAAGCCCATTGGTAGGTTCATCCAAAAAAAGGATGGCATTGGGGCGGTCGTAGATCTGGGCTATCACCCTTGCCAACTGCACGCGCTGTTGCTCACCGCCCGAAAGCGTATTGTAATCGCGGCCGGTCAGGTGGGTGATGCCGGTTTCGTCCATTACTTTGTTAACTATTTCAATATCTGTTGTTGAAGGATGGTTTTCAAAATAGGGGTAACGCCCCATCAGCACCAACTCTTTCACAGTAAACAATATACTTACCGTATTATGCTGAGAGAGTACCGACCGCAGTTGAGCCAGTTCTTTGATGGAATACAGATCGATATGCTTTTTGTCAAAATAGATATTGCCAGAAGCATCAGTTGTAATGGACTGAATACTTTCTGCGC
>NZ_JBCECK010000057.1:20607-32216 GCF_039207105.1 Mucilaginibacter sp.
ACAATATACTTACCGTATTATGCTGGGTAAGTACTGAGCGCAGTTGGGCCAGCTCTTTGATACTATATAGATCAACATGTTTGCTATTGAAATAGATATTGCCCGATGTGGTAGGTATTTCTCTACAAAGTAGTTTTAACAAAGTGCTTTTACCCGCCCCGTTGGCGCCAATTACTGCCAGCATTTCTCCGGGCTGTAGTTTAAAACTAATATTATCCAGAATCAGCTTTTTACCTGCCGAATGCGACACATTTTGTACACTTATCATAAATGCTGTTTTTTAAGCTGTGATATAATCATATAAATAAATACAGGCGAGCCGCCAAGGGCAGTAACAATACCAATTGGTAATTCGGCCGGCGCTACAATAGTACGGGATATAAGATCAGCAAGTGTCAGCGCTATGGCTCCTAATATGGCCGATCCGGGTAATACCAGGCGATGGTCAGACCCAAAAGCCATGCGCAGTATATGAGGGATCACTAAACCAATAAAACTAATTACCCCCGCAACTGCTACTGATGCGCCTACAGCCATTGTTGCTAAAATAATGATTGTTCTTTTGGTACGGTTAACGTTGATACCCATGTGACCGGCTTGCACCTCGCCCAAGGCTATACCATTTAAGGCCTTAGCCATAAATGGCAGACCGAAAAGTGGGATTAGTATGAAAGGCAACACGCTGCTGAAAGATATCCAACTGGCCCCACCCAGGCTACCCAGACTCCAGAAAGTAATATTGCGTAATTGTTCGTCTGTTGAAAGATAGGTAAGCAATCCGGTAAAGGCAAAGGCCAGCGCGTCAATGGCAATACCTGTTAGCAGTAAAGCGGTTACTACGGTTTTACCCTGGTGTATGGCTAAGCGGTACACGGTTAGGGTTGTAATAAATGCACCAAAAAATGCAGCTACAGCAAGGGCGTAATAGCCATATATACTGCCTAAACTGTTCAGTAAATGCCCTCCAAAAACGATCATTAACGCGGCAAATAAAGTGGCACCTGATGATATTCCGATCAATCCAGGTTCGGCCAATGGGTTACGGAATAGGCCTTGTAGCGAAGCGCCTGATATGGCCAAAGCCGCACCGATGATGACGCCCAACAATACTCTTGGTAAGCGTAAACTAAACAGCACCGCAACTTGCTGCGGCTGAAATAGTATTTCCTTACTTAAGCCGGTATGGTAGGTTACTATCGACCAAAATTGTGCAAGACTGATATGAACCGCTCCAATGCAAACCGAAGTGATGACAGCAGTTAGCAAAAACAGCGCAAGTACAGTTAATATTAATTGATGGTTTTTAAACACGGTTATTTTAGCTTTTGTGATAGCTCGGCTATTGCCTGCCCAAGGCGGGGGCCAAAACCTGTTAATAATTCACCTTCCATAGTAATGAATTTTTTGTTCTTACCTGCGTTGGTCTGGTTGATGCCCTGTACATTTAATAATCCGGTTGCACCACCTAAACTTTCCATGCCACTGCTGAACAGCAGGATAGCATCGGGGTTGGCGGCTACCAATGCTTCGGAGGTTAAGGGTTTATAGTCATTAAAACCCGTTACCGCGTTTTGACCACCTGCCAGTTGAATGATTTTATTCAAAGGTGTATTATCGCCCGAAACCATCATGGTGCCTGCTCCGCGGGCATAAATAAATAGCACCTTGGGTTTAGTTGCAGTTTTATTCAGTTTATTGGCAGCAGCAAGGTCTGTATCCAGCTTTTTAATAAGTACGGCCGCTTGTTGTTGTCCTCCAAAGGCAGCCGACATATCCTTGATCAGCTTGCGTGTGCCGTCTGGTGAAAAATCCTGCGTAAACATAACCAGTTTAATGCCTGCGCTTTTTAATTGAGCAGCCAGTTCGGGTTTTATTTCAGTACTTAAACCGGTTACCACATCGGGCTGCAGAGCAATAATGCCTTCGGCAGATATGTTGCGATAGTGGCCTATTTTGGGTTTGCTTTTCAAGCTTTCGGGATAATTACTGGTTACATCGGTACCAATAATGTTATTCTCTAAACCCAGTCCTACTAATATCTCGCTAACAGTACCATTAAGAGATACGATCTTTGTATTGACCGACAGCCGGTCACCGGCTTTTGCATTCAGGGTGAATACTGCCAGTATTATTGCCAAAATTATTCTTTTCATCTTAAAAAAAATTAAATTAAAAACAGCTCCCCCAAGGGAGAGCCATTACTACTAACCAACTAAAAAAAATTATTTAAAACTTGTAGTGCCATCTCCCTGGTATGCAAAACGGAAGGTGTAAAAACGTGATGCAGGCCTTGTTGCAAGATTTGCGAACTCGGCTGTAGTAGTGTTAGGGTTGCCTTTATAGTAGCTTATTATTTCAACCTTGGCATATTTACCATCGCTGGTTTTTATTACTATTATTTTGCCTGGAACCGTAAGTATTGCATGCTGCGGCTCGGTAGTATTTGTATAGGTATACCAGCCGGAAATGGCAGGGGCTCCGTTTGCATCTGTTTTGTAATCGGCAGTAGGTGCTGCAGTTAAGGTTTCAAACGTGCTGCTTACTATTTGAGCCTGGGTTGTTCCTGTGCCGGATGTACCGCCGTTTATAAACAGACTTGTCCCTTTAAATTTAATATCCCATTTGGTTGAAGCGGTATCCGCTCCTGTAATTTGTGAGCCGGTTGCCAGGCTATAATAAACGTTAGTTGTTGATCCGTCAAGATCGGCAACTGTTTTGGTAGTAAGCTTGCTTGTTTCAGGAGCAACAACATCGTTGTTTTTACTGCATGATGATGCCAATAAGATAAACGCGCTGCCTAATGCCAATGATAGGGTTGTTAATTTGTTCATGTGTACTATTGTTTGAATGATTATTTAATTATTGATTTTTATTGAAATTGTAGATGATCCCGGCATAAACGAGCCTGCCGGGCAGGTTGAGGATAACCTGCGTGTCTTTATAGTTCAGCAGATTCTGGCTGGTAAGTTGTACCCGGAATGCATCTTTCATAAATGATTTGGACAAGGAAGCATTAACCAGCACATAGCCTTTGGTATATTCATCATCACGGTTTACAATGCCGTTGCCGTCCGCGTCTTTGTAGCCATAGCGTCCACGATAAATGGCTCGTAAGGATGCGTTAATACCGGTTTTTTCATTCAGATAGTTGACGCGGATATTGTAAGTGTATTTTGACCGGCCAAGCAAGCTTCCATAGTCACTTCTTTTGATCTCTTTGGTAAGGTTTGTTGCAGGATCTTTAGTAAAAACCTTTCCTGCGGCTATTTGATCCAATACATCCTGATCATAGGCTTCCAGGTATTGAAAACCGCCGCCTATTTGTAAAGGTTTAAATAACTGGTAGCTTAAATCTGTTTCAATGCCCTGTGTGTAAACCCTGTTCAAATTAAAATAGGAGAATACGGATTGCCCGTTAGTTTTGATGGCGATAGCCGCTGTTTCAATAAGGTTGGTAATGTTGTTACGAAACAGGTTGGTTGTCCAGTACAATTTGCTATTAGCATTATAGCGGTAGCCGAAATTAAAGGCGGTTGAGCTCTCAGCATTTAATCGTTGTAACGATGCCGGGTCTATCAACACAGATTCTATTTGTCCCTGTTGTTGCAAACGCGCTATACCGGCGGCGGCTTCTTCATAACCAAAAACACTGTAACCAACTTCGGCATTAGTAAAGTTCAAATAAAGCTGCCTGAAGTCGGGAGCCTTATAGCCTTTGCCTAATGACCCTAATAAAGTAAATTTAGGACTCAACGCATAGCTTGCAGCCAGTTTAGGACTGAATTGTGATTTATAAACGCTGTGTGCATCATACCGTCCGCCGGCAATTATATCCAGCTTTTTTACAGGGAGCCAGTCGGCCTGAAAATATCCATAGCCTGAAGTGAATGATTGTAATTTCTCATAGCGTGTAGCTTCAACAGATTCATACTGCCCGCCCGCACCGGCAGTTAGCTTAAGGTTACTCTTTAAAGCGTAATCATTTTGCAGCTCGGCCCGGTTAAAAGTCTGATTAAAATAGGTTTGGTCATATACGGATTGATCGTCTGTATATCGAACATCTGAATTTGTTTTATAGGTTGACCGGTAAAGCTGCAGGGTTGAAAACAGTTTATCGCTAAAGCGATGGGTTATGACCGGAGCGATGTTGAAATCTTTCTCGGTTCCGGTTCCGCCGGCATAACGGTTATCTACCAAATATTTGCTGTCCTGATCATTGGTATAATACCTCGCAGAAAGTTTTACTGTTGTTTTAGCATCTATTTTATAAGCAGATTTGGCATTTAATGTATAACCCGAAAAGGGCGAAACTGTAGGCAAGCCAGAAGACGGTTGTAAAGTGTAGCCGCCACTGCTGTAACGATTGGCAAAGCCTGATATGTAAAATTTGTTACTGCTATAAGCTGAATTTAAACTGATGTCAGCAGTTTTATTGGTGCCATAACGGGTAGATAATCCGGTTGATAAACCCTTTGCCGGGTCGGAAGTTATAATATTTACTACACCTGCCATTGCCTCGCTGCCATAAAGGGAAGAAGTGGGGCCTTTAACAATCTCAATTCTGTCTATATTATTAGTAGTGATCCTAGAGAGTTCTAATATCCCGGTATTCCGGCCAATTAAGGGCAA
This sequence comes from Mucilaginibacter sp., assembly GCF_039207105.1. Classification (GTDB taxonomy): domain Bacteria; phylum Bacteroidota; class Bacteroidia; order Sphingobacteriales; family Sphingobacteriaceae; genus Mucilaginibacter. Next base: position 25,237 of record NZ_JBCECK010000057.1, read on the forward strand.
ACCATCTATCAGGATCATGGTATATGCTGGGTCAAACCCTTGTATCTGTATGCCTTGTCCGTGCGGGTCATCCAAAATGGTCATGCCGGTTTGTTCGGCTAAAATTTCATTTAACCTTACCAGGCCTTTTTTCTTTATTTCATCTGATGTGATCCTGGTAATAGGTATTGGCACCTGTTGCAAGCTTTTAGGCGTGCGTGTACCGGTTACTACTACTTCTTTCAATTGCCTGGTATTGGTGGTGTCTTTTTTAATGGTATCACTTTGTTGTGCCTGTATGTTTTGAAGTGTTATAAAAAGTAGGAGTAGAAGAAATATAAATTTTAATTGCATTTATTTAGACTAATTAAAAATAATGATGCAAATTTGAACGGTTTTTAGAAAGTATGCTAACGCCAGCGGGATTTTAATAAACGCGATACGGATAAAAAATGATAACACTTACCCAAGCTTTCATTGATGAGTACTTATACACAATGTATGACTGTACTAAAGAAGAACCCCGGGTTGATTATAATGCAGGGTGGGGAAGTGTAAGTGTTACTGCAATATCAATAGTTGATATTGGATTATTCGTTATCGAATTTAACAGCCATAAAGCCATGCCAGTGGCCGTTGGGATGGATAGGGCTTCATTAATGTTGCTTTTTACGCTATCGGGCCGATATCAATTAGTGAATGCAGATCAGGTACATTCTGCTGAATTTACTCATAAGGGTTGGGTTTCTACAAATGATCAGAAATTAACTTTGATGTTTGAGGGCAATTTGAAAATTTTTGCCGTTTGTTTCCTGGATTGTGGTTTAAAAGGAGCTATGACAGCTGATTTACAGGCAGGTCAGCTCAATGTGTTACAATCAGTCAGACCGACCACGGCCCAAATGAGTCAGACCGTAAGGAGTATAATGGATAATATGGGCAAAAATGGCCGGCATCATATTTATGCGAAAGCAAAGGCCCTGGAGTTGCTTTATTTGGAATTTGAACAGTTGGAAACATTAGCAGGGCAACAGGGAAATTTGTTGTGGAAGGAAGAGGATCATGATCGTATTCATCAGGCTAAAACTATTATTGAAGAGAATTTAATAAGTCCTTGTTCTTTAATAGAATTGGCTCATAAGGTTGGTTTGAATGATTTTAAATTAAAAAAAGGATTTCGGGAAGTTTTAGGCACAACAGTTTTTGGTTACCTGTATGAGTTAAGGATGAAGAAGGCAACCTCGCTTCTGAAAGAGGGAAAATTAGTAAGAGATGTGGCTTACGAAGTAGGGTATAAAAATGCGCATCATTTTACAGTGGCCTTTAAAAAGAAGTTTGGCTATCTTCCCAGCAAGGTAAGCCATTTTCTGGGTATATGCTTTTATATGTTTCTGTTGAACTAATAACATAAAAGCACGGGTTTAAAGATTTGTTTACTTTAAGAATGCGGATAATATCTATTTTAGAGAAATCATAATCCAATAAAATAATGAAAGATTTCGCGCTCCTGATAGGTAATGATATCAATAATATTAACCCTGGTAAAAGCTGGAAGCAATTATTGGAAGATATTACCTCTTATTGCGGAGTTAACCACATTAACCGGGAAGAGAAACCATTTCCACTGCTGTATGAAGAGATTTTTTTGAGTGCCATTCGTACAAAAAGGATCGAGGAAAAAGATCTGAAGACCTATATAGCGAAGATCGTTTCGGAGATCAACGAAAATGAAATTCATGAAAGAATAAGATCAATGGGCGTGCCTCATATCATGACTACCAATTATGAATTTTCTATTGAAGGCAGGCCTCCCAAAACTAATAGTAGTTTAGTTACCGAAAAGTTATACAGCATTTTCAGAAAACATGAAATGGATGGCACCACCTATTGGCATTTGCATGGAGATTGCAATAATCCGATTTCTATCAATCTGGGATATGAACACTATTGCGGCCAGTTGCAAAACATGAGAAACTATACGCTTACAGGAACTGATTATAAAACGGAAGGGATATTAAAAGAGTCGCTTGTCAGAAGATTAACCCATAAAAAACCGGTTAATTACCAATCCTGGATTGATCTGTTTTTTACAAAAGATATCTACATTTTGGGCTTAGGACTTGATTTTGTTGAATCTGATTTGTGGTGGTTGCTTACCTATAGGGCCCGGAGTAAATATTATAAAACAAAGTTTCCGATCAATAATAAAATTACCTATTTTATCCCGGCCGAATACGAGGCCCGTTCCAAATCAAAATTAGAAATATTAAGAGCTAATGACGTTGATGTAATACCGCTTAAAAGTAAAAATAAGCTTAGTTATTATAAATCGGTTTTGAACATGATTGATAAAAATGGCAAATAGTGTTATTCGATATTTTTAATAGTTAAGATAATAAGGGGAGTTAATACAGAATATTAACTCCCCTTTTAGCATAAATTTGATAGCCGCTTATTAATAACCCGGATTTTGGGTTATCTTACTGTTTTGCGTAATTACATATTGTGGAATAGGCAATATTAATCTTTGTTCGGTTACAGCTTTGCCTTTTGCTGTTAATACAGGCAATGCCCTTCCTGTTCGTTTTAGATCAAAAAAACGATGAAACTCCATTGCCAGCTCAACTTTCCGTTCATGTTCTACTGCCAGTGCAAGTGTTGGATATTGTGCAGAAGGATATTCAGCACTTCCAAATGCTCCCAAACCAACGCGTGCACGAACCTGATTTAAGTAAGTAGCATCGCCGGTAGCCTCTGACAAAAGCAGCAACACATCTGCATAACGTAGTACCATAAAGTTATTATTGCTTAGCTCCTGGGTGCCGCTTGTTGGCGCGGTACGGTCTTCCCATTTTTTAGGGAATTTGATTTTTACAAAATTTCCCTTGGCATCGGTATATCCAGTTTCAATGGAAGCATCCCTGCGGGGATCACCAGCCTCATATTCATTGTACAGATCGTCGGTTACCTGGTTAATACCACCGCCATATTTGGTAATTACACCATTGGTAACTGGGGCAAAGGCTGTCCAGTAGGGGCTGAACGGATTACTTGCCGCTCCACCCAGATACTGAATTTCAAAAACAGACTCTTTGGTATTTTTAACATTGGGGCCAAATAAAGAAGTATACTGGGGTAGCAAACTATACTGACCGCTATTATAAACATCCTGCAATACCTGTGCAGCGCCTGTTTTATTACCCATAGATAAATATACTTTACCCAATACCGTTTCGGCGGCGCCTTTTGAAGCACGTCCCGCAGCCGGAACGGCGTTTGCCAATGGCAAATTATCAACCGCGAATTTTAAATCGGTAACAATTTGGGTATATACATCGGCTGTAGGAGAACGCAATATGCCATAGCTTTCATCGGCGCTTACTACTTTGGTTACTAACGGCACGCCACCAAATAATTGCACCATGTTATAATAATATAAGCCACGCAGAAACATCATCTCGGCTTTTACATGATTGGTATAATCGGCATCAAGGCCGGCTGCCTGTATCTTATCTAAAACGTTGTTAATATTAAACAGGGCTTTGTAGTAGTCTTGCCAGTATTGGTATACCAATGTATTGCTTGCAGTGGTGGTATAATCTCTGATAGCCCATTTATCGGCCTGTGCGCCTGCTACCGCGTATAGTGTTCCCTCGTCAGACATGATCTCGGTATAAGACACGGCTTCTTCGGGTGCATAAATTACATATAGTGTAGCATAGGCTGAGTTGATGGCTACTTCAAAATCTGCTTTGGTTTTATAGAAATTATTAGCATTAGCATTGGATTCAGGGGATAGCTCCAGAAATGATTTTTTGCAACTGCAGGCCATTACACAAATAAGGGTGATAGCCAAAATTCTTTTTATATTTTTCATTTTCACGATCATTAAAAATTAAAAATCAACCTTAGCTCCAAAAGTTATTACCCGTGGTACCGGGTACGATCCATAATCTACTCCATAAAAGGCACCGGAAGGTACCCCGGTTGTTGGCGTTGATGACGAAACTGTTGACGGATAGGTGGTGTTTTCAGGGTCAAAGTTTTTGTATTTGCTAAAAAGATGCACATTCTCGGCATTTACGTATATACGAGCACCTTTAACCGGGGTATGCTGGAGCCATGATTTAGGAAGTGTATATGATAGCCTGATATTTTTAAGCCGTACCCAGGTGGCGCTTTCAACCCAATAACTGGAGAAACTTTGCTCCATAGCCGTAGGGTTGATGGATGGCTTAAAATGCACGCCATCACCCGGATCACTTTCGGAGCGCCAGTAATTGGCTACACCTGCATAAGCGTTACGGCCTCCATTCCAGATACCCAGATAACGGGTAAGCTGGTTGGTTATTTGCCCGCCAAATGATCCCTGAAACATGAAAGAAAATTCAAACCCTTTATAGCTGAATGTATTGGTTATACCTGATGCAAAATTGGCTTGAGCATTACCGATAGTTGTTTGGTCATTAGCATCAATTTTACCATCCTTATTTACATCCCGTACAATTGGCTCGCCGGGAGTTGTGCCGGTAACATGAGGTGAAGCGTCAATCTCAGCCTGATTTTTATAAACGCCATCAAAAATGTATCCGTAAAAGTTTGATACAGGCTGCCCAACCTGGGTTTTAACCTGTACAACATAATCGGTAAACAGCAATGGTGCATTGCCCGGGCCAAGCTGTAATACCTTGTTTCGGTTAAATGAAAGGTTAAAATCAGTACTCCATTTAAATGCCCCGGTGGTGTTTTTGGTGTTCAGGCTAAATTCTAATCCGAGGTTCCTTACCTTACCAATATTGGTTAATTGGGTGGAGAAACCTGTAATATCCGGTACAGGTACATTTAATAAAAGGTTGTTGGTGATGGAGTTGTAAAACTCTGCGGTAAAATTAATCCTGTTTTTTATAATGCCGATATCAATACCCAGGTTAAACTGGTTTGTTTTTTCCCATTTCAGATCGGGGTTTGAGATATTGGAAACTGTAAGCCCACTGGCAAGTGCACTGCCACTCACGTAATTTGATGTGCTTAGTAGGCTGGTAGGCCCGTAGTTAGGTATTTGGTTGTTACCTGCAACACCATAACTTGCTCTTAATTTTAAGTTGCTGATAAACTCGGTGTTCTTCATAAAATCCTCGTCGGATATAAGCCAACCGGCTGATACCGATGGGAAATATCCCCATTTGGAGTTTGTACCAAACCTTGAACTACCATCGCGGCGTATGGTTCCGGTCAGGAAATACCTGTTTTTATAATTGTAATTTACCCTGGCCAGATACGAGATCATGGCCCATTCAGATGCGGTTGAGGTTCCTGAACTTGCGGTACCCGCATTTAAAGTGTGCACGAGGTCATTAGGGAAGTTTGATGATACCAGCTGGCTGTACTCATCACGCTCATGTTGAGCCGTATAACCTATCAAAGCGTTAAAACTATGATCGCCAAATTGCTTATCATAAGTTAATGTGTTTTCTGTAAGCCAGTTTAATGAGTAATTTGATCTGGTTACGCCTTGTGCGGGCAACACAGCAGAATATCCATAACCCTGGCCTGCATTAGCGTAAGAGTTATAACTGTTATTGTACAGGTTGGCGTTAACACTACTGCGGAACTTTAAATCATCGATGATCTTGTATTCTAAAAAGCCTGTTGCAAGGGTGTTAAATGATTTATTTTGGGCTTCAATTTCACGGGTTAGTGAGTAGGGGTGCCACTCAATCAAATCGCTGTATGGGATAAAACGATACCATTTTGAACTCGGATCCCGGAAGCCAAGGCTGCCGGTTTCTGTATAAACCGGAAATATCGGATCGCTTTGCAGCCCAAGACTAACCACATCGCTTTTACCAGCTACGCCATCTGTACGGTCAAATATACCGGTAAAGGAAAGGTTAGTACCTACAGTAAAATGATCAGATATCTTATGTTTGATGTTTGTGCGCAATGATAGGCGTTTATAGTAATTGGCATCAAGCACTGCATCCTGATTCAGATAGCCCACAGAAAATAGGAACTGGGTTTTATCGGTACCGCCCGATACAGATACCTGCGCGTTTTGCAGCGGTGCAGAACGAAACATTACATCCTGCCAATTGGTTCCATTACCAAACTGCCCAGGGTTAGTAGTAAAATCATCCGGAATTTTATAAGCAGATGTACGGGCACTATTAGGATCGGATGCCGAATGGCCTGCGCCTAAAGCAACCCATGCGTTATTGTGCGCGTCAATATAATACTGTATAAACTGCTGAGCGTTCATCATGTCTATCCTGCGGGTAACATCCTGTACGCCATATTCATAAGATGCATTTACATTGGTTTGGCCGGGCTTTCCCAGTTTTGTGGTAACAATCACAACTCCATTTGCACCGCGTGAACCATAAATAGCCGTGGATGAAGCATCCTTCAACACATCTATCGATTCAATATCCTGTGGGTTGATGTAGTTTAAATTGAAGTTTTCGAGTGGTAACCCATCTACCACATATAGCGGATTGGTACCGGCTGTAATAGAGCTTGTACCCCTGATTTTGATAATTGGTGTTGAACCGGGTGCTCCCTGCGCTTGTGTAATACTTACGCCGGGCAATTCACCGGCTAATGACTGTGTTACGTTGCTGTTTGTGCGGTCTTTAAAGTTGTCATATTTTACCGATGCTATAGAACCGGTTACAGCCCGTTTGCTTTGGGTACCATAACCAACCACTATAATTTCATTAAGCTGTTTGCCAGCAGTATTAACTTTAAGGGTTACATTAAGTGTTTCTACATCGGCAGTGCCTTTTACGCTAACCGTTTGGCTGTTAAAACCGATGTAAGAAAAAGTTAGCTGGGCACCGTTTTGAACGGTAAGCTCATAATCGCCGTTGCCATTGGTTATGGCACCGTATTTAGTGCCTTCCTGCTTAACGGTTACACCCACCAAAGGCAGTCCTTTTTCATCAATTACCTTTCCTTTTACCCTGATATCTTTTATTTCAGTATCATTAGAGTTTGTGGTT
>NZ_JBCECK010000058.1:0-31906 GCF_039207105.1 Mucilaginibacter sp.
CCTTTGTTATTGCCGTAATTGCTAATGATGGAGTTGGTTTGCTGCCATTCCATACCCAGATTCACTTTCCAGTTTAGGTTTTCTTTGGGCAGGCCTGCCAGCTCAAAATAGGTGCGGAAACCAAAGGTGTTTTCGCTGCGCTGCTCAAAATTGGTGATGAAGGGGTTGGCAAAATCAACATGGTTGCCAAAAACAGCCAGCACGTTGCGTATCCGGTCTGTAAAATGATACTCGTTAACCAGTCCACCCAAATACATGGTGGTAGTAATGCCAATATGCTGTTGCAGGGCTCCGGGTACAGCAGGCGTTGGCAGCCTCGCCAACCGCGGATCGGTATTGAACTGTGCCAGTGTTAAGCCACCCGGTGTTTCATAAGCCAGATCAGAGTACAATCCTAAAAAGCGCAGTTCATTTTTGCCGCTATAGTTCCATTTGTCGGCCACCTGTACGTAGTTGCGACTCATATTACTATTTTGCCGATAGCCCTGATAGGCCTGATAACTTTGGTTGATGCTGAGCATGTTTTTACCAAACTGCTGCTGTATGTTGGCCTTTTCGTGGAATAACCCATAGGAGCCGGTATTAATACCGATTGAGCGGTAGCTGCTATCGGCATAACGGTTGGTTGGGCTCAGCAGCATTACGCCGCCGGAGTTAGCTCCGAACAAACTGCCGTCCGGACCTTTTAATATTTCGATGCCGGGCACGCTGGCAATATCAATGCTGTTTAAATAAGTGTTTCCGCCGGCATCGGTTAAGGGTATTTCATCAAAATAAATCTTCACATCGCGTACCCCAAATGGTGATCGTAATAAACTCCCCCTGATAGATAAACGGTAACTCCCCGGCGACCGCTCTTCGGCCCGTATACCCGGCACGGTATTCAACGCGCTCACAAATGAATTATCGGGTTGTAATTTCAGCTGAGTAGCTCCCAAAACACTTACAGATGCGGGCACAGTAATAACCGGCTGCTCGCTCAGGTAACCCTTTACGGTAACGGTTTGCAAATGTGTGGTGTCTCTTTTAGCAGTAGCTTTTTTAGTTTGTGCACTGGCAGCAATTGTGGCTGCAAAAGCCAACACAAGGGCAGTATAAGTTTTTAACATAAACAGATAGGTAGAGTCCAAAAATATGTGTTTTAACTTGTAAAACCATAGGTTTAGTTGTGCGTCTTGTAGTATGTTTGTTAGCTGATGTAAGCTGAAAGCTTACCACATGCCAACCACGAGATACGCTGCGCTAATCTCGCGGTAGTGGAATCTTCTGATCTTTAAAGTTGTTTAATCGTGATTCAGACAATTTTTTGACTCCTCACACCACACTCCCCGCACCACGCACCCAAAACCCGCACCTCTTCACTAAATATTACACCAGTAAGTCCACTTGATAACCAGCTGGCGGTTTTTAACCGTGTAGGGCGACGGAATGGAATTATCACCATAAACAATAAAAAAGTCGGATGCCGGTTTGTAACGCCATTGCATACGGATGTTGGTATTGATGTTTTTAACCTGCCCGTTGTATTGAATATAGGTAGTAAAATAAAGTGTATTGCTTACGGTAACATCGGTACGCGGGCCAATGAGCCAGAAACTGGTATTACCGTAAGGTTGCGGCAGCTTAAGGTCATTGTAGGAGCTGTTGATGGCAATATTTACATACGGCTGAAAGCGGTAACCCAACTGACCAATGATGCTTGTTTTATGCCCGTTTTGGTAGTAGCCGCCATAAGCAGCTTCGGCCAGGTATGTGAACAGGGCCTGTGGTTTTGATACAAATTGAGCATCAACCGTGTTCCAATGGTTTTCGGTGCCGATGGGCAGCGGTGTTTTACCTGTATTGGTTGGGTCAAACGGAACCAATAGTTTAATATAATCATTAATGCCAGATAATGTGAAGACGCTACGGTTACGCATGGTGATAATGTAGGCCAGGGTGCTTTCATTATCGGTACGTTTAAACCGCTCGTCGAAGAAATAATTAGAAGTTAGCTGCACCCCGTGGCTCAATATATCGCCTGATTTTGGGAAGAAATTACGCAGCAACAGCGGACTGATCTTGTTATAGCCTGTACGCGGTACGTAGCCCACACCGGCGGTGTAGTTTTTGCCAACGTACTCTTCCTGTAAATATGCAGTCCAGTATTTACTCAGGTATTGGAGGTGACCTGCAGCTACAAAATCATGCCCCTTTAAACCGGGCGAAAATGATTTTATACCCAGTAGCTTGCCCGTTAACAGGTTGTTTGACGATGCCAGGTTAAACTCCATACCCACGTTGCGGTTGTATTGGTTGCCTGGTGTGGTGCTACCCGTAGCATCTTTATTAATGATCATGAAACCGATGTTGGAGCGGGCAAATACCCGGCGCTGTAGGGTAAGCACGCCAAAATTTTCGGCGGGCGATGCGGCAGCTTCCGATGCGCCTGTTTGTATGTCCATGAGGCCTACGCGCCAGTCTTTATCAATTTTACCAGTAAGCCTGGTACCAAACTGGATGGGGGCGTTTAGCCCGATGCGGCGCGAGAAAAAGGGCCTGATATCGGCATAGCCAAAGTTGGCAAACAAGTCGCCGTTCTCTAAAAAGAACTGGCGTTTTTCCGGGAAAAAGAGTTCATAACGGTTCAGGTTAACCACCTGCTGGTCCACATCTACCTGCGAAAAATCGGGATTAACGGTAAGGTCGAGGTTAAGGGAGGAGGTTAGGCCAATCTTGGCGTCGCCGCCTATTTCTTTTTTCCAGGCGGTACCTGTTTTATCCTGATAATCTTTAGAGATGCCGCTCAGCGCATAAGGGATCAGCGAAATGTTGGTGCCCGCATCGGGCGGTAATTCGTCCCAAACTAATGAGCCTGTGTAGGCCAGGGAAGCGGTAGGGAATTGCCTTGGTACAGGTGCCCAGCTTGATTTTTCGGTGGTTTTTAAATCGTTACGACTAAAGTTAATACCCCATACACCAACGCCTTTTTTATAACGGATGGTTTTAAAGGGAATGGCGGCCTCAAATATCCAGCGGTCGGGATAGTTTTTTACTACCGATGTCCATTTGTTATCCCAACTCAGGTCAACCTTGCCGCCCTCGTACATGGTACCATCCCACTGGGCCCCGGCGGCGTTGGCGCCAAAGCTAAAGCCATCGGTTCGGGCATCAAAAGGGTCAAGGAAAAATATGAAGTTATCGTTTTTTACAAAGTTAAAATCCCGCTTCAGCGACTCTACCATGTACTGGCCCTCGCCTTTGTTATAGCAGGTGGCTATGATGTACAGGTTATTGTTATCAAAGGTCATGCGCACTTCGGTATGTACCGAGGCTTTGCTGGTGTCCATCGGGATAACCATATAAAAGTTACTGGCCGAGTCGGCCTTGAGCCAGGCATCGTCCATAATGCCGTCAATAACAATGGGGCCGGCTGCTCGCCGGATATGATATTGAAAGGCCGCGTTCTTTTTTTGGGTTTGGGCGGATACTCCGTATGCCAGTAAGCAAAACGACAGGAGCGTTAATAATATTTTGCCTGGAGAAAAAGTAAAGGTTAAGTTCAAAATTAAGGCTTGTTTGTTTTTTTTAAATCGATTTACTGGCAAGGGAAATTTAAGCATTATGCGTTAATAAGCGGGGCTGGTCTTTGTAATGTATTTGATACGAAAGGACCGGGTAACAGTAGGTATACCATCGATTGCATGATGTTTAACATCAAATTGCAGCAAGCTTTTGATCATCTTGAACGTCAATAAATTGGTTTATAAATAGTGTACGATTAACACCTTTGATGCCGTGAATATAACGTTGTTTTTTTAATTAAGGAAGAGTTTTTTTGGGGGGTGCGGTGAGTGTGAGGAGCGGGGAGCGAGGTGTAGGAGTGAAGGATTCGGGGAGTGTAGTGTGGATGCGAGGTGAGCAAGTAAATGGTTGTTTATTGTTTTTTGGCGCCTATCTTTTGAATATTGACAACTGTTTTTAAAATAAATCGATATTTATTATCACCTAAATCCCCAACCCCATGTTCATCACCGGATAAGTCATCTTGAAATACGCCAACGGCATCTATAATCAAATTGTTGTTCTTTTGTGAGCTAACCGCTTTAAAATCCTCAAGGAATTTAGGGTTAAGAAAAATGTGATTAGGTAGGTATAGATTAGCACTTATGTTTTTGCATGAATCTTGTTCAGCGTGTAAATTCCCCTTACTGTCATAAATAAACCGAGTGTATACTAATTCATTTTTATGATTGAGAAGCTCACATGAAGGAGTGAAGTCAAATTCAAGAATTGGCGGTGGAAATAGTATCTGCGATCTTTTTTGCCCAAAAGCAAACTGAATTGTGATAACCAAAAAAAAAGTTATACTTAAGATTCTCATCATCTTCAATGCTTCACCTCTTTTGCATAAAGCTTTTCACCTGCTTCAATAGCTACGGCCAGGCGGTTACCATCTGGTGGTTTTGGGCAGGTGTAGCCATTGCCAAACGCACAATACGGATTGTAGGCCTTGTTAAAGTCGATCACTACGCTGCCATCTTTAAAATCGCCCAGTAGAAGGTCAATATAGCGGCCGCCGCCGTAGGTGGTTGAACCATTGGTATCGTCCATAAAGGGCAGAAAAATATAATCACTGTACTGCGGGTTTTGAGATAGCATGGTGTTTTTGTACACTGTAAGCTCCAGTGGCTTGCCTTTGAGTGTGAACTTGAGCAAGGCATAAGGGGTATGTTCTTTACCGGCTCCGCTAAACACCGGCATAACAAAAGCCTGGGCGTTTACCAATAGCTGTACTTTGGCGGTAACGCGGTAAGTGCTGTCTGCATCATAAAAACGCAAAAATTGCAGGTCTTCCTTTTTGAGCGGTGAGCGCGGATCTGTCAAAAAATCGGCCATGTATGTTTTGCGGAACTCAGCTATCTGGGTTTTATGATCCTGCGCTAAGCAATTGATCGACGTAATTAACAGTAAAAGCAGCAGGAGTTTTTTCATGATGAGCATTTGATTATCTGGGCAAAGATAGGTAAAATGGAGGAGTTGATTGGGTTTACACGGGTGTCCTCGCTCCTAAAAAATAAAAAGTAATGGGATTGAGCGATTCCCTCCCTTGGGGAGAGTAATAGCTCATAAATAGGCATAACTTTGATTCGCATGGTTTACAAGTGACTCATCCGGTCTACGCTTCGCTTGACGGCCTCTCCTCTCTTCGCCTGCGGCGGAAAGTGGGCAAGGAAAAAAGAATAAAGAGGAAAGAAAAAAATTCTTACCTTCTTTCCAGCGAAGCTGAAGAGAGGGTCGACAAGCGTAGCGATGTCGGGGTGAGTCGATAAACAGCTTGATTTGATGAAACTGTCAATTCATGGGCTATTACCCCTGGGAGGGTGCAGGGAGGGGTTTTATCAACAGCCCGATTCATTTGAATGGCGTATAAACCCCTCCCTGCCACAACATTGTTCCATCGCACCCCTCCCGGGGGAGGGAATTAAAAATCTGCCGAACGCCTGTGGTGTCATGAACATTTATCTGCTGCTAAATACCCGAAACGTTTTACAGAAAATTATATTTGCCTATTGAACCTATAATACCAATATTTATGGAGAGTAAACCACTAAGAAGCCGGCAATGGTTTGGAAAAACGGGTAAGGACGGCTTTATATACCGTGCCTGGATGAAAAATCAGGGTATCCCCGCACACCAGCTACAGGGGAAACCGGTGATTGGTATTTGCAATACGTGGTCGGAGCTTACGCCCTGCAACGCGCATTTCAGGGAATTGGCCGAATCTGTAAAGAACGGTATTTATGAGGCCGGTGGCTACCCGGTAGAATTTCCCGTAATGTCATTAGGTGAAACCTTGATAAAACCTACCGCCATGTTGTACCGCAACCTGGTGAGTATGGATGTGGAAGAATCTATCCGTGCCAACCCGGTTGATGGGGTGGTGCTGCTTTGCGGCTGCGATAAAACCACGCCCGCCCTTATTATGGGGGCCTGCAGTGTGGATATCCCGACCATTGTAGTATCAGGCGGGGCCATGCTTACGGGCAAATACCGCGGACACGACATTGGCACATCAGATATCTGGCGCTTTGCCGAAGATCATCGTGCCGGTCACATGAGCGACGAAGATCTGTACACCGCCGAAGCCTGCATGGCCCGCAGCCGTGGGCATTGCGCGGTAATGGGTACGGCCTCAACAATGGCTTGCATGGTAGAGTCATTAGGGCTCTCATTGGCCGAGAATGCTGCTATTCCTGCTGCCGATTCGCGCAGAAAAGTGTTGGCGCATTTATCAGGTAACAGGATCGTTGATATGGTTCGGGAAGATTTGAAACTATCAGACATACTCACCCCTCAGGCTTTTGAAAATGCCATCAGCGTAAACGCGGCCATCGGCGGATCAACCAATTTTATCATCCATTTGCTGGCTATTGCCGCCCGGATAGGGGTCGACCTGAACATGGATGATTTTAATACCACCGCTAAAAAGATACCGCTGCTGGCTAACCTGCAGCCATCGGGCCAGTATTTTATGGAAGATTTTTATTATGCCGGTGGTTTGCCAGCCCTGATGCGGGAGCTGCATGAGGTATTGAACGAAGATGCTATTACGGTTACCGGCAAACCCATTAAACACAATTACGAGCACAGCGAATGTTTTAACCGCGACCTGATAGGTACCTGGAAAAAACCTTTCAATGAGGTTGCGGGTATTGTAGTACTGAAGGGGAATTTGTGTGAGAATGGCGCGGTGATGAAACCATCTGCGGCAAGTACCGAATTGATGATCCATACCGGCCGTGCCATAGTGTTTGAAGATATTGAAGATTACAAGAACAAAATAAACGACCCTAACCTGGAAGTTGACGAAACCAATGTACTGGTGCTCAAAAACGTTGGCCCTAAAGGTTATCCCGGCATGCCGGAGGTGGGCAACATGTCTATCCCCAAAAAACTGCTGGATAAAGGCGTGCGCGATATGGTGCGGATATCTGACGGGCGCATGAGCGGTACCGGCTTTGGTACCGTAGTGCTGCATGTTTCTCCGGAGGCGGCGGTAGGCGGTACGCTGGCCGTTGTACAAAACGGCGATATTATTAGTCTGGATGTTTACGCGGGCACCCTGCACCTGGAGGTGAGCGACGCCGAAATTAATGCCCGCAAAGAAAAGCTGGTTTTAAATACCAACATCAGCAAGCGGGGCTATGTACACCTTTATCAAACACACGTTGAGCAGGCGCACCTGGGAGCCGATTTTGACTTTTTAAAAGGTGGCTCCGGTAGTGAAGTGGTAAGGGATTCGCATTGATTGGTTATTGAATTGATGATTGTCATTGCGAGCTAAGCGTGGCAATCGCGTTCTGTACAGAGCATATAGGTATGGTTCGCGGTTGCTTCGTTCCTCGCAATGACAAAGAGAGATTTATGTAGAGAGAAAGACTTACGAAGTTTTAAAAACTTCGTAAGTCTTGTAGGAATAGTTCACGGTTGCTTGGTTCCTCGCAATGACAATTTTTAATTAATAGAGACTTACGAAGCTTTTAAAACATAGTAAGGCTGATAAAATCCAAAATATGACAAACGGAAATTTTGCCGGACAGGTAGCCATTGTAACGGGTGCAGGACTGGGGATAGGTTTTGAAATAGCCAAACAAATAGCCCTGCAAGGTGGTGCTGTATTAATCAATGATGTAAACCCGCAGCTGGCCGATAATGCTGCTGAAGCCATCGTAAAACTGGACGGCAACTGCATCGCTTTGGGTGGCGATGCAGCTGATATTGATTTTATTCAGCATATGGTTGATACTGCGGTAAAGCACTTCGGCAAACTTACCATTGCCATAGCTAATGCAGGTATTACTTTATTTGGCGATTTTTTGAATTATCCGGCGCAATCATTACAAAGCGTGATGAACCTGAATTTGCAGGGTAGTTTCTTTTTGGCGCAGCGTGCGGCAAGGCAGATCATTCAGCAAAAAAGCGGGGGGAGTATATTGTTTATGTCGTCGGTAACAGGGCACCAGGCTCATAAGGATTTGGCGGCTTACGGCATGACCAAGGCCGGGCTTGAGATGCTGGCCAAAAGCCTGGTGGTTGAATTGTCGGAACATCAGATCACGGTGAATACTGTAGCACCGGGCGCTACCCTAACCGAACGAACGATGGAAGATGCCGCTTACCAGGATACCTGGGCACGCATTACCCCTATGGGCAGGGCTGGTACCGTACAGGATGTGGCCAACGCGGTGCTGTTTATGGTATCGCCGCAGGCCAGGCAAATAACCGGGCAAAATATAGTGGTAGATGGGGGATGGTCGGCAGTGAGCACATCGCCTTATTAAGGGGAATATAAAGAACTTGTCATTTCGATGGAGCATGGGCAGGTTATGAGCGTTGTGCGACGGAGAAATCTTATGCAACACACTGGGCAAATTTGCAAGCCGTATAAAATTTCTCGCTATCGCTCGAAATGACATCCCCCTACATCATCAATCAAACTTGGCCCGCAGGCGGTTCCATTCGGGATGGCGCTTGAGGTAAGATATGATGTAGGCGCAAAGTGGTACCATTTTTAAATTATTCTGCTCAAGGTATAGGAAAGTTTTTTCAACCAGGTCGGAAGCGATGCCTTTACCTTCCATTTCTTCGGGTACTTCAGTATGTATCAGGTATACGTTGTCGCCGCGTTTTTTATAGTCAACAAAAGAGCGGGTACCTTCAACTATCAATTCGTAGTTATGAATGGGCACATTATCAATAAGAGGAATATCCGGATATTTCATATATTAAGGCGTTGTTTAAAAAGTACAATAAAAAAATAATTAAACGGTAACATACCGGTATTATTTACATCTGAAAGTAAAGATAAATGCGGGTATCCATATCACCAACATAAGTAATTTTAATTAATGATATTTGTTTGGAGCATCAAATAAATTAAACATTAAGCCGTTTTGTATACTGGTTAAAAATGAATAGTAAATGCACAGTTGCTGTTGTTTATTTCCTTAAATTTTTAAGTAGTTTTGATTTGTATTCCTACTTTTACACAATTTTTATAAAGTTACCTTAAAGCACATTGTATTTCACCCGAAATGAAAGCTATTGTTAAACCAGCTAAGCAGTTATTACTACAGTTTGTGCTTTTGTTACTGGTTACTGCCGGTGTAGCTCAGGTAACGCAGCCACATTTAACCGTCAGGAAACCAGTAAAGCGAAAACAACCAATGGCTCAGCCAGCCAAAATTCAGGGAAGCGCGCAATTCAGGGAGTTTTCACAATTATTGAACCAGGCAAGTGTCGTTTTTACTTTTCCAAAGGGATTTAAGGAAGTACCGGCGGTTAACAATGAGGATTTTTCTTTTGACTATGCCATGCAAATGCCAGGTAAGGACTTTGAGGTTTGGTTTCAGGTAAAATCGCAAAAAGAAAACTGGGCCAGCTATGAGCGCTCAGATAGTGATAACGGCAAGCAACTGGCCAATCCCGATTCATTGTATATCGATATGGGCAAGGCGCATGCCTCGACTTTTACCGGCGACAGGAATTACTTTGTGCGCAATATGCCGCAAAATGTACTTGACCGGTACAACGCTGATGCAGGCAAATCATACCTGCTGAATTTGCTCGATCTGCCTGCTACCAAGCATTATAAATACGCTTTGCTGATCACCCTACAGCGCAACCATACCGGCACCATCGTAATGGTTTGCTTCACCAATGAGAAAGACCCCGAGTTTTTCAAAAATATTGACCGGGCTACTAATTGCCTGAAGTTTAAGGTGTAAGGGGAATTTTCAAGACGTGTAATTTACTCCCCCGGTCTACGCTTTGCTTGTTGACCGCGGTGGAAAGTGGCGCTTGAGGAAATTTGTCATTGCAAGGAAGAACGACGAAGCAAGAGCCTCACCCAACCCTCTCCAAAGGAGAGGGCTTTTAAAATATCTTTTTAAAGTCTCCCCTTTTGGGGGAGACTTAGAGGGGGCTTATTGCCGCACTGTCGCTCGCAATAGAAAAATATTTTTCACCCTCTTTCCAGTGAAGCTGAAGAGAGGGTCGACAAGCGCAGCGATGTTGGGGTGAGTCGGTAAAGCAGCTGATTTTCTAAAATTATTTTACCAAAATCACAAATGTTAATAAGTTGACAGTTTTGAACCAAAAGTTCGGGGCCGAAACTATATTTTTGCAGTTGGTGCATTTTGCGCTTTTTTAAATCCACTTTTATAAATGGCAGACGCAGTTAATTATAGTGAAGATAGTATCCGCTCGCTGGATTGGAAGGAACACATCCGCTTACGCCCCGGTATGTATATCGGTAAACTTGGCGATGGTTCGGCTTATGATGATGGTGTGTATGTATTGCTCAAGGAGATCATTGATAACTCGATAGATGAGTTTGTGATGGGATCGGGCAGAACTATTGAGGTTAACATGAGTGACCATAAGGTATCTGTTCGTGACTATGGCCGCGGTATACCCCTGGGTAAAGTGATTGATTGCGTATCAAAAATAAATACCGGTGGTAAATACGATAGTAAGGCTTTCCAGAAATCAGTAGGCTTAAATGGTGTGGGTACCAAGGCGGTTAACGCGTTGTCAAACGTATTCACAGTACAATCATACCGCGATGGCCGTACCAAGCTGGCCGAGTTTGCCAAAGGTGAGCTGATTCGTGACGAAGCCGAAAAGGAAACTACCCAACGTAATGGTACCGCCATAAACTTTACACCGGATGATACCATTTTCAGGCATTACCGCTTTATACCTGAGTTTGTAGAGAGCATGATTTGGAATTATGTTTATCTTAATTCGGGCCTGACGCTTAATTTCAACGGACAAAAATATTTTTCGGAACGGGGACTTTATGACCTGCTTACCCGCCATACCGATGCTGATACGCTGCGCTATCCCATCATTCACCTCAAAGGAGAGGATATTGAAATAGCCATGACCCACGGGCAGGCTTACGGCGAAGAGTACTATTCGTTTGTGAACGGACAAAACACTACCCAGGGTGGAACGCACCAGGCTGCCTTCCGCGAGGCAGTGGTTAAAACCGTACGTGAGTTTTACAAAAAAGAATATGACGCGGCCGATATCCGCGCATCAATAGTAGCTGCCATTGCTATTAAGGTACAGGAGCCGGTGTTTGAATCGCAAACCAAAACCAAACTGGGCTCGCAAAATATTGGTCCGGAAGGACCAACGGTTCGTGGTTTTATTAACGACTTTGTTAAAAAAGAACTGGATAACTACCTGCATAAAAATCCGGCTGCTGCCGATGCACTGCTGAAACGCATCCTGCAATCGGAAAGGGAACGTAAGGATATTGCCGGTATCAAAAAGCTGGCTAATGACAGGGCCAAAAAAGCATCATTACATAACCGTAAACTACGTGATTGTAAGCTGCACTTTGAAGATACCCACGAGCGCCGCCAGGATACCACCCTGTTTATTACGGAAGGTGACTCGGCCAGCGGATCCATCACCAAATCGCGCGATGTAATGACCCAGGCCGTATTCAGCCTGAAAGGTAAGCCGCTTAACTGCTACGGACTTACCAAAAAGGTGGTTTACGAAAACGAGGAATTTAACCTGCTGCAGCACGCCCTGAACATTGAGGATGGCCTTGATGCACTGCGCTATAACAACATCGTGATCGCTACCGATGCCGATGTGGACGGTATGCACATCCGCTTGTTGCTCATGACCTTCTTTTTGCAGTTCTTCCCCGATCTGGTAAAAGCTGGTCACGTATTTATATTGCAAACGCCGCTGTTCCGCGTACGTAATAAAAAGGAAACCATTTATTGCTACAGCGATGAGGAACGCAGGAACGCTATTGCCAAACTGGGCAACAAACCCGAGATAACCCGATTTAAAGGCTTGGGTGAAATATCGCCCGAGGAGTTTGGTTTATTTATTGGCAAGGATATGCGCCTTGACCCGGTGATACTTAAAGATGCCAACATCAAAGGCCTGCTGGAATACTTTATGGGTAAAAATACCCCAAGTCGCCAGTTGCATATTGTAAACAACCTGCGTGTAGAAAAAGACGACGAAAGCATTAACCCGCTGATTGCGGCGGAAGCAGAGGATTTAGCACTGCCGGTAGCAGTGTAATTGCCTGAACCTGGATTTGTGGGATTAAGGGATTGATTAGATTTCTTCTTTTTAAATTTTTGTAGAGACACATCACATGTGTCTCTTTTTTTATGTCTGAACTTCAAATATTCCGAAGATTTTCAGTTCCCTCCCTCGGGAGGGGTGAGGTTGGTTAGTGTATGGCAGGGAGGGGTTTATACACTATTTCAAAAATCTTGTTAAAGAAACCCCTCCCTACACCCTCCCAAGGGAGGGAATCGCGCTGCCCCAAGGCTTTTTTATAAATGTTCAGAAGATTTTCAATTCCCTCCCAAGACTCACCCGGTCTACGCTTCGCTGGACCACCCTCTCTTCGCCTGCGGCGGAAAGAGGGTAAGAGAAAAAGGATGATGGATAAAAGACAAAAAGATAAAAGAAATTATTGCTTCACCCTCTTTCCAGCGAAGCTGAAGAGAGGGTCGACAAGCGAAGCGATGTCGGGGTGAGTCGCGCTTTTTCAAGGCTTTTTCCAAAACAAGCTGCTGTTGTTGGTATGATAGGTGATCACGTGGTATCTTTTACCTGCTGATGTTTCAAACCTGTCGGGCTTAGGGTCTTTACTGCCTTCGGGCAACAGCTCCACATAAGTAAAAACTTTGCCCTTGGTAATGGTTTGTGAGTTGTATTCACTTACCACCGGGCATATCATTCTGTACAGATGCTCGGCCAAAAAGGTGTACACATATTCCTCCTTTTTGGTAGGGATGTTATGGTAGTTGGCTGTGCTGTTTAAAATAATGGGCCGGCCATCAATTATGCGCTGCCTTACTTCCGTTACACTTAAAAAAACGCCTTTCTCATCTTTCATGTAGGCGTTTTCCTGCGGATCCATGTATATCCATTTGTTGAGCGAATCAATATATAAAGCGTTAACCACATGCCCGCCATGCGCTACGGGGTAGGCCCCGGAAAAACATATCACGCTGCGCGATTTAAAACCCATTGATAAAAACACATCGTTCATACCTATAGAGAGCACGTAACAACCCTGCCCAACCTTATGTGTGCGGTAAAAAGCGATCACGTTCATGGCGTTCAACGAATCGATATTTAAAGTATCCTGATGCGGTACCTGGTTGTGAAACCAGTTTAATAAACGGATAGCTTTATCAGTTTGCGATCCTGCTCCGGCAACAGAATCAAGGTTAAATGTTTTTCGTAGTTCAGCTAATTGTGCATTTGAGGCAGACTGGTAAGTAAAATCAGGAAAAGTTTGGGCATCGGTGTTATTGTAAGGTCCTGTTTTGCTTAACTCCTGTACATGCTTATAATTTTTGTACGATTGCGCCCATGACTGTGACACTACAGTAAGCAGCAGGCAACTTATTATAAAAAGCTTTTTCATTGTAATTAAATGCTTGATTTTGAGCAAAGAGAGATATTAGGAACCTCATTTTTTTTATTTTTAGCTAAGCGGCCGATAGGGTGTCGTCAATAGGCAGTTAACGGACGCTAAACTTATTCGTGGCAAAAAAATGCCTGTTGAGGGTAGGTAATCGGTTATTGGTAAAAAAATTATCCGGGCAAATAAAAAATCAGCATTTTTCCAATTATGTCGGCATTCAGAAATATTCATTACCGGGATTTGATAAGGCATGCCCTGTTTTGGCTGGCCTATATCTTATACACGGCGGTAACCTATAAATGGACAGATGTAGACGAGCTGGGATTTATGCTTCCGCCGCAGATCATCGGCATATTTATTCCCCTGACTATGGTAATTACCTACGTAAACCTGCTGGTGCTGATGCCCCGGTTGTACAATCGGAGGCGCTACGTTTTGTACGGGTTGTTCTTTTTATTGCTGATTATAAGCGGCGGTATTTTGGCCCGGGCGCTTACTCATTATTTTATACTACCATGGGAGGCGGTTCATGATCCCGCCAGGTATAAAAAAGAGATAAAGGAACTGTGGATACCCATAAGAATTGCCCGCCTTGCGTTTGATATGGGAGTTGTAGTTGTAATTACGATGGTTTTCAGGATGATGAGAGATCATATCCAGCGAGAAAAACTTTTGCGGCAAATCGAAAAAGAAAAATTTACGGCCGAACTTAACCTGTTAAAAGCTCAAATAAACCCGCATTTTTTATTCAATACCTTTAACAGCCTGTACGCGCTCACGCTCAACAAATCAGACCTGGCCCCACAATTGGTGCTCCAAATATCACAACTGATGCATTATATGCTCTATTCCACATCGGGCGATGAAGCGGAGCTTAACGATGAGGTCAATTACCTGAAAGATTATATCAGTATTGAGCAAACCCGCTTTGCCAACCGTGTAGAGGTATCCTTTCAGTGCGCCGGGGTCGCCGCCGGTATAAAAATAGCCCCGCTGCTGCTGCTGCCCTTTGTGGAGAATGCGTTTAAACATGGCGTTGAAGAAGGTTTGGGCTGGGTAACCATTAATCTGAATTACCGGGATGGATACCTTTTTTTTAAGGTTGATAACAGTTTCATCAATAAAGCCATTCCGGGTAAACCGGGAATTGGGTTGGCCAATGTACAACAGCGGTTAAATTTGCTTTATCCCGGCAGGCATAGCCTTAGTATTACCAAAAACGAGGAATCGTTTGAGGCCGAACTTAAAATAGAATTATGAAAACGATAAACTGTATAGTTGCTGATGATGAAGAACTTGCCCGCGGCATTATTGAGCGTTATATTGCCCAATTGCCGCAACTTAGGCTGGTAGCCTCATGTACTAATGGAGCTGAAACTTTTACAGCTTTAAAAAATAACAAGACCGATCTGCTTTTCCTGGATATAAAAATGCCGCAGTTAAGCGGACTGGAGCTTTTGCGTTCGGTTAAAAATCCTCCGCCGGTAATATTAACCACTGCCTTTAGGGAGTATGCCCTGGAAAGTTTTGAACTTAATGTAATTGATTATTTGCTCAAACCAGTTCCGTTCGACCGTTTTTTAAAGGCCATTGAAAAATATGAAAGCCTTACCAATCCCGGAGGCTATACCGAGCCTCAACAGATCAGCCCTGAAAATGATATAATGGAGGCATTCATCTACATTAAGGCCGACAAAAAAATGGTACGGGTTTTGCTAAGAGACATTCTGTTTATTGAAGGACTTAAAGATTACGTGCAGCTGCACACTACCAATCGTAAAATAATAACCTACCAAACGCTCACTTATTTTGAAGAAAAATTGCCCGTAAGTCATTTCGCGCGTGTACACCGGTCGTTTATTATCGGGCTTAAACATATCCGGTCCTACTCAGCAACCGAAGTTGATATAGCGGGTAGCATTATCCCGATAGGTAATACTTATGCCAAAATAGTATTGAAACAATTGGGTGAGCACTGATTGTTGTCTGAACCACGATTTTTTAGGATTATGAGATTGCCGGGATTTTTTTCAATTCCCTCCTTGTGGAGGGTGAGGTTGGTGTAATGGCAGGGAGGGGCTTATTCGCCATTCTAAACGAATAGCTCTATCGATGAAACCCCTCCCTATACCCTCCCAGGGGAGGGAATCGCGCGATCCCATGCTTTTTGCCTGAACGTTTTTGTTGTCTGAACCGAGATTTTTAGGATTACGGGATCTATTATTTTAGGACTAATAGATGCAAATGATAAATTGCTTAATAGTGACCTTCTTATTAAAGGATTTATGGAACTTTGTGCTATAATTAAATATGGAGATTGATGTGAAATTTGAGAAATAATTTAGCTAAATATTTTAATGTGTGAACTAGGTAAACAAAAAGATAATATTTAGTGAAAATTTAATTCTAATCATTATATTCACTCAATATTTAAACCTGTTTCACGTTGCTAATGAGCATTCTTACCACTAAGTCTCAAATAAATATTGCATCTGCGCAAGATTTGCATAATAAGAATTATTACTGTTCGTCTATTCATTGTTCATATTACAGTTGCATTCAAAATATAATGCATATTATTTTGTTTAATGTTGGGATAGATAATGAGAAGTTGAAAAGTGATTTTAGGGATTTTAAAAAAAAGAATCCTGAGAATCCAGGCGGTTTACATGAATATTATATTAATGTGACTGTGACATATTTGAAATCTAAAAAACTTGATGTGATTTCGTTTAATAAAGAAATATTTAAATTAAAAAAAACAAGAACAGAGGCTGACTACTTAAATATAGAAATGGGATATGACGATAGTAGATACTCAATTCAAAAAGCAGACACAATAAATAAAATTCTACAAAAAGCTTTTTAAATATGTCATCAATAGAATTTATAAAATCACAACTTAGTGATATCATTGGTCAATTTCCGGAGATAAGGGCTAGGTACGAAAATGATGAAATAAACAATACGCATATAATCGAAATTACACCAAGCGAAACTTATAATAACAGTACTGATTTTAAGATAATTGAAGAAAGTATAATTTTTAAATTTATAGAATTATATCCATTTGAAAATGTAGTTTTTTTGGCAGGAGATGATGAATATAAATTGAAAAAAGTAGATTTTGAATATATAGGGTATGACCACTTTAAAAAGCCTTCTTTTTTTTATAGCCCCAAATGGCTTTTGAGTGTACATCATAATAATACTGATAATAATGCCATAGACAATTTATTTATTAATTATGATGCTGAGATCGAAACTCACTTTAAAATGAAGATTAATCTTAATTCAAAAAAAACGATATCTAAATTAATCCGTTCTAAAATTTATAAAAGGGTTGTTTCAGCTATAGACACAGGAAAATTAAATATTCTACCAGATAACAAAGATAATACCAAATACGATGATGGTGATGTTGAAAATAATTACGCACTATCAGCATAAATAAACATGTCAGAAAAACACACATATAACCTAGAGCACATTTTATTGCTTAATAGCTCTTTTACTAGAACTTGGAATATTGATTTTGAAAGTAAAGAGTTTGATAGCTCTGTGGATATTGAAGTGGAGGATAAAAGATCAGATAATACTTTAACTGTGGTCGTAAATCTTACTTTTACAGCGGGGACCAATAAAGAGAAACAAATTAATGCTTATATTCAAATGGTGGGAGTATTCACAACTTCTGAGAGTTTGGATTTGGATATTGATAAATTCGCAACAGTAAATGCACCAGCTATAATTTACCCGTTTATAAGAGAGCACCTTTCTTCTCTTTCTGTTAAAGCCGGAATTAATCCTATTTTATTAGCCCCAGTTAATTTTGTTAAACGTTCACAAAGCGAAAAGAATAAATAAATCAACAGGTTTCTATATCAAATCATAAAGGTGTCTGTATGGTTACCTAACGCTGAATTTGCGGTTAGATTATATCGACTCTTTCATTAACGAGATTTATAGACGGATGGGTCGATAATATTTCGTATATTTACAATAACAGCCCGGTTTTCTGAAATAGTAGAAAACCGGGCTGTTTGCTTAAAGGGGACAAAGCAAAAAAATAACCGGAAATTTTTTCATTAAATTGATTGCCAGTTAATTAAAACTTTTTAAAGCTTTTGAAACGTGCTAAAACCGCATCAAAAAGTGTTAAAAGGGCTGTTTTTGAATAAAAAATAGAGGTTTTCGACCATTTTTTGATCAAAAATGCGAGCAAAAAGTGTTAAAAAACGATTTTTAAAAGTATGCGGGATTGCAGGTTTGTAAAACTTTAGTGAGATAAAACTTACGGTTAAAAAAATACACCAAATTTGAATATTGCTTTGAGCTTATAAAATAATCCTTATCTTGTTTCCCCCGGTTTTTTTAAGGGGGAGATTTTATGATAAACCACGAGATAAAGATTGCTTTTGACGAATATGATTCGCTAAAAGAACTGGAACCCGCCGATTATGATTTGTGCCAGGAGGCGGCCAATGCATTAAAAAATTCGCATTCACCATATTCAAAGTTCCGGGTAGGGGCGGCCTTGCGCTTGCAGAGCGGAAAGATAGTTTACGGCAGTAACCAGGAAAATGTAGCCTACCCGTCAGGCCTTTGTGCCGAGCGTGTGGCACTGTTTTACTGGGGCGCCAATCACCCTGATGATCCGGTTGAGGCTATGGCTGTTACAGCGCAAACAGATGAGTTTTTGCTCTCCAAACCGGTAACATCATGCGGCTCATGCCTGCAGGTACTGGCCGAAGTTGAAAAAAAGCAGAACAAACCTATCAAGGTTATCTTATATGTTGAAGAAGGACCTATATGGGTAATAAAAGGAATAGAAAATCAACTGCCATTTTTATTTTTTGAAGAACGACTAACTACTTAACCAATGAAATCAAAACTGTTATTATTTTTCCTGGCTTGCCTTTTTTCATCAGGCGTGTATGCTCAGCAAGGCTTTCCGTTTGATAACGAGATCAGGGCATTTAAGCACCAGGATAGCATAAGTGCACCCAAGCCTAATGGCATATTATTTATCGGCAGCTCATCCATACGTCTTTGGGCCGATCTGGAACAACGTTTTGCCGGTAAACCAATTATCAAACGCGGGGTTGGCGGCTCAACCATTGAACAATTGCTTGACTATTATACACCCTACATATTGTTCCCGTATAAGCCACATAAAATATTTATTTACGCCGGCGAAAATGATATTGCTGCCGGTAAATCAGCTGTTTTTGTTTCGGAAGAATTTACCAAACTCTGGGATATGATACATCAGAAACTCCCTAAAACGGAGATCTACTATATGTCGATAAAACCGAGCCCGGTACGTGCGAAATACTATGCCGAGGTTGCCAAAGCAAATGATATGATAGAAAGCTATTTGAAAAATAAGCCACACAGCCATTTTGTAAACCTGGTTCCGGCTATTTACAAGCCCGGCACAACAAGCCCCGACTCCAGCTTGTTCAAAGGCGATTACCTGCACCTTAACCCTAAAGGGTATGATAAATGGCAGACTGTATTACAGCCACTGGTAAATTAACAACATAATTAAGTCTTCTCCTTTGGAGAGGATTTAGGTGAGGCACAAAAAAAAGGCCCCGCACCACGGGGCCTTCTACTTACATACATATTAACACTAAACTAAAACTAAACTTATTTAAAAACGCTGTAAACGTTGGTTATTTTCCAGCCTTTACCGGTGTTGGTAACGGTTACCATATTGGTGCGTAAAAAACCTTCAAACTGCATGTCAACTTTTACAACTGCCATAGCTTCATTGCTTTCAACAACAGAAGTAGTGGTAGTGCAATCCTGTTCTGTATTTTTTACGTCGTTTAATGATTCAAGCATTTCGTCTTTTGAAAAATTCAATACCTGCTTGCCGCGCATCATCGTGAATTTTACGTCCTGATCTAATACATCTTTCAGGCCTTTTACTTTGCCATGTGTCATGGCATCTATATAAGTATTGATGGCGTAGTTTTTGGTTAGGTTATCGCCATCGGTATATGTATTTGCTTTTGCAACACTGCATACTACAAGTAAAGCTAAGCCGAGTACTATTGATTTTAAGGTTTTCATTGTATGGTTATTTAAGTTGATGATGATTATTAATTAATTTTATACTGTTAAGACAACAGAAGTATACCCTACGTTACAGATAACACTATAAATATTCACGATTTAACAATCATTTAACATATTGCCTGTTATTTTAAATACTTGGCAATAAAAAATATAGTAAGCTATCCTCATGGTTGATTTTACTACCATTATTTTGCAATTCGGCGAACAGGGCGAGAAAACCGGGTGGACCTATATTGAAATCCCGGCCGATCTGGCACAGCAAATGAAACCCGGTAACCGGAAATCGTTCAGGGTAAAAGGTAAGCTGGATGAATTGCCAATAGCTGGTATGGCCCTCATGCCTATGGGCGAGGGTAATTTTATACTGGCCTTAAAACGCGAAATATGTAAAGGCCTCCACAAACATCGTGGCGCCATGTTGCGGGTACGTATTGAGCCTGACGATGATTTCAAATACGTAATACCGGCCGACCTACAGGAATGCTTTGAGTTTGAACAACCCGAAGCCTGGGAGTTTTTCAGCAGCCTTGCCGAGAGTCATCGCGGCTACTTTATCAAATGGATAGACAGCGCCAAAACTGAAGTTACCCGGGCCAACCGCATAGCCAGCACCATTAACGCTATGGTACGCAGAATGGACTATGGGCAAATGCTAAGGGAGCAGAAAAAAGCAAGGGAATAATTTTGCAAATCCTTTGTTTTTTATCTTTTAGGCCTTTTCGGTTAATAGCTCGATTATTAAATCGTCAGTTAGTTCTTTTCTATCCCATTTTCCATTGCTTTCGGGGAAAGCTGTTCTGCAATAGCCTGCTTTGTTTTTAAAATCAAATATGGCATGGCAATAATTGTTGATGAGCAAAGAAGCAAATTGCTCATCTTCCGTCCAGACAATTTTAATGTTACAAGGTTTTACTTTATCAACTACGTCACCAACATTATAAATATGTACTGCATCTAAAATTTTTACTTGAGGTTGAGTTTCGACTGCATAAAAGTACCCTGTATTAAGATCGTCTTCAAAGATTACACCATGTTTAAATCCGTAAGAATTACTGCTATAATAAGTGTCTTCTCCAACTATAAAGGTTTCATCTACTGATAAGGTCATAGGTGAAAGTATAAAAAAATAATTCAAGATTGTTATTCATCTGAAATACTTGCTCAATTATTTGCATTTATATAAGTACTTATATAAATTGCATCATGAATTTATATCAAAGTCTCGGGTATTTGGTTTTAGGCAGCAGGCTGCGCCGCCTGAGTGAAGCTTTTTTGGCCGAAATTAACCGTGTATATCAAAAAGAAGGTATTGATTTTGATGCCAGCTGGTTCCCGGTATTTTATTTACTGTCAAAAAATGAGGCCTTATCTATCAAAGAGTTAAGCGAGCAAATAGAGGTTTCGCACCCGGCTGCAAGCCAGTTGATTACCAATTTAAAAAAGCGTGAACTGGTTACCAGCGCTACTTGTAATGATGATGGCCGCAGACAATTGGTAACCCTGACTGATAGTGGCAAAAAGTTACTCACTCAAATTTTACCCGTATGGGATGCCATCAGTGCGGCCATGACCACACTTGTGGAAAGCGACGATACTGCGCAGCAGTTATTACCCGCCATCACCGCTTTGGAAAGTGCTTTTCGGCAGGCTAACCTGGCCGATGCAATCAGCCAAAACTTAGCTAACAACCTAAAACCTGCACGCCATGAATAGTATATTTAATTACGGTACAGACCATTTAACCATAGGTATTTGCCTGGATATAGCAGCAGGCAAAACAAAAGGTATTATTAATGCCACTGCTGAAGAGGTTATCCTTACATCATGGCGAGAGGTAGAAAAAATTGTACACGCCCATCATCCGGTTTACGGAATTAATACTGGCTTTGGGCCGCTTTGCGATACCCGTATATCCGAGGAAGATACCAGCCTGCTGCAAAGCAATATCCTCAAAAGTCATAGTGTGGGTGTAGGTGCACCCATTCCGCAGGAAATTGCCAAACTTATGCTCATCACCAAGGTTCATGCCCTGGCGCAGGGGTATTCAGGCGTTGCTCCCGAAACATTGAAACGCATCATCTGGCATATCGACAACGATATTATCCCGGTAGTTCCGGAAAAAGGTTCGGTAGGGGCCTCCGGTGATCTGGCGCCGCTATCGCATTTGTTTTTACCCCTGATAGGCTTAGGTAAAGTTTATGAAAACAATGAACTGATACCTGCCGGTGAACTACTAAAAAAACATAACCTGCAACCATTGGTATTGGGCCCTAAAGAAGGGCTTGCGCTTATTAATGGCACACAGTTTATCCTGGCATTTGCAGTGAAAGCGGTACAAAGGCTAAACGATGCCCTGAACCGTGCCGATCTGATTGGCGCATTATCTTTAGAAGGGCTAATGGGTTCGGCAAGACCGTTTGATGCTCGCCTTCATGCCATTCGTCCGTTTAAGGGAACTAAAATGGTAGCCGACAGATTATTTACCCTGTTAACCGGTTCCGAGATCAATTCATCGCACATTAATTGCGACAGGGTGCAGGATCCTTATTCCTTAAGGTGTATGCCTCAGGTACACGGCGCATCGCGCAATGCCTGGTTGCATCTCAAAGAATTAACTGAGATAGAACTGAATTCAGTAACTGATAATCCGGTAATTTTTAATGCCGATGATACCATCAGCGGTGGCAATTTTCATGGCCAACCGCTGGCCTTACCGCTTGACTATGCTACCGTCGCCGCATCTGAATTGGGCAATATAGCCGACAGGCGCTGTTACCTCATGAGCGAAGGTCGTTATGGTTTGCCCAAGCTGCTCACCAATAATGCCGGGCTCAATTCTGGCTTAATGATACCCCAGTATACTACGGCAGCTCTGGTCACCGAAAATAAGACCCTTTGTTTCCCGGCCAGTGCCGATAGCGTGCCAACTTCGCTGGGGCAGGAAGATCATGTTTCTATGGGTTCTATCAGTGGACGAAAGCTGCACCAGGTAATTGATAATCTGGAGTATATACAGGCTATTGAATTGTTATATGCCACGCAGGCTGTTGATTTCAGGAGGCCGTTAAAGTCAACCCCAGTTATTGAGGCGATACACAGTAAAGTGAGAGAGCACGTGCCGCACATACAGGACGATCGTGTTTTTGCCGATGATATCAACAGTTTACATCAAATAATTACCGATGGCTCTTTGCTGGCAACTGCCAACGAAACAGCCTTTCAACACCATATAAACCTCAGCCATGACGAGTTCGGAATTTATTAAAACCTATGCCAGCCACCCGGTGTACAAGGCACCACGTGGTATGCAGCTGCATGCTAAAAGCTGGCAAACAGAAGCGCCCTTACGCATGCTGCTCAATAATCTGGATGGGCAGGTAGCCGAAAATCCTGATGAACTGGTGGTATACGGCGGCATAGGCCAGGCAGCCCGCAACCCGGAAGCGCTGCGTAAAATTATTGAGTTACTACTGGAGTTGGATGAGCATCATTCGCTGCTGATCCAATCGGGTAAGCCGGTGGGTATTATCCGCAGCCATCCCGAGGCACCAAGGGTATTGATAGCCAACAGCAATCTGGTACCGGCCTGGGCTAATTGGGAGCATTTTAATGAGCTGCGTGCCAAGGGTTTAATGATGTATGGCCAAATGACTGCGGGCAGCTGGATATACATAGGCTCGCAAGGTATTTTGCAAGGCACTTATGAAACTTTTGTGGAATGCGGCAATCAGCATTTCGGTGGCCATCTGTCGGGTAAATTGATCGTGAGCGCAGGTTTAGGAGGCATGGGTGGCGCTCAGCCTTTGGCCGCTACTATGGCTGGCGGTGTTTTTTTGGGTGCTGATGTGGATGAGTCGCGCATACAAAAACGGGTGGATACCCAATATATCGACCGGATGACAGATTCGTACGATGAAGCCATCATTTGGATAAAAGAAGCCATCGCTAAAAAAGAAACCCTATCGGTTGGGCTGGTAAGTGATGCCGGTGATATGCTGCAAAAATTGCTGAATGATAATATAATTCCTGATATTTTAACTGATCAAACATCAGCACATGATCCGCTAAATGGATATGTACCCAACGATCTATCATTAATTGAAGCTGATGAATTACGCAAAAGTAACGCTGAGGAATATAAAAGACGCTCTCTTAAAAGCATGGCCCGGCATGTAGGTTTGATGCTGCAACTGCAGCAGAAAGGCGCTATCACATTTGATTACGGCAATAACCTGCGCGAGTTTGCCTGGCAGGGCGGCGAACCTGATGCTTTTAACTTCCCGGGATTTACACCTGCCTATATTCGCCCTTTATTTTGTGAGGGTAAAGGACCTTTCCGCTGGGTAGCTTTATCCGGCGATCCGGAAGATATTTATACTACAGACATGGCTTTGATGGAACTATTCCCCGAAGATAAACCTCTGATCAAATGGCTTAAAAACGCGCAGGAAAAGATAGCCTTTCAGGGATTGCCTGCGCGAATTTGCTGGCTGGGTATGGGCGATAGGGAAAAGGCCGGGTTGTTATTTAACGAGCTGGTAAAAACCGGCAAGGTAAAAGGGCCAATAGTGATCGGTCGCGATCATTTGGATTGCGGCTCGGTAGCATCGCCAAATCGTGAAACAGAAGCGATGAAGGATGGTTCAGATGCTGTATCTGACTGGCCGCTGCTCAACCTGATGGCTAATGCAGCGGGTGGTGCCACTTGGATCTCTTTCCATCATGGCGGCGGTGTGGGCATGGGCTATTCGCAGCATGCTGGTATGGTAGTGCTGGCCGATGGTACCGAACGTGCCGAAACATGCCTGAAACGGGTGCTGCACAATGATCCTGCAATGGGTATATTCCGCCATGCCGATGCCGGTTATGATAAAGCACAGGAATGGGCAGACAGGTTTGGGTTGAAGGTGTAAGCCCCACTCAACCCTCCCTTGGGAGAGTAATGACCCTTCAAAAGTCATAATCATTGGTATGGTATGGCTATAAAGTTACTCACCCGGTCTACGCTTCGCTGGACCACCCTCTCTTCGCCTGTGGCGAAAAGAGGGCGAAGGAAAGGATAAAAGATAAAAGAAAAATTCTTTTACCCTCTTTCCAGCGAAGCTGAAGAGAGGGTCGACAAGCGTAGCGATGTCGGGGTGAGTCGATAAACGGCCCGATTTGATGAAATGGGTGTTTCATGGATTTAGAGAGGGCTTAAAATAAAATTGTTAACTAAACAAAGTTTTTGAAAGTCTCACCCTTTAGGGAGAGATTTAGAGGGGGCTTCAATATGAAAAAACTAATAGGTCCATTCGCTCAAATATTACCGCTTACAGGGCTGCCGTTAAAGGGCGCCTTGAAAGATGAGCAATTGCAGATCATCCCGCAGGGAGGGGTGTTGGTTGAGGATGGGCTGATCGCGGCAGTTGATGATTTTGAAAAATTGAGATCGGCAAACCCATCTATTCAAATAGAAGAAATTACGGGTAGTAAAGTATTACTGCCAGGCTTTGTTGACTGCCATACGCACATTTGTTTCGCGGGGAGCCGGGCCAATGATTACGCCTTACGTACGGCAGGCAAAACCTATCTTGAAATTGCCAAAGCGGGTGGCGGTATCTGGGATTCGGTTAACCAGACCCGTGCCGCTGATGAAGCAACATTGAGCAATCTGTTATTAAATCGTGTACAACGCCATTTATCTGAAGGTGTCACTACTATTGAAATTAAAAGTGGCTACGGTTTAAGTATCGATGGCGAATTAAAGCAATTAAAAGCTATTAAAGCTGCCGCTGATAAAACCAGGGCCAGCCTGATAGCCACTTGCCTGGCCGCGCACATATTACCCCGTGATTTTGACGGGAGCCATCATGAATATTTAAAACATATTTTATATAACCTGTTGCCCACAATTAAGCAACAGCAGCTGGCCAGGCGGGTTGATATATTTATTGAGGAAAGCGCTTTTAATACCAGCGACGCGCTTTATTATCTGAGTCGGGCTAAGCAGGCAGGCTTTGAAGTAACGGTACATGCCGATCAGTTTACTACTGGCGGCAGCGATGTGGCTATTAAAGCAAGAGCTGCTTCTGCCGATCACCTGGAGGCGAGTACCGATTATGAGATCAGCATGCTTGCCAAATCTGACACGGTTGCTGTAACTTTACCGGGCGCATCGTTGGGTTTGGGGATGCGTTATGCTCCTGCCCGTAAACTGTTGGATGCCGGTGCTTGTGTAGCCATAGCCAGCGACTGGAACCCAGGATCTGCCCCGATGGGCGATCTGTTAATGCAGGCAGCCGTAATGGGTGCTGCTGAAAAATTAGGTGCTGCTGAAGTATTCGCAGGTATTACTTTCCGGGCGGCATCGGCACTAAAACTAAATGACCGCGGTATTTTAGCTAAAGGAAGACTGGCCGATATGCAGGCTTATCCCTGTGCTGATTACCGGGAGATACTTTATCAGCAGGGAAAATTGAAACCGGATAACGTGTGGACCGCTGATTTATAATGATTACGATGATTTCGTTGATTTTGAAGTTGGTAAAACTAAAGAACGATTTATAATGATTACGATGATTTCGTTCATTTGATTTAAAGTTGGTAAAACTAATTAATGACTTACGATGATTAAATTGATTTTGCTGATTTAGTTTTAAAGTCGCTAAAACTAATGAACAAATGAACCAGTGAACTACTGAACGATAAACTACTAAACCAATGAGCCAGAAACTAATAGAATGTGTGCCCAATTTTAGCGAGGGTGTAAGCCTTGATATCATCAAACAGATCACTAACCAGGTAGAATCTGTAGAAGGGGTGCGGCTGTTGAATGTTGATCCCGGCAAGGCTACCAACCGTACCGTGGTCACTTTTGTGGGTGAGCCTGAACGGGTAATTGAAGCCGCTTTTTTGGCTATAAAAAAAGCAGGTGAGTTGATAGATATGAGTAAACAAAAAGGTGAGCATCCAAGAATGGGCGCAACCGATGTTTGTCCGCTGATACCTATAAGCAATATCAGCATGGAAGAAACCGCCGCTTATGCGCAACAATTGGCTAAACGTGTGGGCGAAGAATTGCAGATCCCGGTTTATTTGTATGAGCAGGCTCAACCCAATAAAAGCCGCAGTAACCTATCGGTGATCAGAGCGGGCGAATACGAAGGTTTTTTCAAGAAGATCAAACAACCCGGATGGGCACCCGATTTTGGCCCGACCGAGAATGATGTAAAACGGGGTGCAACCGTAATCGGCGCGCGCGATTTCCTGGTAGCTTATAACGTAAATTTAAATACTACATCAACCCGCAGGGCAAGCGCTATTGCTTTTGATGTACGCGAAGCAGGGCGAAAGATAACTGACGAAAGCGGAAAGCCTCAACATATCCCAGGCTCGTTAAAAGCGGTAAAGGCCATTGGTTGGTATATTGAGGAATATGGCGTGGCGCAGATCTCCATGAACCTCACCAATATAGAGGTGACCCCGGTACATAAAGCTTTTGACGAGGTTTGCACCAAAGCAAATGATCGTGGTATACGTGTAACAGGCAGCGAGTTGGTTGGATTGATCCCCTTGAAGGCTATGCTGGATGCCGGTAAATATTTTCTGCGTAAACAACAGCGCTCGGTAGGGGTAAGCGAAAAAGAACTGATCAAAATAGCCATCAAATCAATGGGTTTGGATGAACTTGGTCCTTTTATCCCGGAGGAGCGCATTATTGAATATTTGTTAAAGGATAAGGCCAGTAGTAAACTGATAAGCATGAATCTTGCTGATTTTGCTGATGAAACAGCCAGCGAAAGTCCGGCTCCGGGAGGTGGTTCTATATCGGCTTATGTGGGTGCATTGGGCGCATCGTTAGCGGGCATGGTGGCTAATCTAAGTTCGCACAAAAAAGGCTGGGACAGTCGCTGGGAAGAGTTCAGTAACTGGGCAGAAAAAGCGCAGTTGTATAAAGATGAACTGATCAGCCTGGTTGATAAGGATACCTTCGCATTTAACAGTATTATGCAAGCATTCGCCTTACCCAAAGCAACTGATGAGGAAAAGGCTGTGCGTAGTGAAGCTATTCAGACTGCTACCAAACAGGCTATTGAAATTCCATTTAAGGTAATGGAGGCCGCGCTAAACAGTATGGAGGTAATTAAAGCTATGGTGCTTACTGGTAACCCCAATTCTGTAACCGATGCCGGAGTAGCTGCATTGTGCGCCCGAACCGCTGTGCTGGGCGCTTTCATGAATGTAAAGATCAACGCCTCCAGCTATAAGGATAAAGATTTTGTGATCGATATTATTTACCGCGGCAATGAAATGGAACGCCAGGCTATTGCCCTGGAAGCAGAAATTATTGAATTGGTAAATGATAAAATAGGGTTGTAAAAACAGTTAAAATATTTTTTCATTCTGAGCGATAGCTTGCTTAAAAAGTTACCGGGCACACTTACGAAGTTTTTAAAACTTCGTAAGTGTTTAACAGCAATGAAAAGGTAATACCGGATAAAAATTACTCTTTCACATACAAAGGATAATCAGTCTTTGCTTCCCGACTTTTGCTCAGATCTATTTCGCGGGTAACAAATTTTTCATCGTCGGTAGTAGTGCCCAAAAGGTCGCCGGTCATGGGGCCGGCTATAAAGCTGGTACCGCCCCAGGCAAAATGATTATCGCCTATGCCTGCTTTGTTTGAGCTTAGACAGTAAGCACCGGAGATTACCGCAAGTGTTTGCCCGCAGCGTATCCATTGATTGATGGAACTTTCTTCCGTAGCTCTTGGGCATAACAAAAGGTCGATGCCTTGTTTGCCGTATTTGCGGGCATATTCGGTAAACCACATTTCGGTGCAAAGTAACACGCCGATTTTGAGATTACCCAGATCTACAATTTCAAAGGAAGGATTTGTTTCGCGGCTATACCAGCTTTCTTCCCAAAAATGAGGCTCTTCGGGGAAAAATGCCTTGGTATGTATTTTTTGGTGACCGATGCCTTTCACATAAACAAAGGCGGTATTAAAATAGTGATCACTCTCCATAACCGGTCTGGAATAAACAACATATTGAACACCCAGTTCTTCCACTGCACTTATCCACTGTTCATGTTTTTGAACGCTATCTAATTTGGCTGCTTCGTTGACATTTTTTGTTGATGCCACCCATTTGCAAAATGGCATTTCGGGCAATAATAACAGATCACTATTGTTTTGGCTAATATGAGTTTTTAGCAACTCCCAATCCTCTGCAAATTCAATTTCGTTGTCGCTCAGCTGGCAAATGGTAATTTTCATGGGAAGAGATTTTAAAAGATGAACGAAGATAAATGATTTGTGAAATAGCTTAAAACCCAAAAGAGCGATGAGTGCAAACTCATCGCTCTTATATTCAAAACGTATAACGTACCACGTCAAACGTATAACTCACTTAAAAGCGGTATCTCACGAACGCCTCCATAGCTTCGTATTCGGCCAGGCCAAGGCGATCATAACGCTGGGCGGTGTCGCGGGTGCGGTCTTCGGCACGTACCCAGAACTCACGGGCATCATCACCCGGGAACACCGGACGGTCCTTTTGCGATTGGTGCTTGAAGATCGCGTTCCGTTTGCGGATCACCTCCTGTGGCGACAGCGGTACGGCCATCTCGATCTCGAACGGCTCAAACTCCTGCCACGCCCCGCGGTACATCCACAGCCAGCAGTCATCTACCCAGGCCTCTGTGCCTTTCAAACGTTTCAGTGCCGCCAGGATAATGTTGAAACATACCAGGTGCGTTCCGTTCGGGTCAGCAAAGTCACCGGCTGCGAAGATCTGCTGCGGTTTTACTTTTTGTAATAAATCAATGGTCAGCTGTATATCCGCTTCGCCTGCCGTGTTCTTTTTGGTTTTACCCGTTTCGTAAAAAGGCAGGGCCATAAAGTGGATATGGTCGTCCGGTAAACCGGCATAGCGTGCACCCGAGATAGCTTCCGTCTTTCTGATGAAGCCTTTCACGTTACGGATCTCCTGGGTATCGATCTGGTTGGGTTGTTTCTGCGGGAAAAAGGCACGCATCTCCTCGTAC
The DNA here is from genome assembly GCF_039207105.1 of Mucilaginibacter sp. Classification (GTDB taxonomy): domain Bacteria; phylum Bacteroidota; class Bacteroidia; order Sphingobacteriales; family Sphingobacteriaceae; genus Mucilaginibacter. The sequence continues at coordinate 29,594 of NZ_JBCECK010000058.1, forward strand.
AGGTTTTGCAGGTGATTACTGTCTTCGCCGATGCTGTTGGTAAAGTCAATAGCAAATTCCATATAGCGCAGCACATCATCATCCCAAACGGCGGTATTGCCCGAGGTTTGGTAGGCCACATGCACATCATGTCCCTGGTCGACCAGGCGGATGAATGTACCACCCATCGAGATCACATCATCATCCGGGTGTGGTGAAAAGATGATGGAACGTTTTTTAGCCGGCAATGCCCTTTCCGGTCTTTGTGAATCATCGGCATCGGGTTTACCTCCCGGCCAGCCGGTGATGGTATGCTGTATCTGGTTAAAAATATCAATATTGATGTTGTATACCGGGCCCTGCTCAACGGCCAGTTGTGCCATACCGTGGTTGTTGTAATCTTCCTCGGTCAGTTTCAGTACCGGTTTACCGATGGTATCGGCCAGCCAGATCACCGCTTTCTTGCGCAATACCTTATCATCCCATGAACAGTCTTTGACTAACCATGGGGTGTCAAAGCGGGTCAGCTCAGAAGCTGCTGCTTCGTCCAGTACAAACTCCACGTTGTCTGACAATTGCAGGTAAGTGGCTGGTACCTCGCCCGACATTTCGCCTTCCACCGCTTTCTTGATGATCGGGGCCTTCTTTTTGCTCCAAGCCATCAGGATGATCTCCCGGGCCTTGAAGATGGTACCGATACCCATCGTGATGGCTTTGGTAGGCACATTGGCCTTGCCGCCAAAATCACGCGAGGCATCATTACGGGTCAGGTCATCCAAAGTCACCAACCTGGTTCCCGAGTTGGGGGCCGAGCCCGGCTCGTTAAAACCGATGTGGCCCGTACGGCCGATACCCAGGATCTGCAGGTCCAGTCCGCCCAGTTCTTCGATCTGGTGCTCATAGTTCAGGCAGAAGGGTACCACGGCATCCTGCTCCAGGGTACCATTGGGTATATGAACATTGGCCCTGTCAATATCTACATGGCTGAAGAGGTTCTCGTACATGAACGTTACGTAGCTTTGGGCCGCGTCGGGCTTCATGGGGTAGTACTCATCCAGGTTAAAGGTGATCACGTTGCTGAACGACAGTCCTTCCTCGCGGTGCAAACGCACCAGCTCGGCATATACCCCGATAGGGGTTACACCGGTGGCCAGCCCAAGCACGGCTTTTTCGCCCTTGCTTTGCTTACCGCGGATCAGTGCCGCTATCCTTTGAGCTACCGCCACCGAGGCTTCCTGCTGGTTGCCATATACGCTTACCGGCAGCTTCTCGTACCGGGTCTCTTCCAATAAATTTAATCGGGCCATAATTTTCTAAGAACCTGTGTTTTAGTTATATGTTGAATAAAAAAAGTAGCTATACAAAAAACCCCCGCCGAAACGAGGATTTATCAAACCAATTAACAAAACTGTTTAAGCCTTACCGACATAAGGCTAAAATAATTTTCGTTATGTAAAATGCTATACATTGTGTTACAAACCTAAGAAAACTAAATTTTAATTTAAAGTACTTTTTAAATTTTTTTAATAAGTAAAAGATGTGATTCCATTATTAAATGTTGGTTAAATGAAAACTAAGAGAGTTCCTGATGGGCAGGAACTCTTTTTAGTCAATTGTAAAACATAAATATGAGCGGAGAGAGCTGCAGGGGAGGGAGTTGAACCCATCCTTTTGCTGCCATTCAGCACCTGCTCAAGGTTGATAAATGAACCACCAATTTACCACCATCTGCAGCAAATATAATAATAATCTATAAAATCTATGTATTTAGTAGAAATAAATAATTAATTAAATCAAACAGGCCCTCCCGGTACATCCGCGCATAATTTTTTATCTTTACCAATCCAAAAATTTTTTAGCATATAATGAGTGAAGATCTGAATCAAAACGATATACCCGCCAATAATGACGAAAAATTAAATCATAATGTTACCTCTCTTGACGGGTTATACGAAAACTGGTTTTTGGATTATGCCTCTTACGTAATTCTTGACCGTGCCGTTCCGCATATCAACGATGGCTTAAAACCCGTACAGCGCCGTATCCTGCATTCGTTAAAGGAAATGGACGACGGGCGTTTTAATAAAGCGGCCAACGTAATTGGTAATACCATGAAATATCACCCGCACGGTGATGCTTCTATTGGTGATGCGATGGTACAAATAGGGCAAAAGAACCTGCTGATAGATTGTCAGGGTAACTGGGGCGACCCGGTAACCGGCGATTCGGCGGCGGCGCCCCGTTATATTGAGGCGCGGTTATCAAAATTCGCGCTCGATGTTGTTTTTAATCCCGATACTACCGTTTGGCAGGCCAGTTATGATGGCCGTAACA
>NZ_JBCECK010000059.1:0-31584 GCF_039207105.1 Mucilaginibacter sp.
AACTTTGTATGTTTGGCAATCCTATCTGAAAACTATGAAAAGATTCGGTTTTTTATTGTTCGCGTTATTACTGATCGTCACTTTTGCTGCGAGCTCGCAGGACTACTTTTTGCTGCCTGAAAACTTTTATATGAAAAAGGGCGAAAAACTTAACCTGCACCTTTTAAGCGGCAACGAGTTTCAAAAAGAAGCGGAATATAAATCTCAAAACGCCAAGATATCTAAGTTTACGCTTTACGAAGGATCAAAAAAAACCGACCTGAATAATCTTCCAAAGGATACCTCATCCAGCATATTGAATTATACACTTGAAAACAGCGGCCTTGCGCTGATAGAAGTGGTAAAAACCGAAAGCATAGAATCTGAGCGAAACAAATTTTTAAAAAACCTGGGTAATGAGGGATTGGACAAAATTGCTGAAGATGCAAAAAACAGCAACCAGCAATATTTTGTTGAAAAATCAAACCGGTACGTAAAAACGCTGATAGCCATTGACAAAGCCAACGGTAAAGATTTTGACAAACCGCTGGGTGAGGATTATGAGATAGTGATACAGCAAAACCCATACAAAGCCAGCTATGGCGATGACGTAACCGCGCAGATATTATTTAAAGGCAAACCGCTGAAAGATGCTGTTGTCATTGTATACACGCGCACCATAAGCGGCAATGTATTTCCTCAAAAGCTAAGCTCTGATGCGCAGGGGCAAATTTATTTTAAACTGAGCCGTGAGGGTATTTACATGATCAGCTCGGTACATATTGAATCTTCAACCGATAAAAATGCCGATTTTGAAAGCTGGGGTGCAACCTTCACTTTCGCCTTTAAAAATGCCGACAGTATGCCTAATACATATAAAGAGTTTGGCTTAGGGGATAAACACTGATCTCGATGTGCAGATTTGCAAATATGTAGATGTGCGGATGCGTGAAGATGAATTTATAAATTAATTTTCCGGAAACTCTATATAGCCAAACGTACTAAGTTGCTTGCTGCTTCGGTTGGCATCTGTAATAATGAGTGCGCCTTTTCGGTAAAGCGCAATACCCTCCCAGTTGTTTTTGGGTATTGGAAAAGCTGATGTAACCTGCTTCCACTCCTTGTCCGTCCTGCTATTAAGCATTACAATACGGCCATAGCTGTTTTTTTTCAGATAAGCAGCGTCCGCATCAATACCTGCTTTAAGGTCAGAGATGCTTTGTTTGATCTTTTCCTCCTCGTTTTTCAACACGCCATTATTCAGGTAGGTATTATAATCACCGTTCCAAAAGTAGTTGATACCGTAAATCTTATCATCCTTGGTTACGGCTATATCGGTAATCCTGAAGTAAAGCTGCGGTGTTGCTATTTGCTCGGGAGCTTTTGTAAAATCAGGATCAATTAAATAACCCTGTCCGCCTTTTGGCTCTCCATTGTACTCATAATAAGCGAGTAGTTTTTTTTCGGCAGGCAACCAGCTAACGCTTTCAAATCCGGCATTGTTAACATGTATCGGGCGTTTCAGTGTTGCAAAATGCAACGGATTGATAATTATTTCATTTTTTTCAACATCGAGTTTCCCTTGCAGCAAAAAACAGTAATCGTAGGTATCGTTGGTTTCTATAGAAAGGTAGGCCATATTGTTTACAATAGTTATAGCCTCAAAGCCTTCATAATAAGTTTTAACGGAATCGGGCAGTTTATCCAGATTTTTAACACTGATGGTACGGTAACGGGTAAGCACGGTATCTTTCCCATCTATCACCCGACCAATGCTATCAGCCAGCAGGCTATATAAATAAAAATCACCATTGAGTTTGGTTTCCTTATGGCTGCCGTATTGCGGCTCCAGGTAAACCCTGCCGTTGTACATGGCCATGCCCGAAAACTCCTCATTTACATCATTAATGTTTTTAGGCAGGGGGATGTTTTTATAGGCATTTTGCCCGTAAGCTACACCGAACGAATAGGCTGTAGAAATGATCAGAAAACAAAAAAAACGGAAAATGTAAGGCGTCATATTAAAATAATTCTATCGGGTTAAAAATAATTAAATCAGATCTTTAATGTCTGATTGTTATTTACTTGCACTTAGAATAACAAAAATGCAACTCTAAATTGCTGCTTCCAATACCCAAATATGGTGATAAATGTTTCCGGGATGATTGCATGATTGTTTAATCAGCCTGCAAAAAACTCATATATTTATAACCGTCAACAAAAATTTAACACTTTTTAACAAATAAGCAGGGAATTTTTTTAGCTAAAAAAAGTTTGTCTGTTTAAGTTTGCCTACCGAATTAAAAAGATTGCATGGAAGAATTTAAAAGTAATACCGAAAACGTTTCATCAGGCACTATACCTGGTAGCTTATCGTATTCAACCGATATCAGAGCGCTGAATGAAATGATACAAAGAGAAAGCGCATTCATCGACCTCCTGAAAATGGAGATGGATAAAGTGATCATCGGCCAAAAATATATGGTAGAGCGATTGCTGATCGGCTTACTGGCCGATGGGCATATTCTTTTAGAGGGGGTTCCGGGGCTTGCAAAAACGCTGGCTATCAATACGCTGGCAAAAGCCATTCAGGCAGATTATAGCCGTATTCAGTTTACACCTGATCTTTTACCTGCCGATTTGTTGGGTACCATGATATACAATCAGAAAAAGGAAGAGTTCATTGTGCGTAAGGGCCCGCTGTTCTCTAACTTTATCCTGGCCGATGAGATTAACCGTGCGCCTGCTAAAGTACAGAGCGCGCTGCTGGAATCAATGCAGGAACGCCAGGTAACCATCGGTGATAACACTTTTCCACTGCCAAACCCATTCCTGGTATTGGCTACCCAGAATCCTATCGAACAGGAAGGAACTTATCCGTTGCCCGAGGCGCAGGTTGACCGTTTTATGCTCAAGGTGGTGATCAACTATCCGGATAAGGAAGAAGAGAAAAGAATTGTACGCGCCAATATATTACCGGGCGGCATGCCAAAACCATCGCCAATTATTAAGCCTGACGAAATTGTACGCGCCCGCAAAATTGTAAGGGAAGTATATATGGACGAAAAAATTGAGCAATACATTATTGATATTGTTTTTGCCACGCGTTATCCGGAGCAGTTTAAACTGGCACATTATAAAAACCTGATCACCTTTGGGGCATCACCAAGGGCAAGCATCAACCTGGCACTGGCCGCAAAAGCTTATGCCTTTATTAAACGCAGGGGTTATGTAATCCCTGAGGATGTACGTGCCATTTGTCATGATGTACTGCGCCATCGTATTGGCTTAAGCTACGAGGCAGAGGCCGAGAATATCACCTCAGAAAACATTATTACCGGCATACTGAACGTGGTGGAGGTACCGTAAATAGAGGCAAGAAATAAGAGCCAAGAGTTTAGATATCAGAATCAAGAAATAAGAATCAAGAGGTAAGAGTCAGGAATCAGGAGATAAGAAACAGAAAAAAGGATTGTGACAGAAAATTTAAATTTTTGTCTTGATTCTTGACTCTTACCTCTTGATTCTTCTTCACCAATATTATGGCTAAGGATACCAAAGAACTGCTTAAAAAAGTACGGAAGATCGAGATCAAAACCCGGGGGTTAAGTAACCACTTGTTTTCGGGCGAATACCACTCGGCTTTCAAAGGCCGTGGTATGGCATTTAGCGAGGTGCGCGAATACCAGTTGGGCGATGAGATCAGAACCATTGACTGGAACGTGACCGCCCGCTTTAATCACCCTTATGTTAAGGTTTTTGATGAGGAGCGCGAGCTTACCTTCATGCTGCTGATAGACGTGAGCGGGTCTGAAAATTTTGGAACCCAAAACCAGCAAAAGCAGGATATAGCAACCGAACTTTGCGCGGTACTCGCGTTTTCGGCCATACAGAATAATGATAAGGTAGGGGTGCTGTTTTTTAGTGATAAAATAGAGAAGTTTATCCCACCAAAAAAAGGCCGCAGCCATATTCTGATGATCATCCGTGAGCTGATTGCCTTTACACCGGAAAATAAGGGAACAAATGTTGGCGAAGCCCTCAAATTTTTCACCCGTGCTATCAAGAAAAAATGTACGGCTTTTATCATATCTGATTTTATTAGTCCCGGTTTTGAAGATGAGTTGAAGATCGCCAATAAAAAGCATGATATCATTGCCCTGCGTTTGTATGATAAACACGAGGAAGAGTTTCCGAACTTAGGTCTGATCCCCGTAAAGGACGAAGAAACCGACGAACTGGTTTGGATCAACACAGCTGATGAAGCCGTGCGTAAGGCCTTTAAAGCCGAAGCACTCAAAAGAAATGGGCAGCTTAAGGAAACCTTTAGCCGCTCGGGCGTTGATTTTACCAGCATCGGCACACATGAATCATATGTTAAACCATTAATGACCTTGTTTAAAAAACGGGAAGGCAAAAGATGATAAAGCGTTTTTTTAAATACCTATTGCTCCTGAATCTGCTGCTTACCGGGTTTGCTTATCAAAGCAGCGCCCAAACCGTGCAGGTCGAAGCCAAGCTCGACCGCTTTGTTATCAAAATAGGCGAACAAACCCAGCTGCACCTTATTGCGAAGTTTCATGCAAATGATAAGGTAGAATTTCCTGCACTAAAAGATACCATCAGCAGCAAAATTCAAATAGTAAGCAGTAAAGTCGATACCGTAACTGATAAGGATGATGTAAGCCTCAGAACCATCAGGCATAATTACACCATTACCTCATTTGATAGCGGCGATTATGTGATACCATCATATGCCTTTCATACCCAGGGAGGCGACATTAAAACCGAGCCATTAAAGCTTACAGTGGCAACGGTTGCCGTTGATACCACCAAAGCAGCCTATGATATTAAACAGCCGCTTGCTATTTCCTATACTTTTTGGGACTGGCTACGCGATAACTGGATATTAGTAGTTAGTATATTGGCAGCCCTGCTCATTATTGGCGGTGTTATTTATTATCTGAAGAAAAGGCCTAAAAAGGTTGTTGTGGTTGAGGAGCTTAAACCGGAGGTACCTGCTCATATTATTGCCTTGCAAAAATTAACGGCCATTGGCGATAAAAAGCTATGGCAGCAGGAGCAAACCAAGCAGTACCATACCGAGATCACTGATGTAATTCGCGAGTACCTGGAAAGCCGTTACGCTATTCAGGCAATGGAGCAAACCTCTGATGAGATCTTTGCCAGTTTGCGGTATATGGATATTACGGACGAGAACAGGAACGCGCTGCGCCAGGTATTGATACTGGCCGACTTAGTAAAATTTGCCAAGGAAAAACCCGCGCCTTTTGAAAACGAGCAAAGCATGGATAATGCCGTGGCATTTGTTAAAAAAACACAGCAGGCCTTTCAGCCGCCGGTTGTAAAGGAAGAGGATAAAAAATGAGCTGGTTTAAAGGAATAGAATTTGCCCATCCGGGATTTTTCTGGCTGCTGATCATTATACCTTTAATGGTGGCATGGTACATCTGGAAACAACGCCAGCTACAGGGCAACCTGAGTGTACCTACACTTAAAAGTTTTGCTGTTGGCCGCAAAAGTAATGTAGCCCGTTTTAGGCATGTGGGCATTGTATTGCGTTCATTGGCTTTAGCGGCACTGATTGTGGCGCTGGCAAGGCCGCAATCGTCATTATCCTGGCAAGATAGTACCACCGAGGGTATCGATATCATGATAGCCTCTGATATATCCGGAAGTATGTTGGCCGAAGATTTTAAACCTAACCGTTTGGAAGCAGGTAAAAACATCGCCATTGATTTTATCAAGAACCGCCCTAATGACCGTATTGGCCTGGTAATTTTTAGCGGTGAAAGTTTTACGCAATGCCCGCTCACTATTGATCATGATGTACTGATAAACCTATATGCGGACATCAAGAACGGTATGATTGAGGATGGTACCGCTATAGGTATGGGCCTTGCTACAGCCGTAAACCGGTTAAGGACCAGTACCGCCAAAAGCAAGGTGGTTATTTTACTTACCGACGGATCAAACAACTCAGGCTCTATACCGCCTATAACCGCCGCCGAAATTGCCAAGCAGTTTGGCGTGCGTGTTTATACCGTTGGTCTGGGCACCAATGGCTACGCTCCTTACCCGGTACCAACATCAATGGGTGTACAATACCAGCGCATTAAGGTTGATATTGATGAAGGCACGTTATCAAAAATTGCCAGCATTACCGGTGGCAGATATTTCAGGGCCACCAATAATGAAACCCTGAAACAAATTTATTTGCAGATAGATAAACTGGAAAAAGCCAAGATTGATGTAACGCAATATCGCCGTAAAACAGAGATGTTTTTGCCTTGGGCTATTATAGCGCTGGTATTGTTATCACTTGAATTTTTATTAAAAAACACCCTGTTTAAAGGGGCTTTAACCTAATAGAATGCTACGTTTTGCACATATAGATATTTTATGGGGACTGCTGATTATTCCGGTTCTTATCCTGCTGTTTTTATTGGTAAGCCGCTGGAAAAAGAAGGCTATTGCCTCACTGGGTCAAAAAAACGTGGTAAGCCTAATGATACCGCAAGTATCGTTTTCAAGGCCCTGGCTTAAGTTTATCTTTTTTCTGATTGCTTATGCCAGCCTTATTGTTGGCATGGCCGATCCGCAGCTGGGTTCCAAAACTGAGGAGGTAAAACGTCAGGGCGCGGATATCATGATATTGCTTGATGTATCAAACAGTATGCTGGCCCGGGATCTGGTGCCCAGCCGCCTGGAAAATGCTAAGCAGGCATTAGCCCAGCTGATTGATAAAATGCACGATGACAGGATAGGCATCATTGTATTTGCAGGGCAGGCTTATGTACAACTGCCTATCACTACTGATTACTCGGCAGCCAAGTTGTTTCTGAATACCATCAATACCAATATTGTACCGGTACAGGGTACGGCTATTGGCGCAGCTATTGATCTGGGCATGAAATCATTTGATTTTAAGAGCCAGACCGGTAAGGCCATGATCATTATAACCGATGGCGAAAATCATGAGGACAATGCTATTGCCGCTGCCGAAGGCGCTAAAAGCAGGGGGGTTACCGTTAACGTGATTGGCTTAGGGTCTCCGGATGGTTCAACTATACCTGCCGATCCTAATGACCCCAACAGCACTGATCGCACTGATCGTAAGGGCGAAAAAATTATTACTAAGCTAAACGAGGCCATGTGTCGCGACATTTCAGCCGCGGGCGGAGGGGTGTATGTACACGCCAATAACTCTAACAGCGGTTTGGGCATAGTGATGGATCAGGTTAAAAAAATTCAGCGTAAACAGTACGACAGCAAAACATTTAAGGACTATGAAGACCGTTTCCAGTTTTTCCTAACCATTACGCTGGTATTATTGGTAGTAGAATTTTTTATATCTAACCGTAAAAACATGCGTTTAAGCGGGTTAAAATTATTTGAAGTAAAAAAGTCATGAAGCAATTTATTATAGCTGTATTGTTGATACTGCAGGCTTCTGTACTTTTTGCCCAGCAGGAAAAAAAGTACATTAAACAAGGTAACGACCTGTATCAGCAGCAAAATTATAAGGATGCCGAAAAAAATTATCGGTTATCGGTAGGTAAAAAGAATCAAACTGTTGAAGGTAATTTTAACCTGGGGGATGCCTTGTACAAGCAGAAAAGATACGAAGACGCCGGGAAGCAGTTTGATAAAATAGCCGCTTCATCGGGCAATAACAAGGCGGTTTTGGCCAAGGCTTATCACAATCTGGGTAACTCATTTCTGGAATCAAAAAAACTGGAAGAAAGCGTAGCGGCCTATAAGAAATCACTCCTGAACAATCCGACTGATGAAGAAACCCGGTACAACCTGGCCTACGCGCAGGAAAAGCTGAAACAAAAGCAAAACCAGGATAAAAACAATAAAAATAATAAGAACAACAAAGACAAAAACAAGGATAAAAATAAAGACCAGAATAACAAGGACAAAGATAAAGACAAGGATAAGAACAAGGACGATAAGAATAAAGACGACAAACAAAACCCGGACAAAAACAACCAGGATAAAAAAGACCAGGGCCAGCAGGATCAGAAACCTGACCCTAATAATGTATCAAAAGATGATGCTGAACGGATGCTGGAAGCCTTTAATAACGACGAAAAACAAACACAGGACAAGCTGAAGAATAAGAAGATAAAAGGTGCCCGTATGAATATTGAAAAAGACTGGTAAGCCTTACTATTGCAAATAAATGAAAAGAATATATTCCATAGTATTGCTTCTGCTGCTGCAAAGCAGTCTCCTTTTTGCTGCCGATATCCGGTTTACCGCCTCGGTGAGTAAAACAGAGGTAAGTACTACTGAACAATTTGAGGTTACGTTTGCTGTAAACGGTAATGGCGATCACTTTACGCCACCTTCGTTCACCGGCTTTTTGGTAGTGGCCGGCCCAAATGTATCTACCAGTATGTCGGTCATCAACGGCAATTCCTCATCAAGTATGGAGTTTAGCTATGTGCTGATCGCTGTAAAACCGGGTACCTACACCATTGGCGCTGCCAGTATAGTTGCAAATGGTAAGCAATTAAGCACTAAGCCTATCAATATCAAAGTGGTTAAGGGACAGGCCGCCCCTCAAAATAACAACGCCGCGGCTTCTCAACAGCAGCAACAACAAAATGGCCCCGATAGCAGGGTTACTATGCGCAGGCCCGGTGCCGATATATCCAAATCATTATTTATCAAGGCCGATGTTGATAAAAAGAGCGTTTATTTGGGCGAGCAGATCACGCTGACCTATAAGCTATATACCCGGGTAGCCATTGTTGGCAGCGAACCAGAAAAACTGCCCGACTTAAACGGCTTTTACAGCCAGGATATTAAAAATCCCGATCAGAATGTACACTGGCGAACTGAGGTTTTCAATGGTTCTAAATATAATGTTGCTAATATCAAGCAAACTATTTTATTCCCGGAACGCGGTGGCGACATCACGCTTGATCCTATTTCCTTTTTCTTTGTGGTAAGAGAATCGGCGGCAGCAAGTGACGATGATTTGTTCGGTCAATTTTTTGGTTCGTATAACGATGTGAAGTATCGCATTAAAAGCACACCGGTTATAATACATGTAAAACCGTTGCCGCTGGCCGGTAAACCGGACGGTTTCGGCGGTGCGGTTGGTCATTTTGCTATCAGTACCGATCTTGATAAAAAGGAGCTTAAGTCAAACGAACCTCTTAACTATAAGATCAGGATTTCCGGTAAGGGTAACCTGAAGCTCATTAAGCCGCTGAGCGCCAATTTTCCTGCCGATTTCGAAAAGTACGACCCTAAAACGATTGATACCATTACCGAAAACGTAAATGGCCAGTCGGGCAGCCGTACGTATACCTATTTGCTGATACCAAGGCACCAGGGTAATTACACTATTGATCCTGTTAAGTTTTCCTACTTTGATCCAAGCACCGGTAAATATGTTTCATTGCCAACCAAACCATTCCAGGTAAAGGTTAATAAAGGCCTGACAGAAAACAATGTAACCGCCTATTCTGCCACCGATAAGCAGGATGTAAAACTATTGAACAAAGATATCCGCTATATTAAACCCGACGATGGCAGCATCAGCAAAATGGGTGAAGGCTTTTATGGCTCGGGGTTATACTACAGCTTACTGGGATTGGGTCCATTACTGTTTTTAGGCGCCTTAGCTTACGGCAGCTGGTACGAAAGAACTAATAGTGATATCGTGAAGGTAAAAAGCCGAAAGGCCAGTAAAATAGCCGCCAAACACCTGGCCAGCGCGCAGGCACAGCTATCTGCCAAAAACTCCAATGCTTTTTATGAAAACGTGTTTAAGGGTTTGTATGGTTATTTAAGTGATAAGCTGAATATAGACGCCGCCAACCTTAATCGTGAAAAGATCGCCTCAGAACTTAAAAACAGACAGCTTGATGAGCCACTGATCAATGAGCTGCTGGATACCCTTGACCTTTGCGATATGGCACGTTATGCCCCGGTATCGGGAGTATCAGAACAACAGATATTTGACAAAGCAAAAAACATGATCAATGACATTGAAGATAAGATATAACATGATCAGGCGCATTTTATGCTTGTTGCTGCTTACCATAGCTCCTGCATTAGCTTTTTGCGATGCAGGTACATCTGCGTTGTTTAAAAAAGGAAACGAGCAATATGCCAAAGCGCAGTATAAAGAAGCCATTACATCATACCAAAAACTGGTTGATGGTGGTTACCAGTCGGTACCGGTATATTTCAATTTGGGCAATGCTTATTACAAAAACGGAGATATAGCACCCGCTATATTATATTATGAAAAAGCGCACAAGCTTTCTCCGGGCGATGAGGATATTAAACTAAATCTACAGCTGGCCAATCTGAAAACCACCGATAAGCTTGATGAGGCACCGGAGTTTTTTATCAGCAAATGGTGGCATAGCTTTATTTTAACTTTTTCGTTAGGTACGCTGGCTGTATTAGCCGTGTTAAGCATATTAGCAGGTTCTGGCGTGCTTATCCTATATCGCTTTACCCAATCTGTGAGTGTTAAAAAAGCTTCGTTCTATACGGCTATATTGCTGGTGTTTTTAGGCTTGGTATTTATTTTTATTGCAGGCCGTCAGGCTGATTACTTTGAGAGCCATCAGCAGGCTATAGTTTTCAGTAATTCTGTAATTATTAAAAGCGCGCCGGTGCATACCTCAAAAGACCTGTTTGTACTGCACGATGGTACTAAGGTAGAAGTACTGGAACATAACAACGACTGGATAAAAATAAGGCTTGCTAACGGTAACGAAGGCTGGATAGGTGCTGCCGATGTGAGGGATATATAAAAAGCAGATTACACATCTGCTCTATATTTTGTCATGCTGAGGGTAGTGAAGTATCCATTTTGCGACAAGTATGGTTCACGAAAAGATTCTTCGCTATACTCAGAATGACAAATAATTATTGATGCAGGCAATTAATAGCTAAAAGTCTTCTGACCGACCTCTAACAAATTCAGCACATCCTCTTTAGTACCCGTAAACGGACCAGATGATTCGATTTTAAAGCTGGCCATTGCCGCGGCAAATTCACCTGCTTCCTGGTATAAAGCGCCTTTGGTACGTTGGTATAAATAACCCGCCATATAGGTATCTCCGCAACCGGTGGCATCAACCACGGCTGTTGGTATATACGCAGGCACGTTATAAAATAGGCCTTCTGCATAAATTACAGAACCCATGCTACCCAGGGTAACCACAACTTCCTTAACACCCCAATCGGCTAATACCTCGGCTCCTTTTTTAATATCTGTAAGGCCGGTAAGTGCTTCCAGCTCGTGCTCATTAACCTTTAAAATATCAATGTATTGCAGGGCCTCTTTTTTGGCAGGCCAGTCAACCGGGATCACATTCTTATCTTCTACCTTACGTAAATATCCTTGCGCATCTAATGATACTTTACCGCGACTGCTCAGTTCTTTGATCAGCTCAACCGGAATATCATCAGCCAGCAGTGGTCCAAGGTGAAATATGTTAGCATCAATATCAAGCAATTGCTCTACGGTAAAAGGATCGGCTTTTTGCAATACACGCTGCATGCGATGATCCTGATTACCCGAGTAAATATTTTCAAAATACACGGTATGCGCACAGGTTGAGGCATGTATCTCGGTACCCTTGGCACGTAAAGCTTCTACTACATGCATTTCACTTTCGGCCAGTGAGGTAACCAAAGTATAGCTTACATCCATATTACGGATTGCACTTGAAAAATAAAAAGATGTACCGCCGGCCATATGCGCCACCGCTCTGGGTGTCACCACTTTATCTAACGTAATATGCCCTATGCAACAAATATCGTACATGAAGTTCGTGTTTATGATAAATTGCCCTTCCTGTTAAATATTTAGAGCAAACCGCAAATGTAGGGAATAAGATGCTTTTAAAGTGTATAATGATAGATACATAATAAAAAATGACATACAATAGCGTATGTCATTTTTTTAGTTTATTAAAGCACACCCAATAATACTACCCCGCTCATCGCAATCATCAGGGCATCTTCCACTATGGTAACGGTGCTCATGGGTAAGTTAAATACTGCCCCTAAGCAAGCGCATTGAATTTTTCTTTTGTTTAAAACGCTTTGCAGTACACCTACCAGGCTTACGGTCATGACCACAAATGTAATGGCGTTCACCGCAAAGGGAGCAATATCCAGCGTGAAGGCCAAACCTAAGCCCAGTTCAACAAAGGCGTAGATATATCCCCATGCCCTGAACTTTTTAGCTACAATATCATACATGGAATAGCTATCAGCAAAGCCCTGCAGGTTAAGCAGTTTAAAGAAAGAGAACACCAGGAAAAAGCCGCTCATAAAAACGCGCATGGCTGTCATGGTCATAAAACCGTGGTCCATAGCATTACCTGCAATAACCGCGATAGTTAAAATATAAGCAAATATGAGCAGTATCGGCTTATAGGTAGCCAGCCATGATTGGTTTTCAGCATCCATTTCCATACTCATGCTGTGATGGCTATGGGGGGCTTCGCTGAGTTGGTATTTTGGGTAATCTTTTAACGCATCCTGTAATGTTTTTGTCTGCACATGCTGGCTCATCGTAATATCCGCGGTGCCTTCGGCTAACGAAATATCAACGCTTTGCACATCTTTAATTTGGGAAAGTAGCGATTGAACTTTATTTTGACAGCCGCTACAGGTAAGGCCGGTAATTTGATATGTATGTGTCATGATTATAATAATTAAATTGTTGACACAAATTTACCTGTACATACCCCGGCGCACGTTACAGAATTATTGATAGATGTTATAAGATTTTTCGCTTCTGGTTAAATATCGTCAAGATTCTTGCGGTCGTGGCTCTGCAGGGTTTTAAACTTAGATGGGGTCATGCCGGTAACCTGTTTAAACTGCGACGACAGATGCGCCACGCTGCTGTACCCCAACTGGTAAGCTATTTCTGATAAACTGAGTTCATTGTAGATGAGCAACTCCTTTACTTTTTCAATTTTTTGGGCGATGTAATATTTTTCGATGGTGGTACCCTCAACCGCAGAAAATAGGTTGCTTAGGTAACTATAATCATGATTAAGCTGATCGGCCAATATGGTGGAGAGCTTTAATGGATTAGCTACATCTGTATAGTGCACCAGTTTAATGATCTGTGTTTTTATCTGCTCTATCAGCTTGCTTTTCTGATTATCAATCATTTCAAAGCCCAAACCTTTGAGCTCCCTGGCTAATCCTTCCAATTGTAATGAAGTAGGCGCTTCTTTAAGCGTGATCTCGCCCAGTTCCATATTCACTGGCTCAATCCCGGCTTTATCAAGTTCGGTTTGTACCGCCGTTTTACAGCGATTGCATACCATATTTTTTACGTAGAGTTTCAAATTTTAAAATTTACGGCAATTTACATAATCCTTTATTGTTTGAGTTTCCTGAATATGCTTTTTTGACAAAGGGAAGATACCCGCTAAACATAAGCGACCACATTATGGTTATAATGCGGCCGCTCTTTGTTAATTAGGCCCAAATTATTCTTCAAATGCGAGCGCCTTATTTGGGCTTAACAATTTGGCACTTTCTGCCAGTTTAACAAACTCGGCCCGGTAACCCTCGGCATCATCTCCTTTTGCTGTACGTGCCATTTTTATTGCCTGGTCATAAGTAGACTGCTGCTTAAATTGCGAATCTCTCAATAACATCCCAAACTCTGCAACCGCAGCAGCAAACCTGAAATCCGTTGATGTTGAACTTAAAGCAAGCGGCTTATCATATACCTCTACATGGCTCATTTTACTTACCGAAGAGGTTGGCTGTTTATAGCGAAATTTGATAGTAAGCATTTCATCTGAGGAGTTGGAATATTGCACAGGCTTTGGTTTCTGATATTTCAGCGGATCAACACTGCCTGAATAATCATCCTTAATCCCGGCAGGCACTATTTCGTAAAACGCGGTTACCGTATGGCCCGATCCCATATCACCGGCGTCTTTTTTATCATTATTAAAATCCTCTTTATTTAATGCCCGGTTCTCATAACCCACCAGGCGATAAGCCTGTACTTTGGCTGGGTTAAACTCTACCTGTAGTTTTACATCTTTGGCAATGGTAAACAGGGTGCCTCCAAATTCACTGATCAGCGTTTTGCGAGCCTCGGTAATGTTATCAAGGTAGGCGTAGTTACCATTACCCTTATCTGCAAGGGTTTCCATTTTACTGTCTTTATAATTACCCATGCCAAAACCTAAAACAGAGAGCGATATACCGCTTTCACGTTCCCGCTCTATCAGTTTTTCCATGTCATCATCGCTTGATGCACCTACGTTAAAATCACCGTCGGTAGCCAGCATTACCCGGTTGTTGCCGCCTTTCATGAAGTTGTTCTGCGCAATTTTGTAGGCCAGCTTAATACCTGCCCCACCTGCGGTTGAACCGCCTGCCTGTAGATTATCAATAGCATTATTGATAGTGGTCTTTTTATCTCCTGAGGTAGCGGGCAGTACAACTCCGGCAGCGCCGGCATATACTACTATGGCTACTTTGTCTTTCGGCCTCAGTTGATTAACCAGCATTTTTAGTGATGATTGCACTAAGGGTAATTTATTAGGCTCATCCATTGAACCCGAAACATCAATCAAAAACACGAGGTTTGAGGCTGGGAGTTTATCTGTAGCAACGGTTTTTGCTTTCAGTCCGATGCGTAATAACCGATGATTGCTGTTCCAGGGAGCGGTGGAGAGTTCAGTAGTGATACCTACCGGTTCATTATTTGTGGGACCGGCCAGGTTATAATGAAAGTAATTGATCATTTCCTCTATCCTTACCGCATCTGCCGGAGGCAATTGCCCGCTGTTAATAAAACGCCGTACATTACTGTATGATGCCGCGTCTACATCCACAGAAAAGGTTGATAGTGGTTCGCTTTGAGTAGTTTTAAAACCGTTTTCGGTAATACCCTTATAGCTTTCCGTATTTTCTGCAGGGGGCGGCATGATCATCATATCGTTGGCACTGTACCTACGGGTAGTATTAGTTCCTCTGATCATTACTTTGGCGGGGGCGCCTGGCGCCGGGCTAACGTTGGCGTCTGCAACTGCTGCTGTCAAAGCTTTATTCTTCTGCGATCCATATCCCAGAGTAACGACTTCCTGAAGTTGCTGATTCAATGTTTTCAAATAAACATCAATAGTATTGCTTTTCCCAACTTTCACGGTTTGCGTTTCAAAGCCAATAAAACTGAAAGTGAGGCTGCTTTTATCCTCTGGCACATCAATCGCATAATGGCCTTTAGCATCTGTAAATGTACTGACCTGTGTGCCTGTTATTAGCACGTGTACACCAGCTAATATTGATTTGTTGGCGTCATAAACCGTTCCGCTAATGTGGCGGTTACCTGCGGATTTAAAACCTGTTAAACCCGCGAGCATCAAAATGATTAGTAGCTGTTTCATATCCTGATCTTTTTTTAATAAGGATGTAATAGCTACTTAATTTCCATAAACGGTTTAAAAAATTTATTTTGCACTTTTTAATGACCAATTTTATTAAACCAAATAAACCAAGTTCATCAACTGACGAGGAATTGCTGTCTGCTTACCGCGACAACGGAGATCTTGCTGTATTAGGCCAACTTTATGAAAGGTATATGCCCTTAGTTTATGGTGTTTGCCTAAAATATCTTAAAGATGAGGATTTAGCTAAAGATGCCGTGATGGGGATATTTGAGGAATTGGTAATTAAAGTAAAACAACACAATATTGCGGTTTTTAGGAGCTGGTTATATGTACTTGGGCGCAATTATTGCTTGATGCAATTAAGGGCCGGTAAAAAGTTGGATGTGGTTGCTTTAGATGAGGTTATGGAATTTACGCCTTTATTGCATCCTGACCATAATAACCGTGAAGAAGCTTATAATGCTTTGGAGCGTTGTATTGATAAGCTAACCGGCGGGCAAAAACAAAGCATTGATCTGTTTTACCTGAAAGAGAAATGCTATAAGGAAGTAGCTGATACTACGGGGTTTAGTTTAAATGAAGTAAAAAGTTATATACAAAACGGCAAAAGAAATTTAAAAATTTGCCTGGAGAAGAGCAGTGAGGAATAAACAAGCGGACATATTACAAATTAGGAAGTACCTGAACGGTGAACTTAATGCCCCTGCCATGCACAAGCTGGAGCAGGAGGCCCTTGACGATCCGTTTTTGATGGATGCCCTGGAGGGATACGAGGCAAACGGTAAAGACCAGCAGGCCAACCTTAACTTGCTAACCGAACGGCTGCATCAACGTACCGCCTGGAAAACAGGCCGCATTATATCCTGGAGAGTATGGTCAATAGCTGCATCAATTTTGGTGATACTGACTATTGGAGGCTTATGGCTAAAAAAAACACCTGAGCCCTCCGAAAAAACAGCTGATATAATACCTGTTGATAGTATTCAGGTTAAAAAAAGCAAAGATACTTTGCCGGCTCCTGCTCCGGCCGCTGTTGCTAAAGCTCCTTTGGTTGCTCAAAATGAAAGGGTCGCCAAAGAGCCAACAGTATTAAAGCCAGCAGATAATCAGATAGCAAAACCGGCAGAGAAAAAATCTGTGTATCAGCAGGAAATTTCGGCCGCGGATGCTGGTATGCCAGCGCCAGCTCCTGAAACTAATGTAGCGGCTGGCTATGCGGCTCAGCCTGCCAAAGCTCCGGATGATAAAAAAGACCACACTCAGCAGCTAAGCGAGGTTGTAGTGATGAATTATACATCAAAAAGCAAACAGGATAGTATGGAGAATATGCTGGCTAATAACAATAAAGCCAGAGTGGCTTCAAAGCCTACCACAGTAATGCTCCAGGGAAAGGTAAATGGTGTTTCTGCCGTTCCGGCTAGTCAATCAGGAGCACAATTTGACGCCCGCCGAATTGCCGGTATTATCTTATCAAAAACTGACGGATCGCCGGTAATTGGGGCTGCTATCAGAGTGAAGGGTACTAGCAAATCAACTGTGACAGATACAAAGGGGTATTTTACGCTGCCGGTATCTGCCGATAACGAGACCCTTGATATTGCCTCTATAGGTTATGAGCGTAAACAGATAAGCGCTAAAAGGGGCGATAGCGTAAAGGTTGAACTCAATGAGATCCCGGGTGTGCTGAGCGAAGTGGTAACAGTTGGCTATGCGACAAAAAAATCCGCAGGTGCGCATCCGCAAATAGGCTGGGACGATTTTAAAAAATACCTGCAAAATAACGCTTCGTTACCAGATGGCACCGAGGGAACGGTGAACGTAACACTTATAGTGAATCCTGACGGAAAAGTAACAGATATCAAGATCAAAAAAAGCCTTAACCCAACAGCCGATCAAAAAGCCATTGACCTGATCAAAAACGGTTCATCCTGGGTGGCTAACACCAATAGCAAACCTGAAACGGTTAATGTTAAGGTGAAATTTCAGAAGCAGTAAAAGATAGATTTTATACTACCTCACGTCATGGCGAGGTTAGAAGTAAGCTCTTTACCCATCCACAAATTTGTCATTCTGAACGTAGTGAAGAATCTATTCGGCGATAGATCCTTCGTTCCTCAGGATGACAAGGGGGTTCGTGATATTGCGTTGTACTTCAATGACATATGATATACCAATTTAATCCTCTCAGGATTTCTTTTTATCGGCAAAGGCAAATACCTTTTGTAATAGCGGGGTGCTGCGGGCACTTAAATTTGACCGGATGTTCAGTTCCTCTTTGGCTATTTCTATAAATAAACCATCAATAGCTTTCTGAGTAGCGTAATCGCTGATATCTGGATTCAGTTTTTTTACAAAGGGTACTTTATTGTAGGTTAATGCCGCGTCTGTATAGTATTTGGTGGCATTAGCTTTACCGAGACTGCTTTGTATTACCGGTTTAAATTTGGCGGTTAACTGAGCGGTAGTAGTGCGCTTAAAATATTGGGTAGCGGCATCTTGTTTTCCCAGCAAAATATTACTTACATCCTGTAATGTCATTTGCTTAAGGGCATCCACAAAAATAGGCTTAGCCTGTTTAGCGGCATCCTCAGCAGCGCGATTAAGCGATAATATTACATTATCACACAGTTTACCCATACCCAAACTGCGCAATGTTTTTTCGGCCTTTTGTGCTTCGGGCGGAAAAAGTATTTTAACGGCAGCATTACCAAAAAAGCCATTCACGGCCGATAGCTGGTCTGAGCTTTTGCCGGTAGCAATTTCAAGTGCCTGTTTAAGTCCGTTACCTATCTCTAAATTGGTAGGGATTATTTGTACTGGTGTAGCAGCCCTGGCTGATTGGTTAAGGGTATCAACACTGGCAAAAGTGATGAAAGCCAGTAAGCCTGTTATTACTAAAAATTTTGATCTCATAGGTTGTTAAATTTAGTAAAAAAGCAGGGGATGAAAAAGGTTAACCTATTACTCTTAACAAAGCAAATACGCCACCGGCAATCAGGGCCGAAATTGGAATGGTAATGATCCAGGCCCATACCAGGTTAATAGTTACTCCCCAGCGCACAGCAGAAACACGTTTGGTTAAGCCCACACCAATGATTGAACCGGTGATTGTATGCGTAGTTGATACCGGTATACCAAAGCGCTCTGTAATAAACAGGGTTATAGCGCCCGCGCTTTCTGCGCTCACTCCTTCTAACGGGGTTACTTTGGTGATTTTTGAGCCCATCGTCTTTACGATCTTCCAGCCACCAGACATGGTACCCGCCGCAATGGCCGAATAACAGGCCAGCGGTATCCACTCGGGCATAGGCGCACCGCTTTTAATTACGTTTGATGTAACCAGTGTTACATACAATATGCCCATTACCTTTTGGGCATCGTTACCACCATGTGCAAAACTAAGTGCCGCTGCCGAAACCAATTGTAGTCGCTTAAACCAGCGTTCGGCAACAGCTGGCTTGGCCCTTTTACAAATATGCAGTATAAGTATGGTCACTATATAAGCGATGATCAAACCGATAAAAGGAGCCAAAACTATATAGGCAATAATGGTAAGCACATAGTCCATTTCAATAGCGTTTAATGGATTTACGTGCAGATAAAGCGCGTTAGCCATACCTGCCCCGGCAAAACCACCAATAAGCGTGTGCGATGAGCTTGAAGGGATACCAAACCACCAGGTAATTAAATTCCAGGATATGGCGGCTATTAAACCGGCCAATATTACGTGTATAGTAACAAAGTGCTCCAATACAATTTTTGATACTGTATTAGCTACCTTATGATCCTTAATGAAAAAATAAGCTGCAAAGTTGAATATAGCGGCCATTAAAACAGCCTGAAATGGGGTTAGTACCTTGGTTGATACAATTGTGGCAATTGAGTTGGCAGCATCATGAAAACCATTGGTATAGTCAAACAAAAGGGCGAGAACAACAACAACTACAAGTAGGGAGGTAACCATCTATGGGGGTGATTAAGTATGCTTACGCGTTTTTAACTAAAATTGATTCCATCACATTGGCTGCATCTTCGCACATGTCGGTTGCGGTTTCAAGGGCAGCAAGTATCTCTTTATATTTAATAAGGCGGATAGCATCTTTTTCGTAAAGGAACAGATCAGCCACGGCACGGTCAAAAACGTAGTCGGCCTGGTTTTCCACACTGTTTATCCTGATGCAGGAATCGGCAATGTTACGTACGTTTCTGAGGTCTTTTAATTCCTTAACAGCTTTTTCCAGATCAATGCTGGCCTGTAATATCAGGTCTGATAATTTGCGGATGTGCTCGCTGAAATCATCAATTTTATATAGGCTCATGCGGTTTGCAGCCCCATGAATATAATCAGCAACGTCATCAATGGCTGTAGCCAGGGCATGTATATCTTCGCGGTCAAAAGGTGTAATGAAGTTTTTGCCCAGTTCCAGGTATATCTGGTGGGTAAGCTCATCGCCTTTGTTCTCTAACTTATCAATTTGTTTGTACAGTTCCTCCTGCGTGGCAGCATTATTGGAGTTAACAGCCTCAACCAATACTGTAGCCATAGTAACTACATTGTTTGCCGCTTGTTCAAATAAAGGAAAAAATATTTTCTTATCCTTGGGTACAAAATACTGGAATATGCTGTTAAGTGACATAGTTGCTCTAAATTGGAGTAAAGGTACGGCTGTTATGTTAAGTTAATGTTAACTTTTTAACACTGGTATATTGGGTAAATGTATGGTTTGTTTAGCAATTTGCAGTGTAAAACCAAATGTTGAACCTAAACCTTCGGTACTGCGTACGTTAATGGTTTGCTGATGTGCCTCAATAATATGCTTTACAATAGCCAGCCCTAAACCAGAGCCACCAATTTGTCTTGATCGGCTGCTATCTGTACGATAAAAGCGCTCAAACAAGCGTGGAAGAAATTTTTCTTCAATCCCGATACCATCATCTGTTACCTCAACCAATACCTGGTCATGCAGTACAAAAAGGCTTACCGAAGTGCTGCCTTCTTCCTTACCATACTTAAAGGAGTTATCGATCAGGTTAACCAAAACCTGCCTTATTTTTTCACGATCGGCATATACCAGGATGCCCTCATCGTATTTTTGTTTAAATATTAATTTAATATGGTATTGCTTGCCTTTGATCTCTAACGATTCAAAAACCTCTTTGATCAGGTCATTGATCTTGAATTTGCTGTAATTGATCGGTATTTCGCCCGATTCCAGTTTAGAGATCTCATCCAGATCTTTGATCAGATAGCTCAGGCGATCAACATTTTTTGATGCTTTTTCGAGAAATTGGCGTGCCATTTCACGGTCTTCAAAATCATCATCCTGTAAGGCTTCAATATAACCCTGAATGGCAAAAAGCGGGGTTTTAAACTCATGTGAGATATTCGACAAAAAATCACGGCGAAATTTTTCCTGCTTGCGCAGCTCGTCAATCTCTATCTTTTTTTGCTTGGCCCATTCCTTCACTTCCTGTTCCACATCATTAATGGGGTTGGCGCTTACGTGCTCACCCAGGGCATCACGCAGGTCACGACCAAGTTTCAGGTTATGAATAAGTTTGTAAATAAGTTTGATGCGGGAGTAGATGTACTTTTCAATGAGGTAATAGAAAACCACATAGCTGGTAATGAGTGTAGCCAAAAAGGTTACCATTACATCGTACCACTTGTGCTGAAAGTAAAAGTTAACTGCCGAAAGCGTTATAGCTACGCCCAGCGCGGTTATTAAAACCAGTACACGCAAATTCATAACCGTAAAGTTACGATTTGCGGATGATTAACCGCCAACGGAATGGCCAATGCCATGTTAAATTATAGTTATCAATTCCTGCACTTTTTAATAGAGCAATTAATTCTGCTTTTTTAAATGCCCGTTTTACAGAAAGCGGGCCATCGTTACGTGCCATTTCACTGCGTGTAAAAATACGTGTAATTAACCAAATGGCATAGTATAACACCCAATGCCGGTGCAGATCGGTAATGATGATACCTTTATGTGCTGAAGCCTGCATGTTGTTGATAAGCTGTACCCATTCCTTATCATCAAAATGATGGGTGAACAGGCTGCTGATGATGATATCAAATTGCGGTATGCAATCCGCATCGGCAATCACGTCTGCTTGCAAGTAGTTGACATTCCTGTGCGCAGATGATGCTTCCAACGCAAAATTAACCGCCGAACGGGCAGCATCAATACCTGTGAGTTTTAGTTTGAGTTTATTTTTGACTCCCCATTTGGCTATGGCAATCAGCGCGTCGCCACCGCCGCAGCCCCAGTCGCTTACCGAATAACCTGTTTGTATTGGAAATTCTTTTAATGCTTTAATAGTACTGTTATGCCCGCCAAATAAAGCGTTCACCTTACCCAGACCCGCCAAAACCGGTGCAATTTCGCTGGCAGGCAGATCAAAGTCGTCCATTATTTCGGCATCAAAGGCACGTGCGGTTAAGTTTGTCATGTAATCAATACGTCGGTATCAGGCAAAAGGTTTGCCGTGCGTTTTACTGATCAAAAAACCAGATACTGCAGGCATGCTGCTTAAAGCTTTCAAAGTAAGCGCGGTGGTATTATTATTGCCAAATAAGCGTTGCAATTGCCGCCCTACCCACAAACGCCTGGCAAACTGATGGTTCCAGTTTTGTGTATAATCAGCTTCAAGCGCGGCCCGGGCTTCTGCGGTAAAACTACCAGGTTTATAATAACGGATGATTTTTTCAGACAGTATTTTGGCCGAATGGATGGCCATCGTCATGCCGTTGCCACAAAGCGGGGCTATCATACCGGCGGTATCGCCGCTCATGAGTATATGATCATCAACGGGTGCTTTCTTTTCAAAGGATATCTCATTAATTACCTCGGGCTTGTCCAGCAAAAACTCGGCATTACGAAAAATATCATCCAGGTAGGGATTCTTGCGGATCACATTCTCCTCGAGCCCTTGCAATGTACCGTATTTACGCAGATCATCGCGGTGAGCCATATAACACATACAATAGCGGTCGCCATCGGTTTTACTTACACCGCAATAGCCGTCTTTATAATTATTAAGTTGTATCAAGTCATCAGGCAGATCCATACGGATATGAAACTTTACCGCCAGGTACGGGCTGCGCTTTAAAAAGAACGGACGTTTCAATTTTTGGTCCAAATTAGAGCGCTTGCCAAATGAGCCAATTACCAACGGTGCGGTGAGCACATTGCCGGGAGTTACCACTTCAAAATGATTATTCACAAAACGGATATCCTCTGCACGGGTACCCGTCATGAAGTTCACCCCTTCGACCAGGCCTTTTTGATATAACAAATTATCAAAAGTAAACCGGCTTAAACCAAAGCCCCCCAGATCCAATTTTTGAGAAAGTTTGATGCCCGATACTGCGGTTACCTCGAGCCGGTTAATGCGGGCGACATTTAATTCATCCAGATCAATACCCAGCGTTTTCAGAAAAGGGATAACCTCGTTGGATATATACTCTCCGCATACCCGGTGCATGGGGTATGTTTTTTTTTCGATCAATGTAACTTTAAGGCCGGCCCGGTTTAATAATATGGCGTTAACCAAACCCGCCAAACCGCCGCCTACTATAATTACATCATTCATGGCTTTTGCATTTCCAATATCATGCCCTCAACCGTTAGGCCCGGGCCAAAAGCAAAGCTCATTATTTTTTGCCCGTTGAGATTTTGCGCCGCCAGCATTTTCTGCAAAACAAACAAAATGGTAGCCGACGACATGTTACCATACTCCTGCAGTGTTTGGTAGGCAAAAGCATTACTTTCCTCTGGTAATTCCAGCGCTATTTCAACGGCCTCCAATATTTTACGCCCGCCCGGGTGAACGGCGTAGGAAGTAATTTGCCCGGCATCAAGCTTAACTTTTTGTAAAAAGCGGTCCATTAAAGGTTTGATGTGCTTTTTGATTTGCTTGGACACACGCGAGGTTAATATCATCTCGAAACCGGTATTGCCCACATACCAGCCCATATCATCACGCGCCTCGGTTACAAATTCGGTATAAAAGTTTTTTAATGACAGATAAGTTCCCTTGCCTAAACGGTTGGCAGTATTTTCAACCAGTACAGCGGCGGCGCCATCACTAAACAGCGAGTTGGCCACCCAATTATCCAACGTATTTACCTTTTGAAAATGAAGGGTGCATAACTCCACACTTACTACCAGTACCTTAGCATCAGGCTCGGCACGGCAAATATAATCGGCTACTTTGAGGGCGTTAATAGCCCCATAGCAGCCCATAAAATTAATACAGGTACGCTCGGTATCACGGTTTAGCTGTAGCTTTTCAACCAGTTCAATATCAATTCCGGGCGCATGCATGCCGGTACAGCTTACAGTAACCAGGTGGGTTATCTTTTGCAATATACCATCCTCAAAACCGCTCAGACAATTTTGAACTGCTTGAATAGCTATGGCTATGGCCTCTTTTTCGTACAACTTTAAACGCTCTTTGGTTCCTGGAAAAGGTTCAAGATCGGTTGTAGGTTCAAAAAAAGTATACTGCGACGGATCGGTATGTGCAAAATCAGGAATAACAGAATAGCGGTAATCAATGCCAGAATGGTCATAAATGCTTTTAAGCCTTGCCGCATGAGTGGCATTCAAACCAAAGGCATGCACCATAAAATGGTAAATGTCATTTTGGGCAATACGGTTGTCAGGGTTGGCCACCCCAATGGCACTAATGCAACTATTCATTCAAAAGGATATAAATATTATTTTATTTGCTGATCTCCGCGTTTACCTCTACGGTAGCCTCATTGGAGAGTACCATGTTTTTGCCCCCGATACCAAAATCTGAACGGTTAATTTTAAAACTGCCATTAAAGCTGGCAGTGTTCCCCGCTTCGGTATAAGTAAAAGGCACTTCAATCAGCTTTGTTTTATCTTTTATAGTTACGTTGAAATTACCCAAATAGTTGTCTCCCTTGGTATGTTTAAATGATACCGACTTTAGCGTGATCTTAGGATAGGTTGCCACATTAAAATAATCAGTGCCCTTTAAGTGATCATCGCGCATGGTGTTGTCTGTGTTAACGGTGGTTGCATCAACAGAAGCATTGATACTACTGCCGGCTAAATCAGTCGGTTTAAACTGAATATCGGCCTGCAGGCCACTAAAATTACCGTTGGTATTAAGCCCCAGATTTTTAATTTTAAAGGTGATAGCTGATTTTGTAATACTTGTTTTAACCTGAGCGAAGCTGCTGCTGCATAACAACGCTAAAAGCGCGATGACATAAATTTTCTTCATTGATATACTATATGTGTATTTGATAAACGCTACAATTAAACATAACATATTAAACTGTAACAATTCCGGATGTATATTTTATATAAAGCAGTAAAGCAACTATCTTTAATAGAGTTACGTAGTTAACATCACCAGGGGTTGCCTTTAAAAATTTAATTATGTTTACTACCGTTTACTGCCTTAAAATAAACTTTTCCGGATGAAATTCAAACAACTAATACCTACACGCTCTGCGTGGGCGCATCTCCGTTTTGTTTTTTCTGTTTTTTTGCTTCCGGTATATTTATTTGCTTTTAGCCAGGCACAAGCTGTTCACATGGGTCAGGCGGCACTGATATTTTTTATATGGCATTTACTGGCTTTCCCCGCAAGTAATGGTTATAACAGTTATTTTGACAGAGATGAGGACAGTATAGCGCTTTTGGCCAAGCCACCTGAGGTGGATATCAGCCTTTATTATTTTTCGATATTGTTGGAAGCAGCAGCCTTTTTGCTGGGTTTTTTAATTAGCTGGGAATTTGCCTTAGCGGTGCTGTTGTATGGCATTATGTCTAAACTATATAGCCACCCGGCTACACGACTAAAGAAATACCCGATCATTAGTTTCCTTACGGTTTTCTTTTTTCAGGGGGCTTTTATTTATTATACTACCTACACTGCCTTAAGCGGATCAAGTTTATTTGACCACTGGGATACCGGGTTTATAGTGGCGGGGGCAATATGTTCGTGCCTGATCGGGGCGTCGTACCCGCTTACTCAGGTTTATCAGCATGCTGAAGACAGCCGCCGAGGCGACCGTACGCTGAGCCTTTTATTAGGCTATAAAGGCTCGTTCATTTTTTCGGGAGTGTTATTTGCCGCAGGCATCGGGCTATCATACTATTACTGGCATATTGCCGGCATGATGCTGAACTTTTACTTTTTCCTGCTGTGCGCATTACCCATATTTTTATTTTTTAATTACTGGTTTTACAAGGTTGGCCAATCAACTGAAAACGCTGATTTTAAAAATGCCATGCGCATGAATTTTTTAAGCTCGGCCTGTATGCTTATTTATTTTGGAGTGCTGGCTGTGTGGGGATAAAGTTCGACTAAAGAATTTTTGTCATTTCAATAGAGCTTAGGTGGCGTGCGTATTTCCAAAACTTACGAAGTTTTAAAAACTTCGTAAGTTTTCAGGCAGTCGATTCCTCATGTAAATGACAAGCCTTATCTCACTAAAACTCCACGTGTGCCCGCAGTGAAAATACATTTACCGGGCCACGGTCTTTATTATAAGCCGGGTTCACGATAAATTGATAATCGGGTGTAAGCCAAACCTTTTTCTGAAAGGCGTTAATCTTATAATACAACTCGGCAATCATCTCATGGCCGTAATTCAACTTACCGTCGCCAATAATAAATCCATAACCACCTGCTGCCAGATAATCTTTATGAGGAGCTGAAAGGCCATTGGCCACAAATGCCAGTCCCAGTTCGTCATCGCCCCGTTTCCAGGAGTTACCTTTTAGTACACCGCCAAAACTCAGTGAGCGATCGATCTCGGTAAAATACCAGGTTTCGGTATGGCCATCATTGTAACTTACTTTGGCAAATACACCAAAATCTTTGCTCAGGTATTGGTCGGCACTAATGCCAAAGCCGTATTTATGCTTGCCATACACCAGGTTGGTATCCACCACCGGGTTTACCGGACTTACTGCCAGCGCCTGGCGATAGTCGCCCATTTTACCATTGTTACGGAATCCTAATATGCGTACTGTACCTTTATTGCCATTGAGTGTATACCGTTTTTCGTACTCTAAGGTTTGTGTATTGGCATGTCCTATTTTGGCGTCCCAGATAGCGCCGTTGGCGGTAGTGGTTGACATGGTAAAGGCGAAGCGCAGGGTCCAGGTAGGCATACCCAATTCAAAATGTGAACCCATTACATAACCACGCGTGTTGGCCGGATAATCCCATGCTCCGTTATCCATCAATGACCAGTTCATGAACTGTGTACGCGGATCATGACTAAACTCATTACCGTCATAAAAATCGGCCATACCAAATTTACCCACGGTAACAGAAAAATAGCGTTTGCTTTTTAAACCGGCTAACTGGTTGGCATCATCGGTAAGGGTATCTTTTTCTTTACCCCACTCAAAGTTTTGGGTAAAATATAAGCGGGCAATATAAATTTTAGGTTCAGCGGCACCAACCCTGAATGTTTCGCCATTGGGGAAGCCCGCTGCACCCAGCGTTTTGCTCAAACCAGAACCGCCAGAAAGTTCAGGATTAAAATAAGCCTCGGCACCTTTCCATAACCTTGCACCACCAAAAAGTGTGGTGGTTAATGAGCTTTGGGTTTCGCCTTTGGTACTTAAACTATTAAGCCCCGAATAATCGGCGCTAAACGAAGGCTTAGCCTGGGTAATTACCGTTTGTTGGAAATGTAAATTAAAACGTTGTTGTTTTAGGGTATCTTGTGCGTAAGAAGTAAGAGCAATATTCAGAAGAATAGAGGTAATTAGTAAGATTTTTTTCATAAGCCTCAATTTTGCGCAAAGAAACTAAACTTTATTTAAAAACTTAGCTTCCGCACTCCATATAGAATTGTTGTAAATAAGTTTCCATGAAATCATGCCGTTGCTGTGCCAGCTTTTTACCGGTCTGAGTATTCATTTTATCTTTAAGCAACAACAGCTTTTCGTAAAAATGGTTGATTGTTGGGGCCGAAGAGTTTTTATACTCTTCTTTACTCATATTCAGGTTGGGTTTAATTTCCGGATTGTATAGCTCACGGCCTTTAAAGCCGCCATAAGTAAACGCCCGGGCAATGCCAATGGCGCCAATAGCATCCAAACGGTCGGCATCCTGCACTATAGCCAACTCGGGTGAATGAAAGGTCTGCCTATCAAAACTCGCCTTGAAAGACATGTGCCTGATGATTTGCTGCACGTGTTCAGCAATGGCTTCATCGACGTTCACGCTACGCAGATATTTACCAGCGGTAGCAGGACCTATTTCCTCATCACCATTATGAAACTTGCTATCGGCAATATCATGTAATAGGGCCGCCAGTTCAACGGTAAGTGTATCAGCGTTTTCTGTTTGGGCTATCAGTTTAGCATTTGTCCAAACCCGGTGTATATGCCACCAATCATGCCCCCCTTCGGCATTTTGCAATGTATTACGTACAAATTGTGCAGTTGCATCTATCAGGCTGTTATTTTCCATATGCCGCAAAGATAAGTTTAAAGCTTAACGCATAAAAAACAAAGCTGAGGAAATAAGCCAGACAAAAGCCAAACAGCAAGCCCGAAAGCAGATCTTAATAAATTAGAGGAAATAAAATATCGCTTTAAGTCTTATAAGTGGATTGCTAAGCTGCAACTACTTTTTCTGTGTTGATAAGATCATGAACATCGGCTTCTAATATGGCCGCTATCTGAAAAAGCCGCTCAACGGTTATTTTAGTATAACCCAATTCAATTTTGCTATAAGCGTTTTGCGATATAGACAATTTTGCAGCAAGATATTCCTGCGTGTAATTCAAGCTTTCCCTGGTATTCCTGATGTTAGCTGCAATTGCTCTTATTTTAAAGTTTAGCAAATCTTTCATCTCGTTAGTATTGGTTAGCTATACTAACGTAATTGCTTGACGGTCGGATTTCGATTATTTGGTTTAAATTAAAATATTTTTTTATTAAGTTAAACAAAGTTTAACTACACTAAATACCAGTCGGTTTTAGGGCTAATTCTTCCACTTAAATGTCTTGATCATTACTTCCATATCCTTTTTAATAAAGCTGAGCACCGGTTGAATGGAATCCAGACGGGGTTCGCTGTTAAAATAAAGAGCCCCACGCAAATAATTTTTAGTACTATCTGTTAAGAAAAATTGTGCCGATGATGCCGCGTTGCCATCAATAGTGTAATAAATACCGTAAACTTTGCGATTAGGATAGCCTATAACGCCTTCATCAATAGAGGTTGCTTTTACCGTATGTTTAAAGGCAAATGTGCGGGCATCTTCTACTAATTCATTAAACACCTTTTTAGAGGTTACCGGTTGGTAGCTAAGGTGCAGTGTGGCTTTAAATTGCGGAAACTGCATATTTACCCAGCAAGATTTTGCTCCTTTTGCCTTATCAGGTTCGATAATAGCATATTTCGGGTAACTGAAAGTATAAGGACAGCCCTCATTATATTGCTGATATTCCTTTTTGGGAAAAGCGATCCTGAAATACCCGCGCGGTTTAGGCGAATAATCATGGTTGCCTCCGCAAGCTGTAAAAAGCAGGATCAGGATAAGTGCTAAACCTGTATATCTCATAAGCGGTTATCTTTCGTATTCCATATTTCCCATGAACGCTCGGCCTGGAGTATCAGCATTTCATAACCGTTTTTGGTTGTAGCGCCGCGCTCGCGCCCTTTTTTTAAAAACAAAGTTTCTTCGGGATTATATATCAGATCATATAATAAATGCCTGTCGGTAATGGATTCATACGGAATAGGCGGGCATTCATCAATTTTAGGTGCAGTGCCTAAAGGTGTTGTATTAATGATGATTTTATGTTGTTCAATATGATGGGGCTTAAGCTCATCAAATAAAATATGCCCTGGATGTGGTTTGCGGGTAACTGTTTTAAAGGCTATGCCCATATTTTCCAACACACATTTTACAGCCTTGGCAGCACCGCCATCGCCCAATACCAGAGCCTCATCGTTACTATCTTTAATTAATGGCTTTATTGACATTTCGAAACCATACAGGTCTGTGTTATATCCCTCCAGCCTGAAATCATGGCCTTCAACACCAACTTCACCTGTAAAGGCTGCCTGCAGCGGACTTTCAGCTATAACACAGATGCAGTTTACCGCCCCGGCCTTGCGTGCATCGTGCTCAATCCAATCCAAAAAGGGTAATACCGCTACTTTATGAGGAATAGTTACATTCAGTCCGCAAATATTGGGGTACTTATCCAGCAGATCCTGCAAATCTTTTACATTTTCAAGGGGATACAGTTCATAAGCGGCATCGGTAATATTTTCGGTTTGGAATTTTTCGGTGAAATAGTTCTTTGAAAAAGAGTGTGAAAGTGGATAGCCTATAAGTCCGTATTGTTTCATGGCGTAATATTAGCAACAATTTAATA
This sequence comes from Mucilaginibacter sp., assembly GCF_039207105.1. GTDB lineage: Bacteria > Bacteroidota > Bacteroidia > Sphingobacteriales > Sphingobacteriaceae > Mucilaginibacter. Next base: position 29,837 of record NZ_JBCECK010000059.1, read on the forward strand.
AGTTATGAAAAACTACTGCCCCGCAGGCGGAAATTTACCTTTACGCTTGAAGCGCAAAAACCTTGCCTCCTGCCGGCGCCAGCAAATAACAAATGCAATAAATAAGGTACCGGCAGGTATAAAGAGAGCGAGATCATGCAGTTTGGGCGTAGTTAAAGCGGCTAAAACAGCACCCGCCAAAAAGCACAGGCATACAAAACCAAACAAACGTGCTTCGCGAAGGGCAATCGGATCACGCGCAGGCATTGTTCCTCTGAAAAAAGCTTCGGCAAAACGGCGCAGGTTACCGGTGGTCATTACGGAGTTGTAAGCCCACAGTTCAAGTTTGGTAAAGCTCGAATTTTGCATAGCGGCTACAAGCGCTATAGCTAATACCAGCAATATATCCGGAAAAGAACTGGACAAAAAGGAAGCCGCTATCAATACGATGATCTCCAGGCCCAAACAGGTTAAGGCTGGTTTGGGTAGATATTTTAATACAGATGGTAAATGCATACGGTAGGCCACAAACACACCTGTTAAAAACGCGATGATGGGGGGAATATGCCGCATAGCCTGTTGCCAGTTGCCCATTGCCGAGTACATGCCCAAAAACACAATATTGCCCGTCATGGAGTTGGCAAACACATGCCCGTGACCAACATAAGTAAATACATCCAGGAAACCACCTGAAAGCGTAAGCAAGGCGGCAACTTCAATGGAATTATCGGAATATACTTGTACCGGAGTTTGATCTGAGATCTCGGCTTTAGTGGTCATTATCTTTATTCTGAAATTTCAATAAATGATCATGTGGCTTTATACAGGAAAGATAAGAAATGAAAGCACATTTTGAATTGACCTATATCATAAAAAAGCCCTCAGAAATTAATCCGAAGGCTCCGTTAACTTTATAGTAAGATCAGTCAAAAAAAGTTACAAATTTATAAAGTGATCAAATGTATCACTCCGGATACCCAGCCTTAAGGTTTCCAGCGGGATGATATCCGCCGGGGCAATATTGCCGAGGCTTACGTTAGCGCCAATCAGTTTAATAAACCAAACCTGCTGGGCTTTTTGAGGAGCTTCCCAGATAATAGATTCTTCGGGTATTTGTGTCAGGATCTCATCAACCAGGCCCTGCCTTACCTCGCCCGAATCACGGTAGATGCCAACATTACCACTTTCGCGGGCTTCGGCAATTACTTTCCATGAGCCGGCTTCAATTTCGGCGCTCATTAGTTTGATCCATTTATAAGGCGCAAATATTTTTTGCACATCTTTTGAACCCACTTCAGATATCACCGTTACCTGTTTGGCCAGCTTGCTGATGTATTCACATTTAACATCATGTTCAATTTCGATGGAACCGTCAGATACTTCGCAATGCTCCAGCTTGTATTTATCTAATATGCGGCAGTAATCATCAAACTGGTTACGTACAATAAAGGCTTCAAATAAAGTTCCGCCGAAATATACCGGTATGCCAGCTTGTTGATATAGCTTTATTTTTTCAGTCAGGTTGGGGGTAACGTACGATGTTGCCCACCCTAATTTAACAATATCGGTATATGGCCCGCCTACTTCTAAAAAATCTTCAACCTGCCTTAAACTAAGCCCTTTATCCATTACCATAGTAATACCTTTATCACGGGGCTTTGCTGTACGTTCGGGCAAATTATTGATGTTGTAATTCATATAAGATGATTGGTTATAGCCTATAACTAAAAGTTCTAACGGCGCAAATGTCGGAAATTATCCCGTAGTTT
>NZ_JBCECK010000060.1:0-31361 GCF_039207105.1 Mucilaginibacter sp.
CACTAAGGGAATCATAGCAGGCCTGATCTGTGCCATTTGTGCCAGCCTTTTCTCCATCATCAATTCAAAATTTGTTAAGAAGCATGAGGCTCCTACCATCGCGTTTTATGAGCTGAGCGGTGCATTTTTCTGGATATCGTTATACCTTTTATTTACCAGCGGCTTTAATAGTTCATTAATTTTAAAGGGTCATGATATCATGTACCTGGTGTTATTAGGCACCATCTGCACATCGCTCGCTTACGTTGCCGGGGTATCCGTTATGCGCGAACTTTCTGCCTTCAAGGTAGCCTTAGTCACCAACCTTGAGCCGGTTTATGGCATCCTGATGTCGTTTATTTTCTTTGGCGATATGAACAAAATGACGACCGGTTTTTGGGTCGGCGCGGTACTTATTTTGTCTACAATCTTCCTGTATCCGGTAGCTCAAAAACAAATTACTAAACGAAGAGCCCGGGCCTAACTCCGGCTCTTTTTGTTTTTATCCATCTCTCCATACGCCCATTTCAGGAGGCAAAGCCCATCCCTTATTCTATATTTTAGCACCATAACCTGCACCCCATATTTACTATTTATGCTCTAACAATACCCCGATAGGAGGGTAAATGCCAACATATGAACGAGCCATTTTTAAGCCCTCTAAGGCATTATTATTTTTTAAGGCACTTCTCCCTGTTCAATTCAATTTGTGCTTAATAGCGGTAAAATCTCATTTTTAGTTAGTGTACTAAATCAAAAAATTACAGATAAGATCATTTTGGTCATTACAAGCTATTTTTTAAATTTAATGACTTCCAAGAAAATTAAAAATTGAATTTATATAAATAAAATATAAATTTTAAAATCAGATATATATAAACTTTATTAAAAGTAAAAATTAAACAAAATCAAGTTAACTTAAATAGTAAAAAACTAAAAATATTAGCAATTTAAAATATGATTAAAAATTAAACATTTAAAATTTTGTTAATCAGATAAATAAATTAATTTATATAACTATTTAATTCAGATAACAAGTTATCAGATCGTATCTAACCTTAGTGTTTTAAATATTAAAATCAGAAATTAAATAAAATGGCACCAGCAATCCCGGTTGTATACAAAAAGATAAAATCGCATGAAAATTTATGATTCTCGTGGAAGAATTTTGGGAGTTAGTGGGAGCATAAAAAAACTAACTCAAACGGTATCGAAGAATAAAAAAGACACAGTTCTGCTCCCTAAGACTTGATCAGAAAAATTACAGAATATAGGGCACCCCATCCGGACAGAAATCTTAGTTCCAAAATTCCAGCACTAAAAAAAATCCTACAGGTTTAAAAAATCCAATTGACGTTTTTTGACGAACAGCTTCAAATTTTCAAACCAACATTTCAACGTTCCCTCACCCCCGCTCCCGCTCCATTTTCAAGAGACCATAATTGAAGTACATTTTTTATAAACATTTAAAAACCGGATATTGTATTAACTGTAAAACCAAATCGTCATGAGCATTAAAACTATCTTTATTATAGTGGTCACCATTTTACTAACCGCGGCCTTTGCGCAAAACACAGACAAGGTTCCGTTCGCTTTTTTATTCGCTAACTTTTATGTTTCTAAACTGGGACTGATGGCAACGGTTGCGGTGGTGGCTTTTATTTTAGGCATCATGGTTGGCCGTCCTAAAAAAGCAAAATTTGATATTGAAGGCTATCATGACAATGTTCATAAAAAAGAAGACCCCAATACACTAAGCGACGAAGACCGCGATTACATCAGCTAACTTTTACCAAATACTATGAATAACAAAATTGGATTTATAGGCCTCGGGAGCATGGGTATCCCTATGGCTAAAAACCTCATCAGTGCAGGCTATCATTTACAAGTTTACAACCGTACCCACTCTAAAGCCGATGAGCTTGATGCAGCTCACATCACCAAATGCCAAACCCCTTCCGAGGCTGCCTCCGGAGTACCCATCGTGATCACGATACTTACCGATGATGAGGCCTTGCGAGAATCGGCTGTAGGCGATCACGGAATTTTAAAAACGCTACAGCCAAATGCTGTACACATTTCCATGAGCACTATTCTGCCCGAAACCTCCGAACAACTTGCCCTGTTTCATGAGCAGGCCGGAAGTCATTACCTGGCAGCGCCCGTATTTGGCCGACCTGATGCAGCGGCTGCCCGCAAGCTTTGGGTATGTGTGTCGGGCAAGCAACAGGCAAAGGATATTGCCAAACCTGTACTCGATTGCCTTGGCCAGGGTGTGATTGATTTTGGCGAAACTACAGGTGGAGCCAACGTAATTAAAATTGCCGGCAACTTCATGATCATGGCCTCTATGGAGATGATGGCCGAGGCGTATACCCTTGCCGGCAAGAACGGATTAGACCCAGTCCAGGTGGCTGACTTTTTCGGATCGACTTTATTCAACGCTCCCATATTTCAAAACTATGGAAAGCTTATTGCTAACAGGGAATATCAACCGGTAAAATTCAAGTCTGAATTAGGCTATAAGGACGCGCGTCTGGCATTTAAATTATCGCAGACGAGTAACACTCCCATGCCCATCGCAAACGCCGTACACAGCCGCTTATTAAGCGCCGTTGCCAAAGGCTGGGGCGAGACGGATTGGGTGGAGGCTATTACCCGCGGCGTAAGTGAAGACGCGGGAGTGTGATTAGTTTTTTAATTTGGGATTTCGGATGTTGGATTTCGGATTTAAGCGCGGCAGAAAAAACTTATCATGGCATGACTATAAAAAGAAGACTTCCGAAGTTTTAAAAACTTCGGAAGTCTTGCAGGGATTTTTTATATCTCGTCAAATCCCAAATCAAAATCAAATCCCAAATCAAAAACTAAACCTCATAAAAAACTTCGTTCTCTGATTCCAGAAAACTCAGATCGGGAGTTTGCTCAAATATGCCGAACACGGATGCTCCGCTTCCACTCATACTGGCGTAAATTGCTCCGGCCTCGTAGAGCGATGCTTTAACTCCACGTATCTCTACATGATTTTTGAAGATGGTATTTTCAAAATCATTTTTGATAAACTTTCTCCATTCGGTAATGGGCTCTGCGATCAGCTCCATTAGCGAGTCTTTAGGCATGGCCGGTTTAATGCCACCAAAAGCTTCGGCGGTTGAAACGTGCACATCGGGCATCACCAAAACAATTTTATATTTAGAGAGGTCGAGCCGGATGGTTTCAAACTCATCTCCCTTTTCAAAAGCGAACACTGGTTTGTTCTCGATGAAGAAAGCACAGTCGGCACCAAGCCTGCGGGCATAGCCGGTCATGTCATCAACAGACAGTCCGAGTTTAAACTGCTGGTTCATGAGCTTGATAAAAAACGCGGCATCGGCCGAGCCTCCGCCAAGCCCCGCACCTATCGGAATATTTTTATGCAGATGAATATTTACCGGTGGCAAATGAGGATGATCTTTCTGGAGCATGTGATAACCTTTGATGCAAAGGTTATCCTCTACCCTGCCGGGAATATCCAAACCAGACGAAGTAAATTGCAACTCCTCCCCCGGCACCACCTCAAGCGCATCTTTGATATTGATAGGATAAAAAATGGTTTCCAGATTATGATAGCCGTCGGGCCGGCGTTCGGTAATATTAAGACCAATGTTTATTTTTGCATTCGGGAATAAGATCATAAGAAGTAATTAACACGGCATCTATTTTTAAACAACCGTAGGATACCAAAAGTAGATTATTTTTCTTTGTCCTTGAAAAATTGTTCATTGGCTTGCCGGTTCATTAGTTCATTAGGTTTTTCAAAATTTGATAACAATTCAACCGCTCACCAATCAACAACTCACTATTCAACTAAAATAAAAAATGAAACAGTATCTTGATTTGATGAGGCATGTATTGGAAACCGGCGCGCAAAAGCACGACAGAACCGGAACCGGTACCGTAAGTGTGTTTGGCTACCAGATGCGTTTCAACCTTAAAGATGGTTTCCCAATGGTGACCACCAAAAAGCTGCACCTGAAATCTATCATCCACGAGCTCATCTGGTTTTTGAGCGGCGATAGCAATATCCGCTACCTGAAAGAAAATGGCGTACGCATTTGGGATGAGTGGGCCGATGCCGATGGTAACCTCGGCCCGGTATATGGTGTTCAGTGGCGATCATGGCCAACTCCCGATGGCGGCCACATTGATCAGATAGCCCAGGTGGTTAATCAAATTAAAAATAATCCCGATTCCCGCCGCATGATCGTATCGGCGTGGAACGTTGCCGAGGTAAACCAGATGGCCTTGCCACCCTGCCATAGCTTGTTTCAATTTTATGTGGAGCCCCCTAACCCCCTGAAGGGGAAACTAAAGGGAAAGTTGTCATGTCAGCTTTATCAGCGCAGCGCCGATATATTTTTAGGCGTACCGTTTAACATTGCCTCCTATGCTTTGCTTACCATGATGGTGGCACAGGTATGCGACCTTGACTATGGTGACTTTATCCACACCTTTGGCGATGCTCACTTGTACAACAACCACATGGAGCAGGCCCGTCTGCAACTAAGCCGCGAACCACGTCCGCTGCCTACCATGAAGATCAACCCCGAGGTAAAAGATATTTTCGGTTTTAAGTTTGAAGATTTCACTTTGGAGAATTATGATCCACATCCGCACATCAAGGGTATTGTTGCGGTGTAGATTGTCACTGGTTCATTGGTATCATTTGTTCATTTGGACTTAACAGAATCAAAATTTTAGAATTAGCGGAATTTTATTCATCTTACAAAAATTAACAACCGTACCTCGCAATGACGGATGGTAAATGAGTAGTTCAATACCAATGAACAATTGAACTAATGAACAAATAAACAAATAATGACCGTATCCATCATAGTAGCCATAGCTAAAAACCACGCTATAGGCAAAAACAATCAACTGCTTTGGCATATGCCTAATGACCTAAAACATTTTAAAGATGTTACCACAGGCCATACTGTGATCATGGGTCGTAAAACTTATGATTCTGTTGGCAAACCGTTGCCCAAACGCCGCAACATTATTGTAACCCGGCAAGCCATCCATATTGAAGGTTGCGAAGTGGTAAACTCAGTTGATGCCGCTCTGGCCCTTTGCGCCAACGAGGAAGAAGTATTTATTGTTGGTGGCGCTGAAATATACAAGCAATCTCTCCCACTTACTGATCGCATCTACCTCACCATTATTGACCACGATTTTAATGGTGATACCTATTTCCCGGAATTAAACACCGCAGAATGGAAAGAGACAGAGCGGGAAGACTTTGAAGCCGACGAGAAAAACAAGTATCCATATTCATTTATTACATTGGAACGGCGGTAACATTTTCTGTCATCAAATTGTTTTAATTTAAAATTTCAGGGTTGCGAAATTTTATTAGATTTGCCGTCTTATTGAAAAAAAGCTTATAAACTAATTAATTACATACAAAAATTCGATGCAAGGTAAAGGGGTTATTAAATTTTTCGCCATTCTGTTAGCTGTGGTCTGCTTATACCAGCTATCATTTACATGGGTGGCCCGTAAAGTTGAAAGTGATGCCAAAGTATATTCAAAGGGTGATCCGGAGAAAGAAAAAGCTTATCTGGATTCTATGTCTACACAACCGGTATATCCGTTGTTCAAACACAATTATCAATACGTTAAACAAAGGGAAATTGCACTGGGTCTTGACTTAAAAGGTGGTATGAACGTTACCATGCAGATCTCTCTTGACGAGCTGGTAAGGAAAATTGCCAACAACAACCCCGATGTAGTATTTAACCAGGCTTTGGCTAATGCTGATAAATTACAGGCCAATGCTCAAACTACTCAAAAAGATTACATCGCGCTATTTGTAAGCGAGTATGAAAAACTAAATCCTAACGGTAAGCTTGCCGCTATCTTTTCAACAAAAGATAACCAGGATCACTTAAAGTACAACGCTTCAAACAGCGAGGTTCAGGCTTACCTGAAAGATCAGGCCAACACCGCGGTTAAACAATCATACACTGTTTTGAATACCCGTATCAATCAGTTTGGTGTTACCCAGCCTAACATCCAATTAGAGCAAAGCTCAAACCGTATCCTGGTAGAGTTACCTGGTGTAAAAGAGCCTGAGCGTGTTCGTAAACTTTTACAAGGTTCGGCCAAGTTGGAGTTCTATGAAACTTTTGATAACACCGAGGCTTATCAGTACCTGATCAACATTGATAACCTGTTGGCTGCAAAAAACAAAACTGCCAAAACAGATTCATCAAAAACAGCTGCTACCACTGCTGCTGCAAAAACAGATACTGCCGCTAAAGCGGGTTCGTTATTAAGCAAAGTTCAAAAGAACGCAGCTAAAGATACTTCAGCTGCTTCATTAGCCAGCAAAACTCAATTGGCGGCGCAACACCCACTGCTTTCCATTATGCAGTTAAACCTGGGTACCGACAGAAATGGTCAGCAAGCATTAGGCCAGGGCCCTGTAGTTGGTTATGCTCCTTTGAAAGATACTGCGAGGGTTAACGCTTACCTGAACAGTGCCGACGTAAAATCGGTAATACCTCGTAACCTCAGATTCCTTTGGGAAGTAAAACCACTGAAAGATGCTAAAGAAAAAGCTTTCGCTTTATACGCCATCAAATTAAGCGGTGCCGAGAACGGTCCGGTATTATCTGGCGACGTGATCAATGACGCTAACTCTGACGTTGACCCTAAAGGTAACCCAGAAGTAAGAATGGTGATGAACTCACAAGGCGCCGAAAAATGGCGTACCGTTACAGCCGAAGCTTCTTCAGGTACCAACAAAAAAGCTATTGCCATTGTACTGGACGATAACGTATACTCTGCCCCAACCGTTCAAAATGAAATTTCAGGTGGTGTATCTTCTATCTCTGGTAATTTCACTATTGAAGATACCAAGGATTTGGCCAACGTATTAAAAGCAGGTCGTTTACCTGCTCCTGCTCACATCGTATCAGAATCAATCGTAGGTCCGTCATTAGGTCAGGAAGCCATTAATGCCGGTGTTACATCAAGTATATTAGGCTTAGTTGTTGTATTGATCTTTATGATCGCTTATTACAACCGCGCAGGTACTGTAGCGGTGGTAGCAGTGGTTATCAACATATTTTTCCTGATGGGTGTATTAACCAGCTTAGGCGCCGTGTTAACATTGCCAGGTATCGCGGGTATCGTATTAACCCTGGGTATAGCTGTTGATGCTAACGTATTGGTTTACGAACGTGTTCGTGAAGAGCTTGGCTTGGGTAAATCATTAAGAATTGCCGTTGCCGATGGTTTTAAACACGCTTTGCCATCTATCCTTGACTCACAGATCAGTACTTTCTTAACCGGTGTTATCCTGTTCGTATTTGGTTCGGGCCCTATCCAAGGTTTTGCTACCACTTTGATGATCGGTATCGTTACATCACTATTCTGTTCATTATTAATTTCAAGAGTTATATTTGAGTGGATGCTGGATAAAGGCTGGGATATCAAATTCTCAAACCCCTGGAGTTCTCATACCTTTAAAAATGCCAGCTTCAAGTTTGTAAAAAACCGTTTCAAATTCTATATCTTCTCTGGTGTGTTTATCACTGCCGGTCTGATCTCTATCTTCACCCGCGGTTTCAGCTACGGTGTTGACTTTGAAGGTGGTCGTAACTATATCGTTAGCTTCCCTAACAAAGCAGTAACTACCGAAGCTATTCATGATGCAGTGGATGCAACTTTAGGTCGTAGTACTGAGGTTAAAACAATGGGCGAAGACAAGTTTAGCATCACTACCAACTACTTATTTAGCGATAATACCATAGCCGGCGACGCTAAAGTAAAAAGTATGCTGATCAGCACCCTAAGCAGCAAGCCTGAAACTAAAATTACAGATAAAAACATCTTAGGTGGATCAAAAGTAAGCGCGACGATTGCCGATGAGTTAAAAACATCAGCTATTTACACCGTATTGTTCGCCATATTTGTTATTTCGGCTTACATCCTGATCCGTTTCCGTAAATGGCAGTTCAGCTTAGGTGCGATGGTTGCAACCGCGCATGATGCCCTGCTGGTATTATCATTCTTCTCGTTATTCCGTGGTATACTTCCGTTCTCACTGGATATTGACCAGGCGTTCATCGCTGCCATCCTAACCGTTATCGGCTACTCTATCAACGATACCGTGGTAGTATTTGACAGGATCCGTGAGTTCCTGGAATTGCACCATGCTAAAACCGATGATCCGGAAGTTGTAATTAACCAGGCTATCAACAGCACACTGAGCCGTACCATTATTACAGCATTAACTGTGGTGTTCGTATTGATCGTGTTATTCATATTTGGTGGAGATGTGATCAAAGGTTTCTCTTTCGCGTTATTGATCGGTGTGATCTTCGGAACATACTCTTCTATCTGCGTTGCGACACCGGTTATTGTCGACTTCGGCAAAAAAGATCTGAGATAATTAAATTTCAAATTATATTTTACAAGGCCTCAAGTTCACTTGGGGCCTTTTTTGTTTGTAAAGCCTGCTGGTGCAAATAGCTGATTTAGAAAGAGGCACGTTTGTTGTAACCCTGTACATTCAACAACACAACCTGCTCTATGAACTTAACAAACAGCTCAAAATTCCCACTGGTAGTTATTATAGGCGGAGGCTTTGGCGGACTCCAGGTGGCCAAAAAACTCAAGGATAAGCCCGTTGATGTTTTAATGCTCGACAAACATAATTACCACACTTTTCAACCGCTTTTATACCAGGTTGCTATGGGCAGCCTTGAATCGGAGTCTATAGCTTTCTCGCTGCGTAAAAACTTTGCCAGTCAAAAAAACTTTCGCTTCCGTATTGCTGAGGTAACCAGAATAAATCCCGACAACAATACTTTAGATACCACCATAGGTCCTGTTACTTATGATTATCTGGTAATTGCTACAGGCTCAACCACCAACTTTTTTGGCAATAAGGATGTGGAAAAGTTTTCGATGCCCATGAAGTCTATACCCGAGGCGCTTAATCTACGATATTCCATTTTACAAAATATTGAGGAAGCCCTGCTTAAACCCAGCAAGGAAGAGCGCGACCCTTACCTCACGTTTGTACTTGTTGGTGCCGGACCAACCGGAGTGGAACTTTCGGGCTCGTTAGCCGAACTACGCAATCACATCCTTACTAAAGATTACCCGGAGCTAAAAAGAGAGGACATGAAAGTCTACCTGGTTGATTTTTTACCAAAGGTTCTTGGCCCCTTTTCCGATGAGGCTTCCGCTTCTGCTAAGGATTTTTTAACCGGCATGGGTGTCGAGGTGCTTTTAGGCATGAAAGTAGAAAGCTATGATGGCAACGAAATAAGATTTGAAGGCGGTAAAACCATCCGTACCAAAAACGTGATCTGGAGTGCCGGGGTTATGGGCGTAATTCCCGAGGGTATTGATGATGATATGATTGAAAAGGGCAATAAGATCAGGACCGACAATATTTGCCGTGTGGTTGGCACTACCAACATATTTGCCATTGGCGATGTGGCTGCCATGATAACTAAAGAAACACCAAAAGGCCATCCCGGAGTAGCACAGGTGGCCATACAAATGGGTCAGCATGTTGGTAAAACCATAGCCCAACTCATTAATGGCGAATTAACCGAGCCTTTTAAATACAATGATAAAGGTTCATTAGCTACTATTGGCCGTAACAAGGCCGTTGCTGATCTGGGTAAAATAAAATTCCAGGGCTTTTTTGCCTGGCTGGTATGGATGTTTGTACACCTGATATCGCTTTTGGGGGGGCGTAATAAGGTGATCGTGTTTATTAACTGGGTATCCAGCTATATTACCTACAATGGCGGTACCAGGCTCATTATCCGAAAGTTTGAACGTGAAGGCCTTACCGAGGATGTTCACTTGCCCAACACAGTGGATTAGTTTTATGTTGAGGGTTATGAGTGGTAAGTGATAAGTTTTGAGTTGTAAGTAAAATTGATGAGTTTTGAGTAAAGTGTTTTGAAACTCAAAACTTACAACTCAAAACTCGTTACCCAAAACCTAATGAACATCAAGATAACCGAATGCCCACGCGACGCCATGCAAGGCTTGCATGATTTTGTACCAACTGATATTAAGGCGGCTTATATTAACCTGCTGTTGCAGGTAGGTTTTGATACCATCGATTTTGGGAGTTTTGTTTCGGCTAAGGCAATACCTCAACTGCAGGATACAGCCGAGGTGCTCAAAAAGCTGGATATGAGCGGCACAAAATCAAAACTGCTGGCCATTATTGCCAACTATCGTGGTGCCGAGGATGCGGTGAAACATGAAGAGATCACCTACTTGGGTTATCCATTCTCTATATCAGAAACTTTTCAACTGCGCAATACCAATACTACCCTGCCGCAGGCATTTGATAATGTAAAAAAAATAAAAGAGCTGTGTCAGACCAATAATAAGCAATTGCTGGTATACCTGTCTATGGGTTTTGGCAATCCCTATGGTGATGAATGGAATACCGGAATTATTGAATACTGGACAAAACAATTAACCCGGGAAGGCATCCATCATATAGCCCTTGCCGATACCATTGGCATTGCCGAAGCAGAACAGATCAGCACTATTTATCCTGATCTGAGCAAAAAATTTCCTGAAACAGAATTTGGTATCCACCTGCACTCCACTCCCGACACCTGGCAACCGAAGATAGATGCAGCTTACAAAAGCGGCTGTAAACGTTTTGATGTAGCACTAAAGGGCTATGGTGGCTGCCCTATGGCCGCAGATGACCTTACAGGCAACATCGCTACCGAAAACCTGATAACGTACCTTCAGTTACAAAACGAGCCCCTGGAGCTTAATTTAGCTAAATTTCAGAAAGCAATGGATTACTCGGCAAAAGTGTTCGTGTAGATGTGCGAATATGCAGATATTTAAATGTGCGGATGAGGAAATGTGCAAATTTCAGATGCAGAGATATTTTTTTAATCTAATCTGCACATCTCCTCATTCGCACATCTGCACATTTAAGAAGTTACTGTTGATTTCGCAGCCTTACCTACCTTGGCTTTTACCGTTTTATCAAAATTTTCCATCACCAATACTGCAGCCCCAATGAGCTCGGCATCAAACCCAAGTTCAGATACCAACAGCTCGGTACCACTTGCAAGCCGGGGTATACAGTATTTATGCAGGGCTTGCTGAATAGGAGCCATTAATATTTTGGCAACCTTTGCTCCCCTGCCACTTAAAACAATGATAGCCGGGTTCATAATATGAATGAGTATGGCCAAGGCTTTCCCTATCTTATATCCTGCATCTGACAGCAATTCGATAGCAAACTGATCGCCGTTGTTTGCGGCTTCAAGCAAGGCATCGCCCATGAGTTTGGAGTGATCATTACTATTATATTTTAAACTGGTAATACGGCCTTGTTTAATGCCAGCTATGGCTTTTTGGGCAACCACCAGCATGGATGCCTCTGCCTCCAGGCAACCACGTTTGCCACATTCGCAAAGGGCGCCATCTTCAGATAGTGGAATATGGCTCAGCTCACCGGCAAAACCAGTATGCCCCCTAAACAATTTTCCATTAACGATCATCCCTAAACCTATACCCCATCCCAAATTGATTACCATTACCTCATTTTGCGCTTTGGCTATACCAAATTTTTGTTCAGCAAGCGCAATCAGACTTGAGTCGTTATCAATGTAGGTGGTAATACCTGTTTTGGAAGTTAAATACGCAGTTAAGCTTTGCCCTCCGGCATCAAGGTAAGTGTAGTTGATACCCTCGGTAACATTAATAAAACCCGGCATACCAATACCTATACCGGCAATTTTCTCTTTAGCAATACCCGAATTTTTGATATAAGTATTGATGAAAACAGTTAAATCAACAAGGGCATCAGGATTGTTCAGCAACTTAAGTTCTGAAGTAAACATATCCGCCACCGGGTTATTCAGCAGATCGAAAAGCTGTATGCGTACCGTGAGCTGATCTAAAGCGATGGCAAGTACATACATCGCACTGGCCTTTACCGAATACATGAGCGGCCTGCGGCCACCGCTTGAGGGAGCGTAACCATCTTCAACCACAAAGCCTTCGTCCATTAATTCATTTACAGCCTTGGCTATTGATGGTATGCTTTTGTCAAACAACTCACTTAAGCCAGCACATGACATTGCTTTATTAAAATAAAGCTTTTTAATAATCATATTTTTTAGCTGACTGCCCTTTACACCTTTATGCTCAAGTTCCATTCAATAATTTAATAACTGGTTTACAACAGGGAATGCCTTAGTGTTTTGAATTGTATAAAAATATAAATAAAGTAATTAAGTACAACTGTAATTATCACAGTTAGTAAGTGTTGGAAAAGGTGGCAAACTTAATGAACATATTGCCTGCAGAAAATAATATTTTTGCACCTAATACTAATGACAACTATCGTTTTTGTTACATAACCACAACAGGCCAATCAAAACTTTTTAAAATTTTATTTTAACATTTTTTGATTCAAAAACAGCTGATTTTTGACCAAAAAACTTCAAAATAATAGCAAAACTATCTGTTTTTTACACATCTCAACCTGTTTTTAGCCCATATTTAAAGCTTTAAAAAGTATTAATATATTGACTTTCAAATAACTACATGCAAATATCCTCTTTTTGATCCTCTGCCCTTTTAAAAAACGAGCCCGGTTTTCCTCGTAACAGGACAACCGGGCTCGTATGTAAATATAATGAAAATTCAATTAGGATCCAAGATCTATTACGCACTGCCCTATTCTTGATACTTGCGCCAGAGAAAAAAGCAAAGCTTTAAACTTTAATTATTCTTAGCTTTCTGCCATTCCCTTTCAGCTTTCCCTATTGCACCTCAAACTCTTTTTTCAGTTTAATATCTACCGACGAGCTCCCTATCATCACCATGAACTTGCCGGGCTCAACCGTCCAGTTCATGTTTTTATCCAGCAGAGCAAGATCATCCGGGTGCAGCGTAAATTGTACGGTTTTCTTTTCGCCGGGGGCAAGGTTAACACGCTCAAATCCGCGCAGATCGTACTCGTAAGTTGTAACGCTGCTCACTTCATCTTTCAGGTAAAGCTGCACCACATCGTCGCCTTTGCGGCTGCCGGTGTTGGTTACATCTACACTAACCTGTACATCGCCCTGCGAGTTTTCTTTCTCGGGAGATACCTGCAGGTTGCTGTACTCAAATTTAGTATAGCTTAAGCCATAACCGTATGGATACAACGCGCCGTTAACACTGGTTTTGCCCCAGCTGTTATCACCGCCCTGGCTTGCCTGCGATGCCGGCTTAAACGGAAAGTTAAATTCAATTTGTCCGGTAGTTTTCGGGAAGGTGATAGGCAACCTGCCGCCCGGGTTGTTATCACCAAATAAGGTCTCTGCAATAACCTGGCCACTTTGCGGGCCGGGGAACCAGGCTTCCAGGATAGCCGGTACATATTTATTTTCCCAGTTAATGGTGAGCGGCTGCCCGTTGATCATCACCATAACCACCTGTTTACCGGTAGCCTGCAAGGCCTGTATCAGCTTTAACTGCCTGCCCGGCAGATTTAGTCCCGTACGCGACATGCTTTCGCCTACGGTATTCACATCTTCGCCTACTACTGCAATAACCACATCGGCCTGTTTGGCTTGCGCTACTGCCGAATCAATACCGGCCTGCTCCTGTGTGGTCAGCGGTGTTTCAATGATCTCACTTTCGGGCCAGGTAGCATCAGTAAGATTACAGCCTTTGGCGTAATTAACGTTCACTCCTGTACCCACATATCTTTTAACACCTTCCAACACGCTGGTAACCGGGTTGTGCGACGGGCCGTAACGGCTGGTAGCATAATTTTTTTCGGCAGCCAGCGGGCCGGTAACCAATATATTTTTCAGCTTGCTTTTATCTAAAGGCAACAGGTCTCCCTGATTTTTAAGCAACACCATTGATTCCCGGTTCATTTTTAGCGACATGGCATCATCTTCAGCGGTATGTACCTTTTTGTCAGACGATTTGGGATCTTTAACATAAGGGTCATCAAATAAACCTAAACGGAATTTAACCCGCAACACATCTCCCACCCTTGAGTCAATCAGTTTCATAGATAGCCTGTTTTCCTTGATCAACTCGCGCAGGGGCATAATAAAGGTTTGCGGCATCGTAAAGTTGGTGCGTACGTTAAGCCCGGCTTCAACCACCTGCCGTACAGCCTCCTTATAATCGGCAGCTACATGATGCTTGGAGAACAGATATTCCACCGCTTCACTATCTGATACTACATAGCCATTAAAGCCAAATTTCTGGCGCAACAGTTCAGTTAAAAAGTAATAGCTGCCGGTAACAGGTACGCCGTCCCAATCGTTATAACTGCTCATTACCCCCATTGGATGCGCTTCCTGTATCACCCGTCTAAAAGGATACAGATACACCTGATACATTTCCCGGGGTGCCACATGCGGATCGGTACGGGCACTGCCATCGCGCCCACCTTTCGGTACACTGTATACGGCAAAGTGTTTCAGGGTTGATGCTACGCCCTCTTCCTGAATACCTAAAACCATTTGCTTGCCCAGCTCAGCAATGTGAAAAGGGTTTTCGCCATAACATTCCACTACACGGCCCCAGCGCTGATCGCGGGCAGGGTCAAGTATCGGGGCGTAAACGTTGGTATAACCCAGGGCCTTTGCCTCCCGGCCAACGGTTTGCCCGGCCTGGCGCACCAGCTGCTTATCAAATGTACTGCCTATGGATATGGGCGCGGGCAAGGGCGTAGCCCGGTCGTGGTTTAACCCATGGATGCCCTCGTTGGTAAAATCAACCGGGATACCCATACGGGTTTCTTCCACAAACCACTTTTGAATAGTGTTGATGGCCGACGCGTGTTTGCTGTATGGATAAGAATATTGAGTATAAGCCTTATCGGTAGTTGAGGTAAGGTTGTTTAACTCCTCATCAATATTGGCAATGCCGTCTTTCCAAACCTCATTTTTCCATGAGGGCACAGGCATTTCATCCTTTAATACCCGCTTATAACCGTAAAGCGTAGCCATTTGGCAGGTTTTCTCTTCAACTGTCATTTGGCTTAGCAGGTGGGCAACACGTTTTTCAATAGGCTGCTGCGGATCTTCAAAAACATCCATTTTACCGTTCTTATTAAAATCGACCCAGCCTTTATGGTAAATATTTTTTTGTTGTGCCGATGCGGATAACGTGAGCCCGGCCAACAGGACAGATGCCATGCTTACGCGCGGCAGGTAATACTTCTTTCTCATTCAGATGAAATTGCGGTTATAGAATTTCAAATATATAAGATAGTTAACAGTTTAAGCCGCTGCGTGAAGAGGAGATTACGAAAACGATTGCGATAAGGATGGATTACTTACCTAATACCCATCACTTAACAAGCGCCGGTATATCACATAGTTTTCATCGTCAAAACAAACAAATATAACTTGCTTAATGCTCGGGTTAACAGCTAAAAAATTCTTAATTGTTTTGATAGCTATAGCAGCGGCTTCATCTTTCGGAAAGTGATAAATGCCTGTGCTGATATTAGGGAACGCAATGGTTTCCAGCTTATTTTCAACGGCCAGTTTCAGACTATTTTGATAGGCCGATGCCAGCAATTCTTCTTCATGATTGTTACCATTATTATAAACCGGGCCAACGGTATGTATCACAAATTTGGCTGGCAGGTTGCCGGCTGTTGTAATTACCGCCTCCCCCGTTTTGCAGCCGCCCTGGCGGTTACGTATCTGCATGCACGCATCCAGTATGGCTTTACCACCAGCCCTATGTATGGCACCGTCTACCCCGCCGCCGCCTAATAATGAGGTATTGGCGGCATTCACAATGGCATCAACATTTACCTTGGTGATATCACCCTGAATAAGTTTTATACGTTCTGTAAGCATGCGCTTGCTATTTATTCCGCGGCTTCCTCGCCTTTGGTTCCCAGCTTTACAATATCGCCTTTTTGAAATAATATAGCTTGCAGCGTGGTTCGCCAAACAGGTTTCTGACGCAGTAAAAACTCCAGATCCATGCCAAAGTGTTTAAATTCTTCCTGCTGGGCGTTTTGCATAATAGCTTTAGCAGCTTTATCAGTTTCCACAGCTATGCGTTGCTCGTACCAGTTAATGGCTTCGGCTTCCTCGGTCAGCGAAACGATCATACGGGCAAAAGTCCTGGTTTCGGCAGATAGCTCATGCGCCGGCTCGTGATATTGATCAAATGACATAATGCTTTTTTTAGTAATAAAAACATTACACGCCTGTTTTGTTTGAAATGAGAACTATTTAGAAAAATTACAGATATTAACAGATAAAGTACAGAACTTTATTTACCTAAATAAAAGTATATGAGCCTACTCAAAATAATTCCGAAAGTTATTTATGACGATATCAGTATCGGCATGCAATTTTTTAAAGCCCTTGGCTTTGAAAGCAAATACGAGGAAGAAGGCTTTGCTATCCTGGGTCGTGATGGGATAACCATACAAATAGTGGCCAGCGAAGAAGGCTTTGCCATAGACGACAGGCCCGAATTCAGGATTGATACCGATGATATTGAAGCCATTTACAACGAAATAAAAGCAAACCATCCCGAAGTGCTTCACCCTAATTTAAAAGTGATCAAACAGCAGCCCTGGGGTTTAAAGGAGTTTGCAGTGCGCGATGCAACCTCGGTATGTATTGTTTTTCAGCAGGCTTATTAAATATAAAACATGAGTACAGATCAATCAGCCATAAACAACCGTGATTACAGCACAATAAGTCCATCTGCTCGATCCCTCCTGTTGTTGAAAGGCTTAACAGAAATTCCGTTTATGCGCGAAGCGGCAAAGCTGATTACCTATCCTGACAAATATGAGCCAGACTTTGAGCACAAAGATTTCGTATTGTGGGCCAGGGTGTTGCATTTTGAGAACAGGTATAAAAGCATTGATCAGCTTTTAACTGGTTTGCCTGTAAGTAATATTTTAGAACTGTCATCTGGCTTTTCTTTCCGCGGCCTGTATACAACACTGCACAATGATGTTCATTACATTGACACCGACCTGCCCGATGTAATAGCCACCAAACAAAACCTGCTCAACTCTCTAATAAAAACAGATCATACAGTTAAAGGAAAACTGGAAACCCTGCCCCTGAACGCGCTTCACGAAGCTGATTTTGCAGACACTACCAATCGTTTTCAGGGGGGCGAGCTGGCCATTGTTAATGAGGGCCTGCTGGTTTATCTGAACATAGATGAAAAGAAAAAGCTTTGCCACAACATTCGCCATGTACTTCAACAAAGGGGCGGTTACTGGATAACAGCGGATATCTATATTAAATCGGACAGGAATTTGCTGAGCATGACAGGCAACGATAAACTGCAGCGTTTTTTTGAGGAACACCGCATTGAGGAAAACAAGTTTGAAAGCTTTGAAGCCGCGGAAGTCTTTTTTAAAAGCGAAGGTTTTGTGATAGATAAAGAAGCCGAACCTGATTATCAAGCATCGGGCTCCTTAAAATATTTACGGGCAAGCGCATCGCCGGAGCAGCTTTATAATATAGGCAAAACAGGGCGCATCCGCACAACATGGCGTTTAAAGCTTGCGCGGTAAAAAGAGCCTTTTGCGCGCTCAATTAATTTATTTTTCCTGTGTTTTTAAGCTATTTTGGTATAATTTTGAGATATGAAGATCAACGTGCTGGCATTTGGTGTGGCTAAAGAAATATTCGGGACTTCGAAAGTTAGTTTGGAATTAACAAATGATGCCACCATTTATAATTTAAAATACCTGCTTGAACAGCAATATCCGCGTTTAAAGCAACTGGCATCGTACATGGTTGCCGTGAATAACGAATATGCCCTGCCAGGCGATACCATCCATGAGCGTGATGAGGTTGCCATTATTCCGCCGGTAAGCGGAGGATAGATTCTTTATAGGATAAAAGACTTTAGGATAAAAGAATAAAGACAAAAACTCTTTCATCCTTTATCCTTGCTCTCTATCCATTGTCTATCCTTTATCCTTACTCTTTCCATCCTTAATCTAAAAAAATGTCCAATACGCAAATAGTTTTATCTGCCGAAACTTTAAACATTCAATCATGTATTGATTGGGTCATGTCGCCCGAAGCTGGTGGTATTGATGTATTTATTGGCTCTGTGCGAAATGCAACTAAGGGCAAAGCCGTTTTCAAGCTTGAGTATGAGGCTTATGAGCCTATGGCCATCAGCGAAATGGAAAAGATTGCCCAACAGGCTTTTGAGAAATGGCCCATACAAAAAGTGCTTATTCATCACCGTACAGGTACTATGCAGGTTGGCGAAGTGCCCGTTATAGTGGCTGTATCTGCCGCCCATAGGGATGCCGCATTTGATGCCTGCCGCTACGTTATCGATACTTTAAAACAAACCGTACCCATCTGGAAAAAGGAAGCCTTTGAAGATGGCGATGTTTGGGTAGCAGCGCATCCTTAATCAATGTATCTTGTCATGCTGAGCATAGCGAAGCATCTATTATTAAACATGCCCATCGCCGATTAGACCCTTCGCTATCCTCAGGACGACAACTCTAATTATACCAATATTAAATCCGAAATCGAACATCCGAAATCCCAAATCCTTTCACTCTTCCAGATAAGCCTTCAACCCTCCTGTTAAAGAAAACACATTGGCACCGGGTATTTTTTTGAGGATGAGTTTTACGGCTTCGTCGCTGCGCTTGCCTGTGGCGCAGTATAATACTTTTGGTTTTGGATCGGTAAAATAAGCCAGGTAGCCTTCCAACTCATCAAGCGGAATGTGAATGCCGCCAATGTCAAAAGCATAGCGTTCCTGTTCGGTACGCACGTCTACCAGTTCAATAGAATCGTCGGCTATACGTTCCTTTAATTCATGTACCGATACAGCAGGGATCTCTACTGTTTTTGAAAGCCCCCTAACGGGTGTTTTTGAAGTACTGCCGATTTTGATGATGCGGCTTTGCATGCTTTGCGCGTCAAATATCAATATTCTCCCAACCAGCAGTTCGCCTGTTTTGGTAATATACTTGATCACTTCATTAGCCTGCATACAACCAACAATACCTGCCAGCGTAGGTATCACTCCGCCCTCCGTACAATTGGGTATTTGAGTAGCATCAACCTGCGGGAAGAGGTCGCGGTAATTAGGCGACCTCGAATCTTCGTCATAAACAACATTCCAGACCGCAACCTGACCTTCAAACTGGTAAATAGCGCCATATACCAATGGCTTACCGGTCATTACACAGGCATCGTTCAGCAAATAGCGGGTTTCAAAATTATCGCTGCCGTCAATGATAATATCATACTGCTGTATAATATTCAAAACGTTGTGCGAAGTTATTTTTTCGGTATGAGGTACCAGTTTTATGTCGGGATTTTGCTTTTGCAGTCGCTCGCAAATAATATCTACCTTACTTTTCCCAATATCATCAGGGTTATACAATACTTGGCGATGCAGGTTACTTACCGATACCACATCATAATCGGCAATGCCTATAGTGCCAACACCACTCGAAGTTAAATACTGGCCTGCAGGACAACCTAAACCTCCGGCCCCTACTATGAGTACACGGGCATGGCTTAAAAGCTGCTGACTTTCTTCGCTAAACCCGGGCAGGGCTATTTGGCAACTATATCTTGATATATCTATACTCATCAGTTTGCAGCTGTTTTTTGATGAATAACTCTTTTAATTTGCTCTAATTCTTCAGGGGTGTTTACGTTTGTTAAAGCATCCGCGTCGGGTGCGTTCAACAGGTTGACCTCGGTATTGATAAGCACTTTACGCGGGCATGAATATCCTTGGGCCAGAAACGACAGCAGGATAGGATAACTTTTTGGCTCCCAAATAGCAATTAAAGGTTCGGGGAAGTTAGTTACCGGGCTATGATAAGCTGTAGCGGTTGCCGAGCTATTACGCCAGGCCACCAGGTTACGCAGGGTGATCTCATCCATCAGCGGCAGATCACAGGCTACAACCAGCCAGGCATTATCAGGTTTTTCCCTGAACGCCGATAATATCGCTCCAAACGGGCCCAGACCGATAAAAGTATCTTCCAGTGCCGCGTATTGTGGATCTATTTCGCTTTGTTGGCCCGGCCTTACAGATATGTACACCTCATTACAGAAAGCCTTCAACATATCGGCCATGTAATAACGCTGCGGCTTGCCATACCAATTCACATTACCTTTATCAAAGCCCATACGCTGGCTTTTGCCGCCAGCCAGAACCAAGCCGTTTAAAACAGGTCTGGATAATTTCAGGCTGTTTTCAAAAAAGCCAATGATCCGCTCACGGTCGACCAGGCGGTAAACCGGTATTTGCTGCCAATTAGGAATAGCTTCCTGTATAAAATCAAAAACCTCGTCGCAATTATCAGCCAGTAAAAACAACCGTATATTGGTAAGCTGCTCAAGCCTTTTTTGTAAGGATGCTCTTTTATTCAGATCAATAATAACTATCTGTGCTTTTGCCGGCTGATGGTTGCCATTTACCAACACCAGATCGGCATTGGCAAAGTTTTGCTTCAACTGGTAAGGCATCACCGGGTTTTGAAAATTATATTGCTGATAATTGATCTGATCGGTATAATCAAGCATGGCACCGTTGGTAAGCCTGCCAGGAACCATAGTGATATCATCATTGTGCGATGTATCGGCATAAGCGCATTTGTACGATGGCGATAAAGCACCGATAACATCATGAGCCAGCAGTTTTATTACTGTGCACGGCCCTCCAACTATCGACCATTCATTACGGCCATAAACACCGGAATCAGGCCTTGCCAGTTTAGCGTGTTTTTTATGCTCGTTTAAAGTCACGTTTACCTCCTGTTTTTGCTATCAGTTTGGTTTCTTTAATTACTATATCATGGCTCATGGCCTTACACATATCATAAACGGTGAGGGCGGCCATTGAGGCACCTACCAGCGCCTCCATTTCGATACCGGTTTTGGCGGTAATGCTTGCCGTACAATCAATCACTATCTCCTGCTGCTCGTTAACCTGAATGGTAATATTACAGTTGTCCATACCCAAGGGATGACAAAGCGGAATCAGATCGCCGGTTTTTTTGGCGGCCATGATACCAGCAATGATGGCTGTTTGAAACACCGGGCCCTTTTTGCTCATCAAATCGCCGCCCGCCAGATGCTGCAATACCTCATCAGGTAAAACCACTATACTGCGTGCGGTAGCAGTGCGGTGAGTAGTTTCCTTACTACCTACATCAACCATCGATGGGTTACCTTGTTTATCTATATGGGTTAACATTATGTTATGGATTTCACTAATTTTTTCTGGTTTCACCGGTCAAAACTTCAGCACCTTAAAAACCTCTCCTTTTTTAAAATCGCTCTTTTCAAGCGGTAATTCTAAAAAAGCATCTGTATCTGCTAAGTTAGCAAAATCGCCCGAACCATTTCCTTCAATTGGTAACGCCACCAGTTGTCCTTGCGGGTTACTTTGCAGCTTTACCTGTAAAAAATATTGCAGCTCAGGTAAAAACTGAAAATCCTTATCTAAAACAGCGTACATAGGCGCTTGCTCCGGCAAACCTAAAACTGCCCTTAGCCAGTTCAAAAAATATTTATGCACACACATAAATGTTGCTACAGGATTACCGGGAAACGCAAAAACAACGGCACCGTTACCATGCCTTCCAAACCAAAACGGCTTGCCAGGCCGCTGGGCCACTTTATGGAAAACCTTTTCAACTGCAGAATCTTCCAGTGCCTGAGGTATATAATCAAACTTCCCCATTGAAATGCCGCCACTTAGCAACAGCACATCGTAATTTTGCAGACAGTGCTGTATTTGCTGCCGGGTAACCTCAGGATCATCAGGAATGTGAATAATATCCGGTCTTAAAGCATGCTGCTGCAAAACAGCCTGAATGGTATAACTATTTGATGCTCTGATCTGGTAAAGTGACGGTATTTGGTTTACCGGCACTAATTCATCGCCAGAAGATATGATGACCACACGGGGCATTTTTTTTACCGACAGATCCGCCTTACCAACTGATGCGGCCAGGCTGATAATGGCAGGCGTAACCATCTGTCCAACGGAAGCTAAGATAGCTCCTTGTTTTTTATCTGCTCCCTGCAAGTGCAGGTTTTGCCCTTGCCTGATATCAACTACCTTCAATGTGGCCAGTCCTCCGTTTATATCTACATCCTCATAGCGGATCACGGTATCAACCGATGCAGGCAGCACTGCCCCCGTCATGATCTCGATGCACTCGTTGGGTTGATTGATAGCTGCCGGTTCATCACCCGCGGCCTGGGTGGCTTTAATTTTAAATGTAGTAATACCGTTTGTAATGGCCAGATAACTAACCGCTATGCCATCCATTGTAACCCGGTTAAAGGGCGGCAGGTCACGATCGGCTTTAATAGGTTCGGCCAGCACACGGCCCGGCGTTTGCTCAAATGGCAAGCTTTCGGTACCATAATCCTTTAATTGTGCCAGTATAAGCTTTTCGGCCTGGTTAACAGTTGTCATATGCTATAATTTAGTATCAGATAGCAAGTATCAAGTAGTGAGTATCAAGTATCAGGATTTATACCCTTTACAATTAATTTAGTGTCTTGATACCCTTACTTTCCCTTATCCCCCTATGGTAGCCATAGATTCATGAATACCGGGATGTATCACCCTTTTTTGTTCGGCCTCCCAACCATCTTTAGCCCGACTGCCAATGGCTTTTAGTATTACACCCTGCAATTCATCATCGCCGGCACCACTTCGCATTATATCTTTGATGTTTAACACACCATCATCATATAAACATGTTTTAAACTCGCCATGTGGAGTTATCCTGATACGGTTACAGGTGCCGCAAAACGTACGCGAATACGCCGCTATAATACCTATACTACCATGATGCCCGGGTATATGGTAGTTATAGGCTGTTGAGTTTAAAGGATCGGGTATTTTTTGTATCTCAGGATACTTATTTTTTATTTCGTCTAATATCCGCACATAATCCCATTGCAGACCGGTATAAACATGACCATCACCGTTAAAAGGCATCTCTTCAATAAAACGTACGCTTACCGGCATATTTTGGGTCATTTCAACCAAGGGCAAAATATCCTGCGTGTTTTTGCCATCCATTATTACAGCATTTATTTTCACTTCTATGCCGTGTTTTAGCAGTGCATCTAAGGCTGTCATTACGTTGGCAAACTCATCGCGGCGGGTAATGGTAAAAAAACGATTGGCATCCAGGGTATCTAAACTCAAATTTACCGACCTTATTCCTATTTTTTTCAACTCGGGCACATAAGGTGCAGTGAGCACGCCATTGGTAGTTAAGCTTAACTCCTGCAAGCCATTCAGGTTTGATATAGCGGTGAGCAACTGCATAATATCCTTGCGCACAAAGGGCTCGCCGCCGGTGATCCGGATCTTTTCGATCCCCATTTTCACCAATAATCCACAGCTGCGCAGCATTTCCTCATAACTCATTAGTTCGCTGCGGCTTAGCCAGTTCAGGCCATCTTCGGGCATGCAGTAAAAGCAGCGCAGGTTACACCTGTCTGTCACCGCGAGGCGCAGGTAATTAATTTTACGACCGTGATTATCCGTTAGCAAAGCGCTCCTATTTAATTCATCTACAACCCTGCAAATTAACGGGTGTATACTGTAAAAGTAAATATTACAAATGGCTACTATGTTTTTTTATTGTACTTTTTGTTTGTACAAAAAACTCACTCCGCCTGCAATATCTATACATTTCTATCGCATTAATTTACAAAAAAAGGTCTTACCTATTCAGGTAAGACCTTTTATGATTCAATAAAAATGCGGCTTATTTAGCTACCGAAAATTTATATAAGGTTTGTGTTTTGTAAACATCCCCAGGTTTAAGCTCTGTTGACGGGAAATTAGGCTGATTGGGTGAATCAGGATAGTGTTGTGTTTCCATTGCAAATGAGGTACGGAACTCATCTTTAATACCGCGTTTCATCGCATTTTTAGCCTGCATAAAGTTGCCGCTGTAAAACTGCAAGCCTGGCTCCTGGGTAAACACTTCCATTTTTATACCGCTTTTGTCGCCTACTACGGTAGCTATTGGTGTTTTGATATCATGCTTGTTCAATACAAAATTATGGTCATAACCTTTGCCGTTTTTAAGCTGTACGTTATCATCATTTATTCTTTTACCAATAGTTGTTGGTTGCGTAAAATCAAATGGCGTACCTTTTACACTGGCTATTTCGCCCAATGGTATCAGGGTCGAATCAACAGGCGTATATTTATCGGCATCAATTTGTACCACATGATCAAGTATGGTACCGCTGCCTTCGCCATTTAAATTAAAAAAGGCATGGTTAGTCAGGTTTACGACTGTTTTTTTATCGGTAGTAGCTTCATAAACTGCTTTAAATTCGTTATCGTCTGTCAGGCTGTAGGTAACCTTTACGTTCAGGTTGCCCGGGAAACCTTCTTCCATATCTTTTGAAAGGTAGGTAAACTCAACTGTCGACGAATCTATTTGCTTACCATCCCACACCACGCTTTGGTAGCCATTTTTACCACCATGCAGCGTGTTTGGCGCATTATTTATGGATGATTGATATTCTTTACCATCTATCTTAAATTTTCCTTTAGCTAAGCGGTTACCATAACGGCCAATAGTGGCTCCGTAATAAACTTCGGTTGATTTTTCAAAGCCTTCCACACTATCAAAGCCTAATACCACATCGGTCAGTTTTCCGGTTTTATCAGGTACAAGCAGGCTTACAATACGGCCGCCATAATTGGTGAACGTGGCAGTTAAACCGTTTTTATTTTTAAGCGTGTATAAATGTGTTTGCTTTCCGTTGATTGTTGTTTCAAATGCCGAAGCTGCAGAAGCTGGAGTTTGTGTACTATCCGTCATGGTTGTTTTTTTCTTGTCAGATGATTGATTACAGGCTGCCAAAGATACGCATGCCGGCAAAATTATTAGCGAAAGGTTTTTGAATAACTTGTTCATAAAGTAGATTGGTTTATAATGTTTGCCTAAATTAATATTTTTTAGTTATCCCTTTAACTTATAATGCACTTCGCTCAGGCTTCTTAACTTTTCTGCCGCAAACTCAGCAGTAATATCACGCTGCGGATTAGCCAGCATCTCGTAACCTACCATGAATTTTTTAACCGTTGCCGACCGTAACAGTGGCGGATAAAAGTGCATATGCCAGTGCCAGTAAGGCTGATCGCCCATGTTTACTGGTGATTGGTGCATGCCCGATGAGTATGGGAAAGATGTTTCGAACATATTATCATACCTTACGGTGAGCCTTTTAATAGCATCAGCAAGAGCCGTTTTTTCATCATCGGTAAAATAAAGCAGACTGGTAATATGGCGCTTGCTAATTATCATAGTTTCATAAGGCCATACCGCCCAAAAAGGTACCAGCACTACGAAGTGCTCATTTTCAAAAACAACACGTTCCCGGCGTTTCAGTTCAAGCTCAACGTAATCGGCCAGCAGGCTGCGGCCTTTTTGCTCAAAATAAGCCTTCTGCTGTTGGGTCTCTTTTGCTACCTCAACCGGGATACTATTTTGCGCCCATATCTGACCGTGCGGATGCGGATTACTACAACCCATGATATCGCCTTTGTTTTCAAAGATCTGGATATGCTTAATCCATGAATAGGTTGACAAATCCTGATACTCAGTTTGCCATACATCAACAACTTTTCGAATATCCTCGGTTTCCATCTCCGGCAATGTAAGATCATGCCGGGGCGAAAAACTGATCACCCTGCATATACCACGCTGACTGTTGGCCACCAGCAGTTCATCGTAATTTAACCCGCCATCAGGTGTATTCAATAACAACGAAGAATAATCATTGGTAAAAACAAAGCTGCCTTTATAATCGGGGTTTTGGCTTCCATCTGCCCTGTTGTTTCCGGGACACAGGTAACAGCCCGGATCATATGCCGGCCTTTCATCAGCCTGTACATTTTCTACCTTACCCTGCCAGGGGCGTTTTGTACGGTGCGGGGATACCAATATCCAATCGCCGGTTAAAATATTCAAACGACTGTGCGGATGTTCTTTCAGATCAAAATTTTCGTTATTCATCAGGTTTAATAAATTAGGTTCGGTACCGATAAGCACCTTTAGGCACGGGGCTATGCCTTTGTAAAACCAAAAGTAAAAAAACAAATGTTAAGTTTACATTTATTGATAAAAATATTTGTCAGAACGACATTTTAAAGTTTAAACAAACTAATTGTAGAATCCTTTTATACAGAAAACAATAAATAGAAGAAGTTTCTTAGAATCCCAGCTCACCAAACTCAACCACCGCCGAGTCGCAGATGTAGGTAGGTACAATGCCGGTGGCTTTAATCCGGTTTTCGGCATCAAGGGGTTGGGTATTACCTGAGAGCACCAAAACGGTATCCAGCCCAAACTTATTGGCACCCAGTATATCTGTTTGCAGGGTATCACCAACCATTACAATATCTTTTTTATTGATAGGCCCCTGCTCGCGCAGCAGATCATAAGCAAACATGAACATTTGTGAATCGGGTTTGCCAAAACGAATAAATGCTTTGCCTACAGTTTTCTCAATCATGCTCGCTATGCCCCCAATAGCGATAGATACATCGTGCTTGGTTACCGGATAGGCATGATCGGTATTGGCTACAATTGCCGGTATGGCACGTTTGCGGAGTATATTTACGGTTTTGTTCAGGTCCTCAAACCAGTCAAAGCCCTCATCATCTAAAAAAACAAGAGCATTTACCCTGTCAATATTGCTTGCATCAATCTGGCTTACAGGTAAGGTATGCAAACCCGAGCTATCGATATAATGAGCTGAATCTGGCGTACCCAAATAAGCCACTATCCCATCATTTACCTTCAGATCCAAATAATCTTTAGTAAGCATACCCGACGATATGATATGATCGGGCGTTATGGTGTGCAGGCCTTTGATCTGGTATGATTGAGCCAGCTGCGCCGGGCTGCGCGATGCATCGTTGGTTACGATGTAGTATTCCTTTTTCTGTTGCTCCAGATAGGCGAATGTACGTTCGATACCGGGCAACAGGCCTTTATAGTTTTTTAATACACCAAAAGCATCAAAAAAAACAACCTTGTATCTGTCAATAATGGATTTAAAGTTATCTATTCTGGTCATGCTTTGAGTTTTGATGTAATATTTGTCGCAATATGCTCAAATATTACATCATTGCCTACTTTAATTTTAATGCTTCTATAATTTTTTCAGCATCAAAGTCTCGGTCGACCGATGGCAGGTAGACATTAAATGCTTCCGACTGCAATTTTTGCGCGTATTGCTCACTAAAAAAGTGCTTACCATCTTTAATTACATAATTCAATATAAAAAAGCGGTACGCTTCTTTCATAAACCTGATCTCATCGGCAGTTAATGGGTTTACCTTATGATATTCTTTCAGGAAAATGATAAACCGATCTTCCATCATGGTATTGATCACATAACTAAATACGGTGCGGTCACCAATATCAGATACTACGCGGCTGAAGAAGTAAAAATCAAGCACCCGGTAGCTCATCCTGAACCAGTCATAATCCCAGCGCGAATAAAGTTCGAGTTCAGGCGTTACCGAAAAGTTTCCAATATTCCAGTCAATAAATACCGGAATGATCTCGAACGAGCTCATGTTGTATTTGGAGCGGTTCTTTAAAAATGTTTCACAATGATATTTTAAAAAATCGGCCTGCATACCTGATCCAAACTCACTCTCATTAGTGCTCAGTTGATTCAACAATGCCGAAATATCAGTACGTAATGTTTTTGACGATTTAGGCAATACATTTTTAACCCTTGAACATGCCTTATGAAATTTACCTACTTGCTGGCCAAGCTTTTTAATATGATGTTCATCAAGCCTGCGGGGCATGCGCTCCAATATACGGGTTGGGTTGTAAAAAACCACCCAAACATCTGTTTTACTATGTTTATGATGGTAAATATAAACCCGGTTATTTTTTAATAATGAACGTGCCAGCAAGTTTTCAAACGGGTAAAGCAGGTTATTTGCTAAGGTTTGAATAATGCGGTGATCTTCCTTGAAGTTTTCAAATTTGCCAAAATAGGATAGTTTGGCTATAATAATATCATCGTCATCAAAAGTGATGCGATACACATGGTTGGTTGACACCATAGCGCTGATATCTTCAATAAGCTTGATCTTTTTTGAAGCATCATACCCCTCCCATGCCTTCTGAACAATTATGGAATAATCCATTTTAGTATTAATTTATAATTGGAATTTGCGGGTGCAATATTAAACAAATTGTAGTATTATTTTTTATCGGATTCTTTGTCTGAACCACGATTAAACAGATTCTGTGATTACTGGATTTTGATTTGCAGTAATAAAGAAAAAATCGTGGCTCATCTTTAAATCCGTTTAATCCTGGTTCAGACAATTTTAAACTTTTTATTCAACAATCTCTTAAACATTAACGATTTACTACCAAAGTTAAGCAACAAGCCGATCTCCATATTGTAAGCTTCTAAGTAATTGATAGATTGTGCCAAGTGCACATCCTCCAGTTCAATAATAGCCTTTAGCTCAACCATGATCAATCCTGAAACGAAAAAATCAACTCTACGGGTTCCTATTTCAACATCTCTGTAGTAGATCGGCATTTCTTTTTCCCGTTCAAACGCAAGTCCATCCAAAGCCATTTCTATTTCAAGAGCCCTTTGATATATTACTTCTTGAAAACCGTTACCTAGGGCGGTATGCACGCGCATAGCACAGCCTATTATTTTGCGCGTAACATCATCATGCTTTAACAGTTCCATTTATTTGATTATTTTGATTTAATTGTCTGAACCAGGATTAAACGGATTACTCAGATTACCGGATTTGATTTGCAGTAGTAAAGAAAAAATCGTGATTCATCTTTAAATCCGTTTAATCCTGGTTCAGACAACTTAATATCGGTTCAGAATACTAAATAATCTCAAAGTACCTTTTCAATTCCCAATCGCTTACATGTTTGGCATATTGGCGGTATTCCCAGAGGCGGGTTTGAGTAAAATGTTCAACAAAACCTTCACCAAAAAGCTCTTTTGCAATAGCTGAATTTTGCATGGCAACTGCGGCGTCATGCAGGTTAGCTGCCAGCACACCGTTCTTTTTATCCTGGTAGCCATTGCCTATGGTTTGTGGTGTACCCAAGGCTAATTTATTTTTTATACCATAAAGGCCCGAAGCCAGGGCAGCAGCCATAGCTAAGTACGGATTGGTATCAGCGCCAGGTATACGTGTTTCCAGGCGGGTAAGGTCGGGAGTGGTATTAATAACCCTTAAAGCAGTAGTACGGTTTTCCACACCCCAGGTAAGGGTGGTTGGCGCCCATGCACCCTCAACCAGACGTTTATAGCTATTAATAGTTGGCGCGTACATAGGTAGTAAATGCGGCAAACAATAAAGCTGACCGGCAAGATAATGCTTATGCAGATCGCTCATTTTATGTTTATCAGCGGCATCATAAAACAGGTTTTCGCCCATTCCCGCACTCCAAAGGCTTTGGTGGATATGCCCGCTGCAGCCCGGTAGGGTTTCTGTCCATTTGGCCATAAACGATGCCATGATACCGTGCTTGTAGGCAATTTCCTTTACAGCAGTTTTAAATAACACGGCTTTATCAGCAGCATTTAAGACCTCATCATGTGCAATGGCAGCTTCGTAAACACCCGGGCCGGTTTCAGTATGCAAACCTTCTATCGGGATGTTGAACTGGGTAAGCAGGTTAAACAAGTCATAATAAAAATCGCTATTCTCAGATGTACGCAAAATAGAGTAACCAAACATACCCGGTGTAAGGGTATTGATATTGGTGAAATTTTTATCGTTGATGGATTGCGGTGTTTCCCTGAAGTTGAACCACTCAAATTCCTGTGCAAACTCTGCATGGTAACCCATATCTGTACATTGTTTAACAATGTGTTTTAACAAACTACGCGGACAAGCCGGCAAATCCGCTCCTTTAGGATCGCTAAAATCGGCCAAAAAGAAAGGAATATTATCCTGCCACGGAATATTCCGAAGCGTAGACAGATCAATACGGCAAAGCTTATCAGGATAACCGGTGTGCCACCCTGTTACCTGCACATTATCATAGCAAACATCGTTGCTATCCCAGCCAAAAACCACATCGCAAAAGCCATAACCGCTTTGCAGGCCATCAATAAATTTTTTAGGGTGAATAACTTTACCACGTAAAATGCCATCAATATCGGCAAAGGCGAATTTTATTTTATCTATCTTATTTTCGTCTAAATAAGTTCTGATCTGTTCCTCGTTCATAGTACAATTTACAGGGTTAATGATGATGATTACGATACCAGAGCGTAAAATTCCAATCCCCGTAGCTATAGCAATAATACGAATTTGCCCTTACCTTTGTTTAGAATTTGACTATTAATGGCACAAATTACCCCCTATTTATTCGTTTATGGAACATTGCTGAGCAGCCAAAACCAATACGGAGCTTATCTGCAACAGCATTGCACTTTTTTGCAGACCGGTAAATTTAGGGGAAGGTTATATGATATGGGTGAATACCCGGGAGCCGTGTTCAGCGATGAGGGTGATCAATATGTACATGGCAGCATTTACCAAATGGATGATACTGAGAATATATTAAGTTTTATTGACGATTACGAAGGTTTTGGTGCCAACCAGGAGCAACCTAATTTATTTATCAGGATATTAAAAGGCATCGAAACACCAACCGAAACAATAACATGCTGGGTTTATATTTACAATTTATCTGTTGAACATTTACCCCACATAAAATCAGGCAGGTATTTATAGCGAATCTACGCTGCAACCTGCAAGGTTGGATAACAGATTCTTCGCTATCGCTCAGAATGACAATGAATAAAACAAAAAATCCCCCGATCTTTTGAACCGGGGGAAATCGTTAAAGTATATAAGGGGGATTAAACTTTCGCTGATTTTACAGTTTTGATGATAACTGCAGCTACTTTGTACGGATCGGCAGCAGAGTTAGGGCGACGATCTTCCAGGTAACCACTCCAGTTATGGTCAACAGTGTACAATGGGATACGGATAGAAGCACCACGATCAGATACACCATAGCTAAAATCATTGATTGAAGCGGTTTCGTGTTTACCTGTTAAACGCAGTTCGTTGTAAGCACCATATACAGCAACGCACTCAGCAACTGCCGGGCGGAATGCCTCGCAGATAGCAGTGAAAGTTTCTTTGCTGTTAGCTGTACGTAAAGTTGTATTTGAGAAGTTAGCGTGCATACCAGAACCATTCCAGTCTAAAGTACCTAATGGTTTGCAATGCCAGTTGATGCTAACACCGTAGCTTTCGCCAATTCTTTCTAATAAATA
>NZ_JBCECK010000061.1:0-31143 GCF_039207105.1 Mucilaginibacter sp.
CTGCTGCCGATGCCGCCGGCCATAATGATCGCATAATTGTTTTTATTCATGTGTAGGGGTATTTATGGGGTATATTTTAAATATCATAACTGAACCTATTCTGATCATTTAACGTGAACATTTGTGAATAATACACACCTGTTCAAACGCGGCTAAGATAAAACTTTCGTCATCATAAAAAGCCTAAAAAACATAGATTAACATATAATTAATCACAAGCTATTAAATACCTGATATTCAAACTAATCTCATAAATATAGGTCATCGACTATGCACTTTACAACCGAAAATAGTTGGTTGAATAATACAAATCTTAAGAAAACTTGCGTGAAGTCGACCTTAAATAAATTATTTCTTCAATAATTTTCGTTGTAGTTTTCACATTTCATTATTTTGGATTACTATTCTTAACAGTTTTAGCCATTTCTTTATCCCTATTATATAACTTCACATAAGTAAGAAATCCGAGGCCGATATGCGTTCATCCAATCGGCAGAAATTGCTCAACAAAAGATGGTAAATCCCAAAAATCAGTGCGAGATCAATTGTGTTAAAAGATATATAGAAATATCCTGCTAATAGCGTGTGCGATATTAGCAGGATAATACTGGTCTTTTTAAGTTAAAAAACCATATTGGGAGAATGAAATTTGAGTAAAACATACGCCTTCTAAAATGCGCACATCGCAATCTTTTCATGCGGTTTTGAATTAAATCTGAGCCGCATCATTTATACTACACCTTATTTAATAGCACACTGTGAACCAGTACACGATATAACAATATCAGCTACACTAACTTTTTAATATAAGCCCCGTAGCCGCTCTTAATATATTTTTCCCCTAATGCCATAAGCTGGTCATGGTCAATATAACCCATTCTGTAGGCTACCTCTTCAATACAACCAATCTTAGTATCCTGACGTTTTTCAATTACCCTCACAAACTCAGTTGCATCGCTTAAAGAATCAAAAGTACCGGTATCCAACCAGGCTGTTCCGCGATCCATGAGGCCAACCATTAAAGAACCGTTTTCGAGGTAAACTTTATTTACATCTGTAATTTCGTACTCACCTCTTGGCGATGGAGCTATATTTTTGGCTATCTCAACAACGCTGTTATCATAAAAGTATAAACCAGGAACCGCGTAATTTGATTTAGGGTTTAAAGGTTTTTCTTCAATTGAAAGTGCTTTAAAGCCTTTATCAAACTCAACCACACCATAACGTTCAGGATCTGCAACCGGATAGGCAAAAATAGCAGCTCCTGTTAAATCATTAAAGCTCTGAATAAGTTTACTAAAGCCCGAACCGTAAAAAATGTTATCTCCAAGCACAAGTGCCACTTTGTCTTTTCCAATAAACTGTTCGCCTATTACAAACGCCTGTGCAAGGCCGTTGGGTACTTCCTGAACAGCGTATTCAAATTTACAGCCAAGTTCCGCACCATCTCCTAACAATCGTTTAAAGCCATCACTATCTTCTGCAGTAGTTATAATCAATATCTCTTTTATACCTGCAAGCATCAATACAGATAAGGGATAATAAATCATCGGCTTATCATAAATAGGCATTAATTGTTTGCTTATCGCTTTGGTTATTGGATACAGGCGCGTTCCGGAACCGCCGGCAAGAATGATCCCTTTCATATTTTATTATTGTAGGTTGATACTCAAATTTTTGATGCACTCCGCCAGGCTATCGCGCCAGTAAGGAATGGTAATATTAAACGTAGTTTTAACTTTTGTTTTATCCATAACCGAAAAAGCCGGCCTGGTTGCTTTTGTTGGATACTCAAACGTACGGATTGGCAGCGTTTTAACCTGTGTTTCAGATATATCGAATATACCCTTGGCAAAATCATACCATGAAGTTACCCCTTCATTACTGTAATGATAAATCCCATATGCTTCAGAGTTTGAATTGATGATTTCTAATATGCAAGCAGCCAGATCAATAGCATAAGTAGGAGTACCTATCTGATCAGCAATAATTTTAAGTTCATCACGTTCGGCACCAAGCTTAAGCATGGTTTTAACAAAATTGTTTCCAAACTCTGAGTACAACCAGCTTGTTCTTAGTATAAAATGCTCCGGTAAAACATCAGCTATGACCTGCTCTCCCTGTAGTTTGGTTAAACCATAAACACTTATAGGTTCGGCAACATCAGTTTCTGTAAGCAAACTGGGACTATCACCTTTAAAAACAAAATCTGTTGATATATGAACTAAGATAGCACCAAATTCCTGGCATTTAATAGCCACGTTATGTGCCCCGGTTTTATTTACCTTACCAGCCAGCTCTACTTCATCCTCCGCTTTATCAACGGCGGTATAAGCCGCGCAGTTGATGGCATGAGTAGGTTTATAGGTTTCAAAAACATCCTGAAGCGCCTGTAGGTCAAGAATATTTGATTCCTCTTCAGGAAGAAAATGTATATAATCAATCCCCTTATCTGCTGCAACCTTTTTAAGGCACTGGCCCAGTTGTCCTGAAGCTCCAAATACTACAATATTTTTCATGGTAATGTATAAAAGTTGAAATGCTTTGAAGCTAAATTAAAATCCAAAATCGGGAGCGTCTTTCAAAAATGGTAGCTCAGCATCCTTTTCAGATACAATTAATTCATTGTTAGGCAGCTTCCAATCAATAGCCAAATCCGGATCTGCATAGTGCAAACCTCCTTCTGATTGTTTATTATAGTAGTTATCGCATTTATATTGAAATACAGCCTCGTCACTTAAAACAACAAAGCCGTGAGCAAAACCACGAGGAATAAAAAATTGCGTGTTATTTTTGGCAGAAAGCTCAACGCCATAGTACTGGCCGTAAGTTTCCGATCCTGCCCTAAGATCAACCGCAACATCAAGCACTTTGCCATGAGTAACCCTCACCAGTTTTGCCTGGGCATTTTCGCCTTTTTGAAGGTGTAAACCTCGAAACACACCCTTGGTAGAAAATGACTGATTATCCTGAACAAAATCTACAGTATAACCTACCGCCTGATTAAATGTGGTTGCGTTAAAAGATTCAAAAAAATAACCTCTTTCGTCATTAAAAACACGTGGATTTAGAATTATACAACCCTCAAGAGGGGTCTTGGTTATAGTCATTTTTGATGGATGTTTTGTAAATTAAACTATGATAACCGTTGCTAATTAACGGTTATCATACTGGTGCTCATAATAACTGGCATAAGCGCCGCTGGTTATATTATTAAGCCACTCCTGATTATTCAAAAACCAATCTATAGTTGCAGATAGGCCTTCTTCAAAGGTTACAGAAGGGCTCCAGCCTAATTCTTTATTTAGTTTACCTGCATCAATAGCGTAACGCAAATCATGACCCGGACGATCCTTTACATAAGTGATCAGTTTTTCACTTGTACCTGCTTCGCGGTTAAGCTTTTCATCCATTTGTTTGCACAGCAAGTGTACCAAATCGATATTCTGCCATTCGTTAAATCCACCAATATTATAGGTATCGCCTATTTTACCTTCATGGAAAATAAGGTCAATTGCCCTGGCATGGTCAATTACATACAACCAATCACGGGTGTATTTACCATCGCCATAAACCGGCAGCGGCTTATTGCTAATGATATTGTTGATCATCAACGGAATAAGTTTTTCCGGAAAGTGGTTCGGTCCATAATTGTTTGAACAGTTTGATATTTTTACCGGCAAACCGTAAGTATCATGATAAGCCCTTACAAAGTGATCAGAAGATGCCTTGCTGGCACTGTAAGGTGAATGCGGATCGTATTTGGTTTCCTCGGTAAATAAACCGGTTTCGCCCAATGCACCGTATACCTCATCGGTAGATACATGATAAAAAATATGCCCATTAAAATCATCTTTCCATTTGGTTTTGGCTACTTGTAATAAGTTTACAGTTCCAATAACGTTGGTATAAACAAAATCTAAAGGGCTAAGTATTGACCTGTCAACATGTGACTCTGCGGCCAAATGAATAACATCAGTTACATTATAAATTTCAAACAGCTGGGTTAGCTGGTCAACATTCAGAATATCGGCTTTTTCAAATTTGTAATTAGGAGCATCCTCAATATCCTTCAGATTTTCCAGATTACCGGCATAGGTTAAGGCATCAACATTTACAATGAGGTATTGAGGATATTGATTTACAAATCTACGAACTACGTGAGAGCCTATAAAACCGGCGCCTCCGGTAATTAAAATATTTCTTTTCATAAGCATTTATCATTGTTACTACAGATCGATGAGACTTTTTCATAATTTAAATTATTTTGTGCACACCTTTCTTTGTTTTTATTACACACCAATTTAAACACAATGGGATGCATTTTATTGGAGATCTTATATACCAAATTCCTGATCGTTAAAAAATCGCTCCAATTTAATATTTATACAAGGTAATCATCAAAGCAATCCATTATTAATCAGAACAAATTATAACTGATTAAGTGGGCAAATCTAAAGAACTAAACTAAATAATGATACAGCAATATTATATTTAATTCTCAAAAGTACTTGATTTTTTTAGCAATATAACTGTGATATAAAATTTCCTTAAAACCCAACATTACCCCTCCGATAAAGTCATTAACCTATTCATGTGCCAATATTTTCTAATGCCGATAAAAACGGGTAGTCAGACTGTTAGCAATGTTTAATATTAGATGAACATTAGTTATTAAATTAATCATAACGAATATCATTTTAATTTTGGTTATAGTTTTAAATATTAACTTAAAGTCATCAATATATTAATATTCACACAATTACACACCTGCGATACAATCTGTTATTAGTATGAGTAATTATACCTTTTAGTTACTATTTTAGAATAACCAACTATAAATTTAACGCCATGGTAACATTTATCAAAGGTGCAGCATACATTAAAAGCAAAGATTGTTGTGACATATGCTGTCCACAATGCAATGGTGATTTTATACAAAGAGCAGCCACTCATGGGCTTATGAAACTCATGTTAAAATCAATTAAGATGAATAGATATGTTTGCTTTGATTGCCATATACGATTTTATCAATAAAGCTCATTCATCATAACAATGGATGTATGTATATAATTTCACTTTGAGAGAACATTGAATTCAAAAACCTTGAAATTATTGATACTACAGTTTTTGCTATGACATGTTGCGTTATTTCCTTTTTAAAGAAAACGGGACATTGGAGTTTTAAGATATCGGAAACATCGCTAAGGATCGAATTTTCGTATATCGTTATAAAAATGATTTAGATACCTTTAAGATAACACCAAAGGAGTTGTATAATAACTCTCCATGATCAAATCCAACGTCATAGCCAACCTTGTAACCATTTCTCAATGGCCTGATGCCCTCCAGGTAAGCAGATAACTGATTTACTTTACGAAACGTGCCCGGATTTCTTGGCATTCTTATTACACTTATATTACCAACACTTACACTACGAAAAGGATCAGTTCCTGTTTCATACGTTCCCATGTTTTGAGAAAAAGACAATTTACCTGTATAAAACCACTGAAAGGCGTAAACCTGTGCTGCCATATGCAATGCACTTACACGATTATTGATAAAAAACTGATCCTTAGATTTACCCAGGTTATCCCTTGCATAAGACACAGGAGTAATAAAGGGAGTGCCTAAGCCAACGCCTTTGTATGACCAGCCTTCCAGGTATTCATAATTATTATAATAGTCTTCGGCACCGGATCTTGTTTTTTTTGAATCTACCTGGCCTGCTTGATTTGCCGTGTACAGAAACTCAAACAGTATTTTTTTCAAATACACATTACCAGATCTACGTTTGTTATTTGTTAAACTTATACCCCGAAGGCCATCTTCAATATTGGCAAGTGAACTTAGAGCTCCTTTATCATAAAAGCTTTGACTGTATAAAAATAAAGTAAAATCATTAAATTTATATTCGGCGCCAAGGTCTAACGAACCTAAATGATTACCCACCTTTGATTGAGCAGGTGCATATACCTGCCCCGTTATAACATGCCAATAGGTCTGCCAACCAGACAAGTTAAAGTGAGATCCAAAAACGCGTTTCTCATCACCCCACAAAGCTTCATGATTATAACCTGCCTGGAAATTAATCCTCCAGGAAGGCTTGCCAACTTTTACATAAAGCGAATTTTCTAAATAATAGGTCT
The DNA here is from genome assembly GCF_039207105.1 of Mucilaginibacter sp. Classification (GTDB taxonomy): domain Bacteria; phylum Bacteroidota; class Bacteroidia; order Sphingobacteriales; family Sphingobacteriaceae; genus Mucilaginibacter. The sequence goes on from NZ_JBCECK010000061.1 coordinate 6,150, forward strand.
TGAAATTTGCCGGCTCACTTCCATATTGTACCGAAGCATTGCCTGCATACCCATTAGCAAAAGAACCCTTAAAAGCAAATAACTTTCCAAAAATCGGAATGCTATAATAATCCGGAATACTTAGCATCACTTTAGGTATTCCTAAGGCATTTCCAGAAATGGAAAATGCACCAGAAGATAAAGCAGTATCAACAAGTCCCACAATATCTTTTGAACGCCCGGCTTTTAATTCAAAAATACCTGCACGTCCTTTCACAAATCCTTCTATTACATCAAAACGGGAATAATTACCAATATTGGCGCGCCCCTCAAAAGATGCTGCCCAATCAAAAGTTTTTGTAGTATCATAATCTTTACGGATACTTCCTATTAAACTCCCTGAGCCACCTGATAGCGGCATGCTACCAAATTGATTTGACCGAAACCAAAATGGCACAACACCTGATGTGGTTCCTATACCATCTGCTTCTAAACTAACATGCACATCCTTTATCTGAGCAGTAACTGTTGAATAAAAAAATAACACTGCTGCAAAAACTATAAGTCTCTTCATATAAATTTTATTTAGGGGATAATAAAAACTATTGAACAACAACCTTCAATTAATGTTTCTCAAAGGTTAATATTTATTTTATTAAAATTTCACAATACAATAAGCGTATACGCCATATACAATGATAGTAAAATTAAATTTTATTAAAAATAATTCAATAAAATTTAAAAAAATACACAAAATAGGAATATTTAATAAACAAGCACAAGAAATATAATTTAACCTTAGGGATACTTTTTATTAACACAATTAAACACAAAGGATTATGGCAGTTGATTTTAGAAATTAAATTACAGGCCCTCACGTAAAAATGGATGTGTAAATGATTACGGCTATATAACTATATTATATAGCCGTTAATTAGGTTCTTGATGAAAGGAAATGCTGGCATAGTATTAAAAAAAAAGGGTCAGGAAGTTTAAACTTCCTGACCCTTTTTTTTTAATACTATGCTTAATTAGCTGGAATGACTACCTATTGAGCGTACCTGGAAGCCAATAGCTCTTAATTTATCTGCATTAAGAAGATTACGGCCATCAAATATTTTAGCCGGCTTAAGCATGCTATCATAAATTCTTTGCCAATCGTAGCCCTTAAATTCGTCCCACTCAGTCAATATGGCTATAGCATGAGCATTTTTACAAGCCTCATAAGGATCTGTTATTACCTTTACGCCTTTTTTATTAACTTCAGGTGCTCTGGTATGTAAATAATCCAAATCGCCGTATACCTGCGTTTCTGGCACCTTCGGATCATAAACGGCTATATCTGCCTGCTCATTTAAAAGGTGATCAGCAACATAGATAGCCGCAGATTCGCGAGTATCATTGGTATCCTTTTTAAAGGCCCAACCCAAAAAGGTAATCTTTTTACCATTAACCGTGTTATACAGATTTTTAATGATCTGATTTGCAAAGCGGCGTTTTTGATGATCATTCATAATGATTACTTGTTCCCAGTAATCAGCAACTTCCTGCAAGCCATAGCTTCTGGCTATGTAAACCAGGTTTAAAATATCTTTTTGAAAGCATGAACCTCCAAAACCAACTGAAGCTTTTAAAAATTTAGGACCAATTCTACTGTCTGTTCCTATAGCTCTTGCTACTTCACTGATATCTGCTTCTGTTTGCTCGCATATTTCGGTGAGTGAGTTAATAGAAGAAACGCGTTGTGCCAAAAATGCATTAGCGGTAAGTTTTGATAACTCAGACGACCAAACGTTTGTGGTTAATATGCGTTCTTTCGGAATCCAGTTAGCATATACATCAACCAGCGCCTGAACAGCTACTTTACCTTCTGGTGTACTGTCGCCGCCTATCAACACACGATCTGGCTCGTCAAGATCTTCCATAGCGGTTCCTTCGGCCAAAAATTCAGGGTTCGATAATATCTGGAACTGAACGCCGCCACCAGTATGCGTAAGAATATCCTTAATGGCGCTGGCAGTTCTTACCGGCAGAGTAGATTTTTCAACAATAATCTTACTATCTTTTGATACACTTGCAATTTGTCTTGCACACAATTCAATCCATTTTAAATCAGCAGCCTGCCCCTTACCTGCTCCATAAGTTTTTGTTGGGGTATTAACCGATATAAATATCATCTGGGCTTCGTCGATCGCCTTATCAACATCAGTTGAAAAAAACAGATTACGCCCGCGTGCTTCGGCCACAACCTCACCTAAACCAGGCTCATAAACAGGGAGGTTCTTGGTATCAGGATCATTCCAGGCCGCAATACGTGCTTCGTTCAAGTCAACTACGGTAACCTTAATGTGGGGGCATTTTTTTGCTATTACTGCCATAGTTGGCCCCCCCACATATCCAGCACCTATACAGCAAATCTTCGTGATATTTTCCATTTATACTTATTTAATTAACACTATTTGGTAATCATATTAATCTAAATTCCAGTGCATTGCAGTAAGCGGCTATTTCTGCTTATCGCTTTATTAGCAATAGATTCAAAATAATCTTTAAATCATCTCCCCTAAATACTGCTGACTTTCCGGCCTAAGATAGCTTTTTGCTTGGTAAACTACGATTTAATACTATCTAAGTTTTTCTTTAAAAAGTCATCATAAGCCAATTGTATTCCCTGCTCAAGTTGAATTTTATGTTTCCAGCCCTGGCTATGCAGTTTACTTACATCCATTAGCTTACGTGGTGTACCATCTGGCTTAGATTCATCAAAAGTGATATCACCCTGATAATTAACAACTTTTTTAATGAGTAAGGCCAACTCTTTAATAGATATATCCTCCCCTGTTCCAATATTTACCAAACCAGGTTCGTTATAATTCTGCATTAAATAAAAGCAAGCTTCAGCTAAATCATCGGCAAACAAAAACTCACGTTTAGGTGAGCCGGTTCCCCATATGGTAACAGATGACAGGCCCTGCTCCTTAGCTTCATGAAAACGACGTATCAATGCAGGCAACACATGGGAGTTTTGCGGATGATAATTATCGTTATAGCCATAAAGATTAGTAGGCATTACCGATATAAAGTTGCAGCCATACTGATCACGATAAGCATCACACATTTTTATACCGGCAATTTTTGCAATCGCATACGGCTCATTGGTTGGTTCCAAAAGGCCGGTAAGCAAGTAATCTTCCTTCAATGGCTGAGGGGCCATCTTAGGATAAATACAGCTGGATCCTAAGAACATCAATTTCTTGGTGTTGTTTAGAAAAGCGTTATGAATTATATTGTTCTGTATCTGTAAATTATCATACAAAAAATCAGCACGGTAAGTATTATTGGCAATAATTCCGCCCACTTTTGCTGCAGCTAAAAACACATAATCAGGCTTTTCAAGAGCAAAAAAATCATTTACCTGCTTTTGGTCCCGGAGGTCAAGCTCTTCGGATGTCCGAAAAACAAAGTTATTATAACCCTCAGCTTTTAATTTACGAAATATGGCCGAGCCGACCATACCTCGATGACCTGCTATATATATTTTAGAAGATAACTCCATTAATTATTCAAATTGATTTTTTATAGTGTAACCAGAATCCTTGAGTAATTTTTCACGCTGAAATAACTCAACATCAGAGGTAACCATTTCACTTACCAAACCTTGCAAATCGTATTTAGGCTCCCAACCCAGTTTTGTTTTTGACTTTGTTGGATCGCCAATTAAAAGATCAACTTCTGTTGGCCTAAAATATTTCTCGTCAACGGCTACTACTTCTTTATTAATCGCAACCTGAAAATCGGGATTTGAACAACTTACTATATAACCTTTTTCAGCAGCACCCTCACCCCTGAATTCTACAGTAATTCCTAATTGACCAAATGCCAATCTTACAAACTCCCTTACTCTGGTTGTTACACCTGTAGCAATAACATAATCTTCAGGGGTTTCTTGTTGCAAAATCAGATACATTGCTTCAACGTAATCTTTAGCGTGTCCCCAATCCCTTTGTGCATCAAGGTTTCCTAAAAATAATTTATCTTGTAAACCCATTGCTATTTTAGCAACCGCTCTGGTTATTTTACGCGTAACGAAAGTCTCTCCGCGTAAAGGGCTCTCATGATTAAATAAGATACCATTACATGCATAAATGCCGTATGCTTCTCTGTAATTAACAGTTATCCAATAAGCATACATTTTGGCTACCGCATAAGGTGAGCGAGGATAAAAAGGAGTAGTTTCCGATTGTGGAACAGCCTGCACCAAGCCATACAATTCAGACGTTGAAGCCTGGTAGATTTTTGTTTTCTTCTCTAAACCCAATATGCGAATAGCTTCTAATAAACGGAGTGTTCCTATACCATCGGCATTAGCTGTATACTCAGGGGTATCAAAACTTACCTTAACATGAGACATAGCCCCAAGGTTGTATATTTCGTCAGGCTGTACTTGCTGAATAATACGTATAAGGTTAGTTGAATCACTTAAATCACCATAATGCAAAATCAACTTTAGTTCCGAATCATGCGGATCCTGGTATAAATGATCTATTCTGTCTGTGTTAAATAATGAACTCCTACGTTTTATGCCATGCACCTCATATCCTTTTTTTAGTAGCAATTCCGTTAAGTAGGCTCCATCCTGGCCAGTTATACCTGTAATTAAGGCTCTTTTATTCATGTGGTATTTTTTTATTTAATGATTAAGTATTAGTAATAAGCAATTTGCTGAAATTAGATTACTCGCATTCAACAGTCTTTTAATTTTAACGATAGAATTCCCTGTACCATTTAACAAACTCTTCAATGCCATGATTTAAAGTTGTAGTAGGGTGATAAGCAGTTTTTTCAATTAATGAATCAATATTGGCATAAGTAGATACAACATCGCCGGGTTGCATTGGTTCAAAATTCTTTATTGACTCAACCCCTAAATTTCTTTCCAAGATCTCAATAAAATCCATAAGCTTTGTCGGACTATTATTCCCTATATTATATATAGCAAAAGGTGCCGAGGAGTTAGAAGGTAGAGGCTCTTTTGAAAACTGTTCCGGATTAGGGCTCGGCACTTCGGTAGCAAGCCTATAAACCCCTTCTACGATGTCATCAATATAGGTAAAATCTCTCATCATTTCACCATGATTAAATACAGATATCGGCTTACCTTGTAAAATTGCTTTTGTAAATAACATCGGGGCCATATCCGGCCGCCCCCAAGGGCCATAAACCGTAAAGAAACGAACTCCTGTTGTAGGCAAATTATATATATGGCTGTAAACATGCGCCATTAGCTCGTTGCTCCTTTTTGTTGCGGCATAAAGCGATACCGGATGATCAACATTATGGCTGGTTGAAAAAACAGCGTCCTGGTTTAAACCATATGTACTTGAACTACTTGCATAAAGTAAGTGCTTTATATTGAATTTACGGCTACACTCTAAAATATTTAAAAAGCCCTCTACGTTGCTTTTAACGTAGGCATGAGGATTTTCTAAGCTATATCTTACACCTGCCTGAGCTGCCAAATTGATAACAATATCCGGTTGCTCTGTCTTAAAAAGCTCTAATAAATTTGCCTCGTCTTCGAGTAAAAGATTATAAAACCGATAGCTTGGGTATTTATTACTGATTACCGGTTTGCTATATTCAATGCTTTCCTTTTCGATCCCTGATACGGCTAAACGTCCATATTTTAGTCCTACATCATAATAATCGTTAATACTATCCAATCCAACAACCTGGTGTCCTAAATTTAAAAATTTTTCTGCTAAGTGAAAGCCAATAAAACCTGCAGTACCCGTAATTAGTATTTTCATCATAAGTTAAATTCGAAATAAAAAAAATGAATAACATCATTCATCGCACAAGCCAGTGAGATATAATCACTTATAAATCCAATTCTTAGGCTTATCATTTAAAAAAAGGATGTTGTGATTCTTGGAAAAATCCATAAAATCGTCAGCACTTGCTTGTCCCTTAAACGTATCGAAATAATCGTCAGGCTTATAATAACCCCAAATTAATATATACGAAAGACCTGAGTTCTTTAAAACAGGATAAAGATTGTTTGTCCACCAATTCTTGATAGGCATATTTTTATATCCCGTTTCAGTAAAAGCCCATATCTTTTGTTTTTGTTGACCAAGCTGTCTTACTACCTTGACCATTTGTAATGCTTTTGGCGTAAACAAATTCACTGAATCATTGTCTATTTTGGGACCATCATAAAAATCAAATCCCAGGATATCTACGTATTTATCGCCCGGATATCGATTTAGGTATTGCTCCTGCGTTTCAAAAGCATCGGTGCTATATGCATAAAGTAAATTATGCACATGTTTAACACGGGTTAAATAGTTAACCGTGAATTGCCAAAGTTTGGCGTACTGCTCGGGAGTGCACTGACCATTACCCCACCAAAACCAATTGCCGGTATTTTCATGAAACGGTCTGAAAATTAGCGGTATTAACTCTCCATTAGGCCCTTTCAAATTAGTAACAAAATTAGCCAGGGTATCCAACCATGATCTGTATCGATTTAGGTTAGATGGATTGGAAAACAACCGGCTCACCGTTGAATCAACTAACTTGGTGGTTCTTACAATTTCTGTAGGAGCAACCGGGTTATTAAAATGCCAGGATATTGTATTTACCCCACCCTGCGCATAAACAAATTTTATATACCTGGAAATATTATCAAACGGAATACTTTCAATATTTCTCTTTTTTCCTACTTCAAGCCATCCCAAATCCCAACCAAATACAAATGGATAAGATCCGGACAACTCTTTTACATTCGAGCGATCAAATTGATTATCCCAACCTGCTCCGTGTGCCAAATCATTTTGATGTCCGTATAATACGCCCTTAAAAGCTATTCCCTTAAGATTTTGATAAAGTTTCTTGGTTTCCCTTGTAGCATCCTTATCAATAGGCAAATCCTGCCCCATAGCCTTAAACGCAAATATTATAAGTAAGAACGCATATAAACTTTTCATTGTTCGTGATTTTATTTACCTGGGGATTCAAAAGGGTTTTTGTACAGCCCTAATTTGTTTTTTAATATGTAAAAGAAAAATGGCATATCATCAACTAAATAACGCTTCCATAATCTTTTAGGCTCCTTAATTATCCTGTAAAGCCATTCAAGATAAAGTTTTTGAAAAAGAATAGGTGCCCTGTCTATATTTCCGGCTTCAAAATCTATCGTAGCTCCCAAAGCCATAAATATCTTTACATGAGGCATCAAACTTTTATACTTCATTATCCATTTTTCCTGCTTTGGAGCACCAACGCCTACCACCAGCACATTACAGCCTGAATTATTAATGATATCAATTATATCGTTACATTCTTCCTCATCCAGTTCAAATCCAATAGAAGGAGAATGTGCTCCTACAACGATATCCCACCCTGTCTTATTATTTATATTCTCCATTGCCTTTAAAGCCACCCCCTCTTTTGCCCCCAGCAGGAACATCTTAGTTGATCTATTATCTTTGTGATACTCATAAAACATAGGTAATAGTGATGACCCCGGAATCACCTCTTTAAAAGGCTTATTAAGAAAGTTAGCGGCAAGGCCTAATATATTGCTATCGCATATAATCCATTCTGCTTTCTTATATTGATTATAAAAATCCTCATCCTTTTGTAATTTCACCAGATGGTCAACATTTGGTGTAAACAATACTCCCTCAGTTAAATTACTTAACAAGTCCTTTTTACTGATTGAATTAATTTTAATATTTAAGATGGTATTGATACTCATCATGATATGTTTTAACTATTGATTATTATTTTTATAAAATTAACAGATATTTGTTACCTAAATGTAAAGCTTACAACCTTATTGTTTAATTCTTAATAAGTCATAGCCACTTAATAAGGATTTTTCAACCACTTTTTCTACATAATTAGATAAAACCCTTTGGTAAACTTTATCTGAAAAACTTTCCCAGGTTTTGTTATTCCATATTTCGGCTATTGCAGCAGCATACAATGCCGGATCATACTCATGGACAACAAGTTTAGGATCATTTACTATGCTTTCATTAAATCCGGCAGTACTCGTAATCGGAACTACGCCACAACCCATAGCCTCGGTGAGTGAATTTGAATGGCCTTCTCTTTTTTCCTTGGAAGGAAAAACAAAAAAATGCGCCAATTGAAGATATTTATAAATGTCCTTAAAATCCATCCGGCCATGAAATATTACCTCATTCTTAATCCCGTAATCCGCTGCCCTGTTACTCAATAAAGTATAATATTCATCCTCATAAGAGCCAATTATATCCAAGTTTATTTGAAAACCGAGTTGTTTAAGCTTATGGCAAACATCAATAGTAAAGTCCACATTTTTATCCGGGACTACACGCCCAAAATAAATAAGCCTCAAAACCTGGTCTTGCCCTCTTTTTAAATTATTAGGCCCAACAAAATCATCCATAATATAATTAGGGTAGTATACAGATGACTTATTAAATTTTTCATTCAGGAACACCACATAATCATATCCCTGACAAAGTACCATTGAAGAACTTAATAATGTAGACCGCATAAAATACTGATAAAACTTACCTCTTGATTCATAAGCCTCTATCATACCACCATTTCGAATTTCATAAACGGTTTTAACACCAAAAAGGTTAGCCGTTTTTATAAAAAACCATTCAAAAACAATCTGATTAAGATAAAAACCTGCTACATGGAACCTGTAGTTCTTGTTTTTTACAAAGTAAAAAATGAGGCGTATCCAGATTTTGAATAATTGCGCAAATAATATGACCTGATCCAACTTCGAATCTGATTTCTTGGCGGGTTTTTCTACCAACAAAACTTCATAGCCATTTTTCCTTAATACTTCTATCGTCTTTCTGCAACCCGCTTCGGCACCGCCACTTTTGAACCCTTTTGTAAGATTCCCAACAGGCGCATAAAAAATAATTGTATCACTGTTATGACTTTCTTTCATTATTACTCTGCAATTTGTCTTTTTACAATTTGGGCCGGAATTCCAGCTAATACGATATTATCTTCATTAAACGATTTGTTGACAACAGCATTGGCCCCAATACTAACATTATTGCCAATTTTAATGTCGCCATACAACTTTGCACCCGGACCTATGTATACATCATTTCCTATATTAGGCGCCCCACCTTTACTGGCGCCTATATTTACACAAACATGTATTCTGGCGTTTTTACCAATTACCGCTTCTTTGGATATCACAATTGTACCATAATGCGGTAGTGACAAGCCTTCCTGACATACGTTAGGAGGAATAGAAAAACCTAACTTTAAGGCATACCGCTTATAATTAAGCCAAAGCAGTAAGTAATATAGCCTGGTAAAAATATTTGTAGATGTATTCTTATAGTATTCTACCCTTCTTAATTTTTTAATAAACCGCCACCTTGGATTTGAAAGATGTGCCTTCAAGAGGTTAACTTTAGACTTTGGGTTGAATCCCATTGCTAATGCATCCTGAAATAGATAATGTTTGTAGTCCCGATAATTTCTTATCATAATACCATTAATAGGGTGTATAAATAATTAATCAACGTTCTATGCACACAAATACTCGACCATTGATTCAAGATGGCTTTTTTGAATACTATTTATAACATCAAATCTGTTTAACCCATTTTCTTTTAAAGAATTATAAATGGCAGGATCTTCAAGTTGCAGAATCCTGTTTTTTATTTCCTGAACTGCATAAGGGTTACTGTACGACGCTGCGATACCACAAATTTCATATATAGATGTAAAAGGCGACGCTATTACCGGTGTTCCGTATTTCATAGCCTCTATTGGAGGATAACCAAAGCCCTCATTTAGCGACATATATATTAAACTGAAAGCGTTTTTGAAGAGAAGCTTTAAAAACCCTTCGCTAACAAAATCATAAAAAATAAATCTTTCAGGATTTTTCAGATGCTTTAAATAAAAGTTTTTATTGGCAACTCCTGTTATGATCACTTTCCGGGTCAGTTCCTTATTTTCTGTAAACAACTGATCAAGAGCAATAGCAGATCTGAGGTTGTTTTTAATCCACCTGTTACCATTTAAAAGCAAATAATATCCCCGCTCATTAAGTGTTTCTTCAGGCTCATCATTGTTATCAATATCTGTTACATCCGGGCTATAAAATACGTTTATATCTTGTTTATACTCGGGATAGTAAGCCTTTATAGCGAATTTTGAATGATTTGAAACTGTGATAATTTTGGCCTTTTCCAGCAATTTTGAGTAATAAGAATATTTTTTATTATATAAACGTTTTCTGAGTACAATCTTGGCCAAAGCCTTCAGTTTCCCCTGCAATCCGTTTATATACTTTAAGGAATCCACACCAGGAATCAACTCCAGGTCGCGTAAACCATGTATAGTTGTAACTGTTTCGCAGTCAATATCCAATAATTCCAGAAAGTTAAAACCGATGTTATGAGTTAGCGCAAAATAACATCTGTTTATTTGATTATTAACAATAACTTCTTTGATCGTCTGCTTCCGGATATCCACCAATACCCCACCACGTTCTTCAAGTAATTTAGTCAAATTGGCGTCGACCGGCATTTTGGAATCAAACAGAGCGAAAATCCGAATGCCCGGTTTTTCTGACTTCATTAATTCCAGGAATATCTTAATAGCATATTTACCCCCTCCATGTACTTTTTCGCCCATGATAGGTTGCGTTGCAATTAAATCAAAAAGTAAGTTCATTATATATGTACTTTAAACTATTGTCAATTAATCTTGTTAAATCGATTAAGCAATATCAGTGTCTCTCCAGGTAATATTGATAAAGACAATTAATGTTATTAATCAATTTTTATAACCCGTGCCGGATTGCCAACCACTGTTGCGTTTGGTGGAACATCCTTTACAACTACACTACCTGATCCAATTACTGCATTGTCGCCCACGGTTATATTACCAATGATACAAACATGAGCTCCAATATTCACGTTAGTCCCTATAACCGGACATCGTTTATCGCTCCCACCTTTATTTCCAATTGTTGTGGAATGTCTTATTGTACAATTAGATCCTACTATCGTATTCTTATGTATAACCAGAGCTTGTCCGTGAAATAGTTTAAGATCTTTGCCAATAGTTGTGGAACATGGCAACTCTATTCCTAAAATCCATTCAACAAAAAACTTGTAAAGTATCAGATGAGGGATAAAAAGTATTTTTAGCGCTTTTCTTTTTTTAGAGTAGTTACCAATTCTATATAATACTAAAATGAAACGCCCCTTGGTATTACCCGCGTTAGCCTTCCAATCTTGAAAAACAAATTTTATAAAACCCATTTCAGTTTAATAATTGCGTAAATGCAGATTTTAAAACTTTCTACTTATTACTGAGATATCAAATGATATTTTACAAAAAGTCTTTTTACTTGCGCTTTGAACGTATAGTAATAGATTTTACGTAACGTTTTACCATACGCTGGTGCACCATTCTTAAGCAATGTTATTTTAATATCATTTAAAAACTTCAATGCACTGGTGGCCGTTTTAGTTCCTTCCCATTTACGAAATCCAGCTATCGGCTTTTCATTATAAGAATAAATAGGGCCATAGTTAAGCAGCCTTAACCACAAATCCAGATCCATACAATAATGAATAGCTTCATTTACATAGTTTACCTGCTTTAATATCTTCACCGAATAAAAGGATCCTTGCTGAATTACATCATAATTTTCCTTAAGCAGATAAGATTTGTCACCTATAACTCCATTCCTGAGTTTTATTGATTTACTATCTTTATCTATATATTCAATGATGCCCCCATAATAAATTGAGCCGTCGTTATTCTTGTTATACAACTTTACTATTTGCTCAATGCAATCAGGGTATAATATATCATCAGAGTTTATCCAACCTGTCAGCTCTCCCTTGGCAAGCCTAAAGCCTTTATTGATGGCGTCTGACTGTCCCTTATCCTTTTCGTGAATAATGATGTCAATCCTATCCTTATATCGATTAACAACTTCCATTGTTTGATCAGTCGATCCCCCGTCTACAATGATGTATTGAATATTTTTATAGGTTTGATTCAATACACTCAATATAGTTTCCTCAATAAACTGTCCTTGATTATATGACGGTGTAACTACTGTAATTAACGGCTCCATATCTTATATTTAATAAACATTTACAAACTATTTCCAATTAACATTTCTTTTGATGACTTTGGCAGGGTTTCCGCCTATTAAAGTATTCTCCTCATAAAATGCATCTTTAACCACAGAATTGGCAGCAACAATGCAATTATCCGGGATACGGCTTCCTTTATAAAAGAAACAATTACAACCGATCCATACATGATTCCCTATTGCTATCTCATTATTCTTGTCATCCTTTTTTCCTTCATATTCCAACTGGTGAAAATTATCATCCAAAAACTGCGTGTTCCAGGATATAGAACAATCATCACCAATAGTTAGCTTATGCATTATGATAAGAAGGCTATTCGCATTAATAAAACCACCGCTCCCAATATTTACAACTCCCTGAGGGCCTATATCAAATCTGCAGCCTTTTGCAATTGAGTAATCACCTCTAATATTCAACTTGCCTCTAATATTTAAATAAGTAGCATCCTTTTTAAAAGTAAAACCAAGCTTCTTTAATCCAATTTTTAAGGTTCCGCCTGATTTAATATTGGCCATACCCTCAACATATGTATTTGAACTTGATAAAACAGTTATCTTGTAGCAAACTTTATAATATATTAAACGCAGAACTACACCTATAAAGCTGGTTTTAACAGCTTTGCACTGTGCATATATCCTTTGGTATTTATTCATATAACAACTGACAATTAGCCTGTTTAAATTCCATTTTTAATCAATCTTGCATTACTGCTCATGACATTAGCGAATGATCTGGTACCCTTAGCTGTTAAAACATACATCATTGAGAAAAAGAGTATAACCGGAGCAAAAGTTATCTCTATACCAAAAAACGATGTAAATAGTAGTGCTATTAAATATATTGCTGATAAATACGAGAATGTGAACTTTCTGTGCTTTAAAAAGAATTTTATATAACCCACAAATACCCATGTAAATAAAACCATTCCTATTATGCCAGTTTGCAACAACAATATTGACCAAACAATATCTGCTGTATCAATTTGCGTAGTGTGATTCTGATCATCAACGAGGCCTATTAAAAAACTTAGCTTCTTGACTATAGCTGAATTTTCATTTGCCATACCAATCCCCAATAATGTTGTTTTCAGTCCCTTATTGGTTACATATACAAATCGCTCATAAAAATGCAGGGCTCTGAACTGAGTTGTAGATAACTCTCCCACATCGCTATTACTGGATACATCATTCAAACTAATAGAGTTCGAAAAACTTTGAACATCACTAAACCCCTGATTCAATCTTTTGCTTTGTATCTGGGAGATTATAAACAGCAAAAACCAACCGCTAAAAACCAATAAGGCAATGTCTGTAACTTTCAATTTACGGTTATGAAAAAACACAGCTATAATGCCTATAATGGCTGTAACTAAGGAGTTTCTATTAAAAGAGACTACAATGGCAGTAAATATGATTATTGCATAAACTAATAATTTCACATCAAATTTTACAGTAAGCTTTTTTACATAATACATTAGCATAAATATTGTAAAATAAGGTAGATTGTAAAATCTGGAGAAACCGCCAACTTTCTCTTTTGTTATTACGTTATCGGTTTGCAATGCTGATAATATTGCTTTCCCCGTTATAGCCTGAAGGATAAAAATAAAGCAGCAAAAAGTAATCATGGTTGCAATCCAGCCAACAACCTTTTCAATCACCTTATAGTCATACCTTAAAAATAAAACAGGAGCTATAAAAAACAGGTATAACCTAAAAACCGATACAACTACTTTAACTTCAATACCCAGAAAAAAGATCGAGTAAAAAGCCATGAAAATTATAAAGCCCAGATATAGCTTTAAAGGAAGTATGATATGCTTTCGTAAAGAGATATATTGGTAATCTTTAATTAGTGTTATTACCAGAATTAACGACACCCAATCATACGGTTTTGTAATAATCGGATTTAAATTAATTAAACTAACGGGCACTATTTGAAAACATGCCGTTACCTGTAGAAAAAGTATAAACAAATTCTCAGCATATCTTTTTTGATATAAGGTGTACCAGTAAGCAATAAAAACAATTAAACCAACCATAAATTTTTAAGCAAAACCACTGGATATTAATACCTATACAAGGTATTGTTTAAACAGAGCCTTAAGTATATTACATTCGCAATTCCCACCTATTGGATCTTACACCAGCACCCCATCAATCATTCTGATGAATTTTGCTGGGTTTCCGGCCCATATTTGATTTGCAGGAATACTTTTTGTAACCACGCTGCCAGCCCCTACAATTGAACGCTCTCCAATTGTAACTCCTTTAAGAATTATAGAATTTGCTCCAATAAAAGCATCATCACCAATTACTATAGGACTATTATTTATTTTTGAAATATCGTGCACTCGCCTCGCCTCGTAATCCAACGGGTGAAAATCAGTATCCCAAATACATACATTACCACCACAGTTAACGTATTTGCCAATTTTGATACTGTTTGAGCAGTATATAGATACTCCTGAAAAGCCAGAATGATCTCCAATTTCCAGTACGGCTCCCTGGGTTACAGCAATTGTACATGCTTTATATAAGCCAACCATATTTGAAGACAAAGCGCTCTTAAATGTTACCTTTTCTCCCAATTTGCACCTTCCATTATTGATAATTTTCATCTTTCCAATAATAGTCGGACTGGTAACAAACTCTACCCGTTTCTGTTTAAGAACGAATAAATTATACTTAGCCGCAAATAAATTGGCCAGATATCTGTAAGGAGAGAGAATTATATATTTTAAGTATTTCATAGTCCTCAACCTTAAAATTGCTTTAAAAACTCATCTACATCAAAAAATAACTCTTCCACCTTTTTGTAGGTTTCCTCATCTCTGTCCCACCATTTTATTTGAAGTAACTTGGCTATTTTATCCTCATCAAACCTATAGCCAATAACTTTTATCGGGCATCCAACTGCGATAGCATAAGGCGGAATATCTTTTGACACCACCGCGCCCGCACCAATAACTGCACCATCCGCAATATTAGCACCATCCAATATGGTAACATTAGCCCCTATGAAAACATCATTTCCTATAGTAATATGTTTTCTTTCCTCTACCTTATTTGTCTTACTATATGTAAACCCAACCTGATTTTCAACAGAATAAAATGCAGGCGATGTTGATATGCCATTAATGGGATGAATCCCCCACCCACATACAAGATTAGGCCCCAAAGAGCAAAACTTACCTACCGAGGTTTGCGATATGCGTGCGTTAGGCCCTATGGCTGTACCAAAGCCAACAGATACATCAAACAAGTAATGCACTTTGCTTATTTTTGATTTAGGGTTTATGTTACACCTAACTTGCTGACTTGTAAAATAATCCCAATGCAGCCGGCCTGTTGCTGTTCCCAATAACAAGCTTTTGCTATTCTTAAAAAGAATTTTCAAACCATTTAAGAAACTCATTGGTTCCAAATTTTAGATGTTGAACCATTAAGAATTTTATTGCTTTGAATAGCAAAAAATATCCCCAAAATTAGATAAACAACTATATTAGATAAGGTAACACCTGATATACCTATATATTTAGAAAAGAATATAGCTAAAGGTATATTGATAACCGTTCCTACAATTACAAGATATAACTGTAACCTGATTTTCCCTACTCCATTCAGGAAAAATACGTGCATGGTTTGCCAGCAATATATAATAGCCTGAAAGGCCATTACGAAGGAAACAAAAAATGGAACCTCTACCTTATGGTGCAACCATATGTTATATATAAAAGGAGAAAGCAATAATAAAACGATGGCTACCCCACTCAAAACTGCCCAATATAATCTCATCCTTTTTAAAGTACGCCTCATCCATGCCGTATCACCTTTCGTATTTGCGTCTGTAAAAGCGCTCCACAAGGGAGTTACTATAATCGTAAACACCATTGTAATTGATGAAAATAACTTATAGGCAATATTAAATACCGTTACCTCTTTAGGCCCAAACAATTGCGCAATTACTATATTATCCGTTTGAAACAATATCAGCGCACCAATTTGTATAAAGAAAAAAATACCCCCTACACCAAGCAGTGATTTAGCAAATTTAAAATTGACTAATTTAATACTGGGTAGGTATTTCCTGTAAGTGGTTGCATAAAACCAAATACTGGCGGCTATTTGCGTAAAAACCGGTACGCCTCCAAGAACGAAGACCAGTTTCAATAGGGAGCCTTTTGTTGTTTTGGCCAGAATAAAAATAATTACACAACTCCCAATTTGGGATAATACATTGATTAAAGAAACCTTTGAAGGCTCATGGTTAGCTATAAGTACAACCTGAATTAGTTGTACAAAAAATTGCACACAAAAAATACATATTAAAACCAGGGCCAATAAGTTCAGGCCGTTAGGATCAGAGGTCTTGGTATTTAATATTGCACCCCAATTAATATATTTATTAGCAATATTGAACCCGATTAATAAAATGATGGAAATGATCCCTAATATGGCATAGGTGGTACTAACATATATTCTGGCACTGGTATAATCTTCCAGGGCATTAGCTTCGGCCAGTTTATTTTTTAATCCGTTACCCAGTCCCACATCAAAAAAGTTGAACCATGTGATTACCGAGCTCAGCGTTAACCACATCCCGTACTGAGTCGAGTCAACATAATTAATAGTCATAGGAATCAAAATAAATCCTGTGGCTATACTTATACCTCTCAACAAAAAAGAAATTGCTATATTCTTTTTCGCCTTTAAGGTGCGTTCATGACCCGAAGAAAAAAAACCTTTTATTTTTAAAGAAATACCCGTCATTATTTACTGAATTAATAAGAATTGAGAAGATTCCTTTTCTTATTTATCAAACATTTTTGAAAATAATTTTGAACGTTTTGATGTATCAGCATTATTTTGTGATTCTACGTTTCCATATCCATAGCCGTACCCATAGCCGTATCCATAACCATAGCCGTAACTATTAAACCCTCCCTTGCGTTGCTTAATGTCATTAATTATCAAGTAAGCACGTTTGATCTTTTTCTCTGCTACAAGGTCATTCAAAATATTGAGCTGAGATTTATAGGTATAATCCTGACGGGTGATATAAAGACATATATCAGCATGCTTTTCTATTAACTGAGCATCTGCCACCAGGCCTATTGGTGCACTGTCAATAATAATATAATCGAAGCTTTTTTCAAGTTCTTTGATTAACTCTTTCAAACGGTCACTTAATAACAATTCTGAAGGATTAGGCGGAACCGGGCCGGCAGATACAAGTGACAAATTTTCAGAGAAAAAAGTAGGTTTAAGAATATCCGATACTTTTATAGAACTGGATACCGCATAGTTTGTAAAGCCATCATTAGAGTCCATTCCTAAGCTTAATGAAAGCTTGGGTTTCCTAAGATCCAGTTCAAGCATAACTACCTTTTTTCCACCCAAAACTAATACACTTGCTAAATTAAGGCTGACAAATGATTTTCCCTCGCCGCTCATACTCGAAGTGACCATAATCACATTCGATTTATCATTATTTAATACAAACTGCAAGTTAGTTCTCAATGAACGAAACTGTTCTGACAAAATACTTCGAGGGTTTTTTATAACAGCTAATGCCCCATCCTCAACATCGTTACCGAGCTCACCCAGGATAGTTACTTTAGTATTCTTTACAATATCATCCTTGTTTACAATTCTGATATTGAGTAGTTCTCTTAAATTAATACCTAAAAACGGTAAGAAAACGCCCATTAAAACACCTACAAGCATGATCATCATTTTATTAGGCTTGTAAGGCTCGAAATCACTTTTGGCCGGATCAATGATAGTAGCTGTAGAAATTGTAGAGGTCTTGGAAATAGCCGTTTCCTCTCTTTTTTGCAAAAGAAATAAATACAATTGCTGCCTTAAGTCCTGTTCGCGGGAGTAATCTAAAAATATACGCTCCTTTTTGGGGACACTTTTAACCTGCGCGTTCAATTTATTATTTTGCGCCTGTAAAGTGTTGATTCCTATATTTAAACTTCTTTTATAAGAGTTAAAGCTGCTTACCAATCCCTGTCTTGTTCGTTCAATTTCAGCATCTATATTTTGCATTACCGGATTCGTATCCTTGTAAGACAAAGCATATTGCCCTCTTTGAATCAACGCTTGATTGTAAGCGCCTATAGCAGCCGCAAATACAGGATCCGGAACCGCTAATGAACTTGGAATAATTCTTTTATTCTCCGGATTATTGATATATTTTGAGAGATCATCTAAAACTGTTAATTGTACCTGTTGCTCATTAAGTTTCTGATAAAAATCAGATGCACTCCCCACCAAAGCTTTTGATTGCTCAGCTACGTCGGCTATATTGTTTTCTTGTTTAAACTGAACAAACTTAGTTTCAACTCCGCTTAATTCCTGGCTAACAATTTTAAGTCGGTTGTCTATAAAAGTTAATGTACTATCAGCAATCTCCTTTTTGTTCTCCAGGTTATGCCTCAAGTACAATTCCATTAATTTTTGCAGAATTGCCTCTCCCTTTTTAGGATTTGAATACTCAAAACTTAAGGATAATGTGGTACTTTTTTTATCTGTTAAATCAACGTTGAAACTTTTTGATAACTCTTCAACTTTACTATCTACAGACTGGACTACCAGTTTATAATAATTCTTATTGCCAATAATAGCAGCATTAGGCTTTTTATTAATTATTAAATCAAATTGCTGGGTTTGTATAGGCTCACCAAATTTTACAGTACGATTCAGACCTTCCTTGCCATTAATTACATTAACCTGATCACTATTAACTGTTATGTCAAAGTTCCTAAGCTTAATAGAATCTTTTTTCTCAATAATTCTTACATCAAAAGGAGCATCATCATAAAGTTCAACAAATTTAAAGCCGCCTTCCTTGCGGAAAAGCGTACCATTCAAATGCATATCCCTAACAACATTAATCATTAGGATATTTGATTTTAAGATAGCAATTTCATTAAACGCATTACTTGGCATACCAAGTAGATCCGAAAAATCCATCATCGCGCTACTACCCATGCTTTTACCGCCTGGCACACCGCTTGATTGGTCATCAATGGTAATTTCGCTGTTTATTTTATATACTGGGGGGCTAAATCTGGCGTAGAAAAAAGCTAAAACACCGCAAACTAAAACACCAATTACAAAAAGATACCAAAAATTAAATATCTTACTTATAAATTTCTTAATATCAAAAGCTTCGTTTTGCTTAGGGGATACTTCAAATTCACTATTGCTATTAAATTCCATATACTATCTTCTACTTAAAAACACGATTAATACAGATAATGCCGATGCTAAAATGGTTATGTACCTTGTTTGGCTTGCATCATTGGCTGCAGCTTTACCTTTTCCAGGCTCCACATATATGATGTCATTTTGCCGCAAATAATAGTAGGGGGCAGACATAATATCACTTTTCTTCAAATTGATACGGTATGGAGTTTTAGTACCATCCTCATTTTCTCTGATTAATAGAACGTTATCTCTTTTTGCCAAAATAGTTAAGTCGCCGGCCATAGCTATACCATCTAATACACTTACCTTTTCATTTGGTACAATATACTGGCCTGGTTTTAGCACTTCGCCGGTTACAGTGATTTTGAAATTTGCAAATCTTACAATAACTGTAGGATCCTTATAATATTTGCCGGCTAAACTCAATACAGAATCCCTAAACTCAGCAGTTGTATAACCAGCAGCCTTAACCTTACCTAATACAGGTATATCTACATTCCCGTTTTTATCAACTAAATATCCGGATATTCCTTGCTGGCTGTTACCCGCCATAGATGCGACAGCAGCTGCACCTGCGCTTGGTGATGAACCCGGGCCACCTGTAGCAACATTGCCTGTATTAATTATTTGAGTTGCTGCCGGATCTATTGTTTGAATTAATATGTTTAAAATATCATCAACTTTGATTTTAGGCTCTGAGTATTCTGCCTTTGGAATTATTGCTAATTTGCCAGAATCAGGTATATCTTGAAAATACTTAACATTTTTAGTTGATGAACAGGAAGTAAGTTCCAAAGCCAGGGTGGTAACAAGCGCAATGAAAAATAAACTGTAAAAATATTTTTTACTCATAAATATGGGATTTCATAGAATTGATATAGATGTTGTAAAACGGTGCAATATATGCACACTTTTTTACATAATCAACATAAAATTATAATTTTTTTAATAAAATGGAAATAAAATAGTCATAAATTAACTAAAATGTGCTTTTTAGTATAATATTCTAAATTTTCAGGCTTGTCCCATTGTTCCTCCAAAATTCATGGGAAAGCCCGAAGGATCCTGCTGAATTTTGATGCGGCCATTTGCAACCTCAAATTTTTCAAGGTTCTCTTCTAATGCAGTTAATAAGCGTTTCGCATGCTCTGGGGTTAAAACTATACGTGATTTTACCTTGGCCTTAGGTACACCCGGCATTACCCTTATAAAATCAAGTACAAATTCTGAACTTGAATGGGTAATTATTGCCAGGTTTGAATAGATACCTTCTGCTACTTCTTCTGATAATTCGATGTTTAATTGATTTTCGTTTTGCTCTTCCATAACGTCAAAATTACAAAGCCTCTATATAATATAGTGTTTTAAAAATTTTATTTAGCGCGTTTAATTTAGCCAGCAAGTGAACGGAAAAGCAGCAATAAAGTTTTAATTATTTTTCAATTGGCTTAAACATTGTTGACTGTAAGCGCATTAAATTTTATTCGCTACAAAATTAACCTTAGGATAAAATAAATAAAATAATTTTAACTAAAGGTTATATTAATATTGCACAATATACATTCACATGCAAAATAGTTTGCCATTCGGGGGATGAAAGACGTATATGCTATTTAATTCCAGATCCGGGTATGAGTATTTATAACTATTTCGTCTGTGTATATCTTGACTAAACTTCAGTATAATTATAGTTTTTTGGGGTAAAAAGAAGCGGATGGGTTGGGGAAATCCTACTGATCAGTTTAATCCGTTCATTTCTTACAGACCTGATCGTAGAATTATTTTCAAGGAATAAATGTCAAATCCAAATAAACATGGTAGTTCTTTCCTGTAAAGAACAGCCATTACACTCATATTGCAAGTATATCACTGGTTAGACGCTCTTCATTAAATTCAGCTTTATAAAAACCTGCCCCCAACGCGATAGCACAGGAGGAATATGAGAAAAAAAGAATTGTTAGATCTTTAGTATCCGGGGCTATGGGCTCCGCTCCTGCTGATCAATACTTTACTTACATATAATTACATCATATCGCGTAACCATTATTACGTAGCATCACCTAAAGCAGACATAATGAATATAGTACTCCATATTAAGGCGTGATGCATTGGAACTCTGGAAGCGCCTACTACTATTTTAATAGTGCAATTTTTATCGGATTACCTTCTAAAGGAACTGTATATTCTAATTTTCCCAGCTTACTGAATACAGAAAGCTGAGACTGATTCGGCTCAAAATTGAAACTGTTATATCCCAAAATAAATAACTCTCCGGACTCAGGGTTAATGATCATGTCTTTGATACCTAAAGATGGATAATCTGCTAAGAAACTGGGGCCAATGACTGTTTGTGTTCTGGTATCTTGTACAACCAACCTATTGCTATCTACCTTAGTTGTGTTAAAATAAAGGGAATGTTCGTTAACAGCCATAGCTCCAAACAGGTTACCATTTGGTAACTGGAATGATTTTACAATATCTTTTTGACTATCGATGACCGTTATTCCACCAAGGATAGAGCAGGCGGGAGAGTTGGGAGGTAAGGATGGTGAACAATTGCTGAATTCAGGGAAGCCCTGCGATAGAATAAATACATTCCCATCGGCATCCGAAGCAGCATTGATAGGCTGTGGTATCACATAGATCTGTTTGATTTCTGTCATTGTAGTCAAATTGATGACAGATACGATATTGCTGGTTCCTTCTATGCCCGGTTGGGTTACGTAAGCTTTATCTTTTACTACTACCAGCCCCGCTGTCTGAGCGGAGATCTGTAGTTTAATATTTTTTGAAATACCCAGCGTCGTAGTATCCATAACCGCCACTGAGCCATCCAAGCAACTGATCAGGGCTTTTCCCTGATAAAAAGACACGTGGCCTGGATACCTGTTAGGCATATCCACCCGTTTGATGAGTTGGCTGCTTTTAGCGTCAACTACCTCCATCACACTTGAATTAGTAACGGCGATATACATTTTTGACCCATAAATTTTCAAATCGGTGGGTAGTTCACCAATCTTTTTTCCATTGGCTTCACTGTACATATCAAAGGTTAATGTTTTGGTGGCCGTGTTATAAAATGACAGGCTTCCATTTGCGCCCGGAGTATTGAGAGGCCCCTGACACAAAATATAAATGCCGCTTGACTGGAAAACCAGGTGCGGTTGCATAGCATCTTTTTTATGGCATGCCGGTAGCGACAAAATAGTTGCCAGCATTATAAAAGTCAGGCAGAGCGCTCTCATTTTCATAAAGTAGTTATTGATTATAAAACCATGATATCTACCATAAAAATGAAGAGAGAATACTTGTATAAAGAGTATTTTACGTGAACGATATCAATTCCTTGACGACCACGCGGATTTGATAAGAATCAAAGATCTATTATTTGATTTCCGGTCTGGAAACCAGCCATTAAACTTCAGGTCACAAGTATAGAAATGGTCAAATCCCCTCTCAAATTCAATATTATAAGAACCAGCGCGACCCCGACGTTACTAAACAGGAGTATTTAGCGTAATAGATGCCATACAAAGCCCTAAAATACACATAAGGCAATCCCAATCATTATTTACAACTACAGGCTCTACAATGCCTAATAATGAGTGATTGCGCCTATGACTCTCCGGGATACCTCCCCAATTTAAGGACATAAAAAAGGCCGCTGTAAAACAGCGGCCTTTCATTATTTAAACTTTACAGTATTAAGCTTCTATTTCTTCAGCTTTTGAAGCCATTAAGCGATCAAATTCCTCTTGTGAACCTACACGGATATTTTCGTATTCGCGTAAACCGGTACCAGACGGAATCAGGTGACCAACAATAACGTTTTCTTTCAAGCCAAGCATCAAGTCTTTTTTACCTGCAATTGCTGCTTCGTTCAGTACTTTGGTTGTTTCCTGGAACGATGCCGCAGAGATAAATGATTTGGTACCTAATGAAGCCCTGGTGATACCTTGTAGTATCGGGCTTGAAGTAGCCGCGATAGCATCACGTACTTCAACCAATCTTAAATCTCTACGTTTCAGTACAGAGTTTTCATCACGTAACCTTCTTAATGATACAATCTGACCGGCTTTTAATGTAGTTGAATCACCTGGCTCAACAACAACCTTTTTGTCAAATATCTCATCATTTTCGGTCATGAAATCCCAGCTGTCAACAGCTTCACGCTCAAGGAAACGAGTATCACCGGCATCCTCAATAGCTACTTTCTGCATCATCTGGTGAACAATCACCTCAAAGTGTTTATCGTTGATTTTCACACCTTGCAAACGGTAAACTTCCTGTATACCATTTACCAGGTATTCCTGTACCGCAGCCGGGCCCTTAATAGCCAGGATATCGGCAGGAGATATAGAACCATCTGACAGCGGCATACCAGCTTTCACAAAGTCATTATCCTGTACAAGGATGTGTTTTGACAACGGAACAAGGTATTTTTTAACCTGACCATCTTTTGATTCAATAGTGATCTCACGGTTACCACGTTTAACACCACCTAAGGTTACCACACCGTCAATTTCTGTAACTACGGCCGGGTTAGATGGGTTACGTGCCTCAAACAACTCGGTTACACGTGGTAAACCACCGGTAATATCCCGGGTTTTACCTGTTGAACGAGGAATTTTAGCAATAACCTGTCCGGTTTGTAGTTTTTCACCTTCTTCAACAGCAATGTGAGCACCTACCGGAATGTTGTATCCTTTAATAATGTTACCTTTTGTATCGGTAATTTGAATAGCAGGGTTTTTAGTTTTATCCCTGGTATCAATAATTACCTTTTCGCGGTGACCAGTTTGCTCGTCAGATTCTTCACGGAAAGTGATACCTTCTAATACGGCTTCAAACTGGGTTAAACCTGCAAATTCAGATATAATAACCGCATTGTACGGATCCCATGAACAGATACGGTCGCCACGGGTAATTTTGCTACCATCTTTTACATACAGGTATGAACCGTATGGAATGTTGTTGGTAACAATTACCTTGTTGCTTCCTTCTTCAATGATGCGGAACTCACCAGAACGGCCTAATACCACATCAACTTTACCTTCTTCGGTATTGTATTCAACCGTACGAACGTTTTCAAATTCAATGATACCATCAAATCTTGCGTTGATTTGTGACTCCGCAGCAATGTTTGACGCGGTACCACCCACGTGGAACGTACGTAATGTTAACTGTGTACCCGGCTCACCAATTGACTGTGCTGCAATTACACCCACAGCCTCGCCTTTTTGCACTCGCTTACCGCTTGCAAGGTTACGGCCGTAGCACAATGCGCATACGCCACGTTTGCTTTCGCAGGTTAATACCGAACGTATTTCAACTCCTTCAAGCGGAGAGTTCTCAATTTTCTTGGCTACTTCTTCAGTAATGTCATGACCGGCTGTTGCCAACAATTCGTTGGTAATAGGGTCATGCACATCATGCAGGGTAGTACGGCCTAAAATACGATCATATAATGGTTCAACAATATCCTCATTATCTTTCAGCGCAGTTGTATAGATACCTCTTAAAGTACCGCAATCAACTTCACCTACAATCATATCCTGGGCTACGTCATGCAACCTACGGGTTAAGTAACCAGCATCCGCTGTTTTCAACGCCGTATCCGCCAAACCTTTA
>NZ_JBCECK010000062.1:0-3598 GCF_039207105.1 Mucilaginibacter sp.
CCGTTATGGCCTGAGCCCAGCAGTTTATAAAAGCTGCAGCCTTTTTGCATCAGCATGGGCAAACGATGTATAGCCATAGCCAGCAGGGCGAAGGGTACAAATAATTTGCGGTAGCGTATTATGGTCAAACTAACGATCATCTGTCTGCTAAGTAAAGATTAATTGTAAAATCTTGGCCAAAAAACTTTTTAAACTTTTATTTTAACAAAAAACAGACAAGAAAAGCATCAAAAAAAGTCAAAAATCGCACTAAAAATGCCAAAATCTATCCTTTTTTACCGGTTTTAGCTCATTTTTGAGCTATATTTTAAGCTTTAAAAAGTTATAAATATTTGATAAATAAATACTTAATTAAAAATTTCCCACTTTTTTATATTTCCGTTTGGTTAGCAAAACAGCCCGGTTTTCCACTTAGGAAAAAACGGGCTGTTGCATCTACAAATGTACGAAATATGATATTAACCTTATTTACTTTCAACCATACATCACTATTTTTGTCACATGGCAGAGGATTTAAACATAACCACATCAACCGATAAAACCGAACAATACATTACACTGATCCCTCAAATTGAGGCTTTGCTTTACGGCGAGCCCGATCTGGTGGCTAATCTGGCCAACATCTGTGCCGCTTTAAAGGAGCAATTTAAATGGTTTTGGGTAGGCTTTTATCTGGTAAAAAACAACGAGCTGGTTTTAGGCCCGTTCCAGGGGCCTGTAGCATGCACCCGCATTGCCTTGGGTAAAGGTGTTTGTGGTAGTGCCTGGCAGCAAGCCAAAACGTTAGTGGTGCCCGACGTTGATGCTTTTCCCGGCCATATAGCCTGTAGTTCGCTTTCCCGTTCGGAGATCGTAATACCGGTATTTCATAACAATGAGGTAGTGGCCGTTTTGGATGTAGACAGCGAGTTGCTGGATCAATTTAATGAAACCGATGCCCTGTACTTGGAGCAAATTGTTAAACTGATAAAGTTTTAATGAGCAAAGTATATCTGATAGCAGGTTTGGGTGCCGATACCCGTGTTTATAACAATATTGACCTGTATGATCATGATGTAACTACGGTTGACTGGATAGAGCCTAACAAAACAGATAGTTTATCAACCTATGCTCAAAAACTTATTAATCAATATCATATACTTCCAAATTCGATCATTATTGGTAACTCCTTAGGCGGAATACTGGCTGTTGAGATAGCCAAGAAAATCCCGGTAAAAGCAACTATTATCATATCCAGTATTAAAGTTAGCGCAGAGTCTCCCTGGTATTTCAGCCTGTTCAGAACGTTACCAATTTACAAGATCATTCCCGGAAAAGTATTTACATCTCTTGGCTTCATGATTAAGCCCTTGTTTGGTCACATGAGCACTGAGGATGCCTGGCTGTTTAATGATATGCTCAAAAACAGCTCGCCCACTTTTGTTAAATGGGCAATGGGAGCTATTCTTTACTGGAAAAATGACATCATCCCTAATAACCTGCATCACATTACGGGCGATAAGGATCCGATATTCTCTTTTCGGCGGATCAGCAACGCCACCATCATCAAGGGTGGCACCCATATCATGATATTTGATAGGGCAAAAGAGATCAATAAACTATTAAAACCGCTCCTGAAAAAATGAAGTTAACAGAACAATATTACCTCGGCAACGATGTGGTAGCCATCAGTAAAAGCTTACTCGGAAAGTATCTTTTTACTTGTATAGATGGTATAAAAACTGGAGGATACATTGTTGAAACAGAAGCATATAATGGAGTTATTGACCGAGCATCGCACGCTTATGGCAACCGCAATACCCCGCGCACTAAAACCATGTTTTTACAGGGCGGTATAGCCTATGTTTACCTGTGTTATGGCATCCATGAAATGTTTAACATCGTAACATCTGTAGAAGGACATCCGCAGGCAATCCTCATCAGGGCTGTGCACCCAACCGAAGGTATCGAAGCCATGCAGGTAAGACGTAACATGCCTGTGGTTAAACCAACCATTACAGCCGGTCCAGGCTCGGTAGCCAAAGCGCTGGGCATATCCAGAAATATCAATGCTATCAGCTTGCAAAGCGATACCATTTGGTTAGAAGACCGGGGATTAAACTTTACCGACGAGCAGATCACCGCCGGCCCGCGCATAGGTGTGGCTTACGCTAAAGAGGATGCCCTGCTACCTTATCGCTTTTACGTAAAAGGCGATATTTATGTGAGCAAACCCAATAAGTAACCCTCGCCTAAATTGATTAATATTGTGGCAATGAATTACCAAAATAGTTTAGCATTTGCCATTGAGCAGGATAGGAATGATCCTTTAAAAGATTTCAGGAACCGTTTTTTAATTCCGCAGCATAACGGAGAAGATGCGATTTACTTATGTGGAAACTCACTTGGCCTGCAACCTGTATCGGCAGAGCAACACATTACCGAACAATTAAACACCTGGAAAAACCTGGCGGTAGAGGGTTGGTTTCAGGGGAATGATCCCTGGTTGAGTTACCACAAGCAACTTTCGGCGTCCGTTTCTAAAATAGTAGGCGCGCTTGAAAATGAAGTTACCGTAATGAACTCACTTACAGTAAATCTTCATTTATTAATGGTAACATTCTATAAACCAAATAATAAACGCTTTAAAATAATTATGGAGGGTGGGGCTTTCCCATCAGATCAGTATGCTATGGAAAGCCAGGTTCGCTTTCATGGCTTTGATCCCAAAGAGGCTATCATCGAGATATTTCCGCGAGAAGGAGAACTTATTTTATACACCGAAGATATCATCCAAACAATAAATGAGCACGCTGATGAATTGGCGTTAGTGATGTTCGCCGGTATAAATTATTACACGGGGCAGTTTTTTGATCTGGAGGCTATTACCAAAGCACGTCACCGGGCAGGCGCTTACGTGGGGTTTGATCTGGCTCATGCAGCGGGTAACGTTCCGCTAAAATTGCATGACTGGGGCGTCGATTTTGCCTGCTGGTGCTCGTACAAATATATGAACTCGGGTCCGGGCGGCATCAGTGGTATTTTTGTACATGAAAAACATTTTGAAAATAATCAGCTTAACCGTTTTGCCGGCTGGTGGGGATACCGCGAAGATAAACGCTTTTTAATGGCTCCCGGCTTTGATGCGGCCCACGGTGCCGACGGCTGGCAGGTAAGCACCAGCCCCATATTGCTTATGGCTTTATTTAAGGCTTCTATGGCTATTTTTGACAATGCGGGCAGTATTAATACCCTGCGCACTAAAAGCGAAGCGCTAACGGGCTATATGGAGTTTTTAATTCAGGAAATAAATCAGCAGCATGGCGAGGAACTATTCAAAATTATTACTCCGGCCAATCCGCAGGAGCGGGGCTGCCAGTTATCGATAGTGTGCAAAAGAAATGCGAAGGCTGTTTTTAAGTATCTTGCCGATAATGGTGTAATTGGCGACTGGCGCGAACCCAATGTGATCAGACTTAGCCCGGTTCCGCTGTATAATACATTTGAAGATGTTTTTGTGGCTGTGCAGCATTTAGCTGCGGCGGTAAGCTAATTAAGAATGAACTAAATAAAGCTTGTCATTTCGAGCGATAGCGAGAAATCTTATACTGCAGCAATG
>NZ_JBCECK010000062.1:3608-30233 GCF_039207105.1 Mucilaginibacter sp.
ATAGCAAGTTATAAAAGATTTCTCCTCACTACGTTCGTTCGAAATGACAGGAAGAATATTTTTGACTTTTGAATTTTAATTTTTGACTTTAAGATATGGTTTATTACAATCCTAAAGAGTGGTTTTCCTTTATTTTCAGGCTGAATAGGGCCGATACCCTGCGTGAACTTTTTCCGCTGATAGTAGCGGTTGGCGCTTATGCCGGTGTTGTTACCTATCTACTGATCGACTATTGGCAGTTGCCCGATACCCATATCTTAAAAAAGGTGATCTACATTCATCAAACCATCGGTTTTGTGTTTTCCTTATTGCTGGCGTTCAGAATCAATTCGGCGTACGATCGCTGGTGGGAAGGGCGCAAGATCTGGGGTAGCCTCACCAACAACAGCCGCAACCTGGCCATGAAACTTAAACACCTGGTTAACGAAAGTGATGCAGCGTTTTTTAACTACATGATACCGCTTTACGCCCGTTCACTCCGCAACCACCTGCGCGATATTTACGTGCCTGAGCAATCAGCTTTTATAAACATTGATAAGGACAAACATGTACCTAATCAGGTAGCCTCATCCATCATCCAAAAGGTATATCAACTGAATAAAAATGGCATAATAAATCCGGAGCAGTTATTTAGTATAACTACAGAAATAACTTCATTTACAGATATTTGTGGCGGGTGCGAGCGTATCAAAAAAACGCCTATACCTTATTCGTATAATGTATTTATTAAGAAGTTCATCTTTACTTATATCATGACTCTGCCTTTTACCTGGTCGTTCGATTTGAAGTATTTCATTATACCCATTATTGGTTTTGTGCTGTTTGTATTTGCCAGTATCGAGCTTCTGGCCGAAGAAATTGAAGACCCGTTTGGTCACGATGCTAACGATTTGCCGTTGGACAATATTTGCGAAAATATTCAAAAACATGTAGCGGAGATATTTGCTTAACCAATTATGCTCAAAATAGCTTTCGACCCAATATATGCGTATCCATTACCCGAAGGACACCGCTTCCCGATGCTGAAATATGAACTGATACCGGCACAGTTGCTGCACGAGGGAGTGATCAGCCGGGATAATTTATTCTCGCCGGATATACTGGACGAGGCGACCATTCTTCAAACTCATGACCGCGACTACTGGCTGCAGCTAAGAGATTTGACCTTGCCCCTAAAAGAACAGCGGCGTATTGGCTTCCCCTTATCAGCGCGTTTAGTTGAGCGGGAGATAAGAATTGCTAAAGGAACCATTGACGGTTGCCATTATGCTTTTGACAACGGAGTAGCTTTTAATGTAGCAGGCGGCACACACCATGCAGGCAGTAATTGGGGCGAAGGTTTTTGTCTACTGAACGATCAGGCTATTGCAGCTAACTACTTATTAAATAATAATTTAGTTCAATCTATCTTAATAATTGATTTAGATGTACACCAGGGCAATGGTACGGCCGAAATATTTGAAAAGGAGCCCAGGGTATTTACTTTCTCCATGCATGGAGCCAATAATTTCCCCTCGCGAAAGGAAATATCCGACTTGGATATTCCGCTGAACGATGGCGTTGAAGATGAGGAATACCTGAATATTTTGTATGATACCTTACTCAAATTGATCGTGAAACAGCAACCCGATTTTATATTTTATTTAGCCGGTGTTGATATACTGGCGACCGACAAGCTTGGTAAACTCGCTCTGAGTAAAGAAGCCTGTAAAATGCGCGATAGGTTTGTATTTGAACAATGCATCAGCAATAATATCCCGGTTCAGGTAAGCATGGGTGGAGGCTATTCTCCGCAGATCAAAGATATTACCGAGGCACATTGCAATACTTTTAAAGTAGCTAACGATCTGTATTTTTAGTTACAATATTATAAAACTATTGTCATTTGGATGAGCAAGGGAGAGGAGTGAAGATTGGGGCGAAGAGAAATCTTTTGCACAGGCCATGCGGATAAATTTGCATAATGTATAGGATTTCTCACTATCGTTCGAAATGACAATAATTTTCTGCAACGCTTAATCCTTAGCCAATATAACAATCGTCTTGTCCCGATGGTTTTTACTGATAATATTAAAACGGATAAACAACAATACCGAGGTAATTGCCAAGCCTAATACCAGCCCGTACCAAACACCGTAAACACCAAGATGAAGCTTGATACCCAACAGGTAACCTACAGGTAAACCAACAACCCAGTATGCCAAAAACGTAATAAAGGTAGGTATATTTACATCACCCATTCCACGCAGAATACCCAAACCTACAACCTGTGTACCATCAAAGATCTGAAATAATGCAGCGATGATAAGTAGCTGTGCTGCAATAGCTATTACATTTTCATCCGAAGTAATTATCCAGGGCAATAAGTGCCTGCCAAAGGTAAATACCAGTGCAGCAATAGCCATAAACGCCAGTACGATATGGTAGTTGGAGATGGCTGACATCCGGAGACTTTTATGATTACCCGCACCAAAATAATTACCAGATTTGATGGCAGCACCTGACGATATGCCACTGGCCATCATATAAGTAATACCGGCCAGGCTAATGGCTACCTGGTGAGCTGCTTGCTGTACCAAACCAATAGCCCCTATAATGATAGCGGCACCACCAAATGCACTAACCTCGAAAGTGTACTGCAGCGCAACGGGAGCGCCGATCTTCATAATCTGCAAGCCACGTATACGGTCGATATTTTTGATGGCAAAGCTTTTTAAATAGTCCTTAAAAATTGGTGACCGGAAAACGTAAGCTGCCATTACTATGGCCATAATGCACCTATCAATAAGGGTACTGTAACCCACCCCGCGAATACCCATAGGATGTATGCCGAATAAGCCCTTTACAAAGGTAATACCCAGGCAAATATTGATCAGATTGCCCCAGATAGATATCATCATGGCCTGCTTGGTAAAGCCGAGGCCTTCGGCAAATTGTTTGAAGGTATTAAATATCAACAATGGAATAAGCGACAGGCTGAGTAACAATAAATACGGCTTGGCTTCCTGCACAACCGCCGGCGATTGATCGAGGTGCCCGATCAACAGCATTGTACCGAAGTAAATACCAGCGAATAAGATTATACCGGTAAGCATATTCAAAAACAAGCTATTTGAAAGCAGCATACCGCATTCTTTAAAGTTGCGCCGGCCGTTGTTTTGAGCAATAAGTGGTGTTAAACCATAGGAAATGCCCATG
The DNA here is from genome assembly GCF_039207105.1 of Mucilaginibacter sp. Taxonomy (GTDB): domain Bacteria; phylum Bacteroidota; class Bacteroidia; order Sphingobacteriales; family Sphingobacteriaceae; genus Mucilaginibacter. Next base: position 6,807 of record NZ_JBCECK010000062.1, read on the forward strand.
CCCATAACCAGTGGCACCAGAAACAAACTATTGACCAGAGAAACCGCCGCTAACGATACCGTACCCACAAAATGGCCCACGATAATGGAATCAGACATTTGAACCAGTGTATGACCAATTTGCGATATTACCACCGGGATAGCCAGCTTAAGGCTATCAGCGTAATAAGGCTTATATTTCAGGAAGATTTTTTTCATTACTACAGGTTACAAAAAGGGTTGCAAAAGTAATGATAATGACGGTAATATATCAGCAGGCTGTATAAAACTCTTCTTTTTCGGTGGTATTGATTCGGATGAGGCCCGAAAGTATCAAGTCAACCAGTATGCGCTGGGCCCTGCGGCGGCCTACTTTTAACAACTCCGCGCATTCCTTGATAGTTATACGCGTATTTTTTTCAAGGTACTCTAAAAGTGATTTCTCATTTTCGGAATACTCAATTAAAACTCCCTGATCATTAGCAGAGCGTTTAAGTACTTCGAGCACAATTTTACTGGCCAGTACGCTTTTGTCTTTTACCCGCACGTAGGCCCACCACTTACCATCTTCGGCCAGGGCATAATGAGGTTTAAGGTCGCTGGGAGGGGTATCAACAATCAGCACCAGCTTATCATCAACATATACCTCTTCAAAAACCGGGTCCAGGGCAGGTCGGGCAAAAAAATGGGCTGCTTTGGTGATCATATAGCGTTCCTCGTCTTCAGATTTTACACCTTTAATAGTGCCGTCATCGGCAACGCCTATCAATAACTTACCGCCTTTATTATTAGCAAAGGATACCATAGTACGTGCGATCTTTTCGCAGCTGGTAATTGTTTTTTTAAAGTCGAGCGATACACCTTCACCCTCAAAAATGAGCTTTTTGATATTCATGATTACGCTATTATCCCTTAAACCATTATTGAGGCTCAATATAGGGGTTAAATACTTCCATCCATCTTTCTGGCTTGGTTATTTGTGTAAAACCAAACTGGCTATAAAGTCCAAGCGCATCGGCAGTAGCCAATGACCATCTTCTTAAGCCTTGAAGTTCCGGGTGATTAATGATACTTTGTATCAGCCATTTTGATAAGCCTTTTTTTCTGAAAACGGGTAAAATAAACACATCGCAAAGGTAGGCAAAAGTGGCGCTGTCAGTTACTACGCGGGCAAATCCAGCCTGTACGCCATCATGGTACACGCCAAAGCATATCGAGTTAGCTATGGCATTTTCCAGTCTTTGACGGGGAATACCACGTGCCCAGTAAGAATCGTCATTTAAATAATTGTATATCGCGTCAATGTTTAACAGATTCTTGTCGGTTGATATTTGAAAGCCTCGTTTAATAAAAGCTTCATCGTTCATTAGTACGGTACCCATTATATTAATTACAAGCTTTTATCAGTCGGTAAAGTTTAAATTGCGGAGATATACCTCATTCAGTACAGATACGCATATGTCGCCGTTTTTATTATAAATATCAATAGGGTGGTGGGCCATATATTTGCCCTGAGTATTCAAAATTTCTTCGGCCAGTGCAATTTCTGTATCCGTTAAGCTGATCTCAAAAAACAGATCGGAATGGCCCGGTTTCAAATATTCAATAGTTGATGATTTTGACCACACCTTTAATTTATACCCCTTTTTAATAAGTAATTGGTGAAACAATACAGGATAAAATGGATCGGCGGCTGAAAAAATAGTACCCCCAAAAATGGAGTCGTTATAGTTTTTGTTTAAAATACTTTTTTTGATCTTAACCTTTACCCCCTTGAATCCCTTATCGAACTTCACCACCCAAATGCGCTGAAAAAAGAGGGGGGGATACAAGCGCATAGCCCACTTTAGCATTCTTTCAGATACAACCATAGTTCTTAAATATCTGAAATTTATAATCAAATATTTGCATGTATTATGTAAAATTAAAACCTAAGCTATGCAAATGGCTGTTTTAAAATGTGATATAAAAAGCAGAATTTTAAGAAAATGAATGTTTAAACGTAAACAATATAGACGGCATGTGGTTAATAGTAAGTTCAAACAGTATTGATAACTCTAAAACAATAACTCACATGAAAAAGCAAATTTTAAGTCTTGCACTTGTCGCGACAATGATAGGTGCAATAGCAAGCGGTTGTGGTTCTGCAGAAAAAGCAGCCGGTGGTTCTGACAGTACTAAAGTTGATTCAGCGAGCACTACAACCGCACCTGCCGCCACAGATACAGCCAAAACAGACACAGCAAAAACCGATACTACTAAAAAGCCATAAGCTTAAATTTAGTATAGCATAAAAAATCCCGGGGCAGATAAACTGCTCCGGGATTTTTTTATATCCTTTAAGGTGTTTAAAACGCTGTTTTAATAACGCCACCGTCGGCACGTAAACTGGCGCCATTGGTTGCTGATGATAGCGGACTGGCAATAAAAGTGACCAGGTTGGCAATTTCATCAGGGGTGATAAATCTTTTGATGATTGAAGTAGCGCGCATGGAGGTGAAAAACTCTTTTTCCATTTCAGCGTCACTCAAACCTTTACTTTTGGCTAAAGCGGTCATAAAATCACCAACGCCGTCTGATAAAGTAGGCCCAGGCAATACTGAATTTACAGTTACACCGGTACCTGTTGTCAGTTCGGCCAGGCCGCGGGCCAGAGATATCTGCGCTGTTTTGGTTACGCCGTAATGTATCATCTCGGTAGGGATCTGCAGACCAGATTCGCTGGAGATAAAAATTATTCGTCCCCAACCTTTAGCCATCATTTTATCAAAATATGCCCGGGATAACCTAACACCGCTCATCACATTTACTTCATAAAGTAATTCCCAGTCTTTATCAGCGATATCCCTGAACTCAACCGGTTCAAAAATACCCACATTATTCACCAGTATATCCACTTCAGGCAATTGCTGAATCAGATTATCCACCTGCTGCTTATCAGAAAAATCGGCCGCTATACCTTTAATATTTGCATTACCGGTTTCAGCTTTCAGTTTTTCAATAACCGCGTTTACCTTGGTTTGATCCCGGCCGTTTATATATAGCACTACACCTTCATGAGCTAATGACTTAGCTATAGCATAACCGATACCGGCGGTTGAACCGGTTACCAATGCAGTTTTACCGTTAAGTTTAAGATCCATACTGTGTTAATTAAAATTTGTATGTTAACAAGTGCGATACTGTTTTGTGCTATTCTGAAAGCGTATTTATATCAATAATTATAACGGACGGATCTTGATATTTCTCCACTCGCTTGAACCCGGGTGTTGCTGTAAAGCAATTTTACCTTTGGCCACTTTAGCAAAGTTGGTAAACGCTGGGTTGTTAAATTTACTGTGAGCTACCATGTTATTCCACTCGTCGCTGCCCATTTGGCCTTCAAAGGTTTTGATGCCGTTCAGATAAAAAGTTAGATGACCTTTATTCTGAATAAGCCTAACCTGGTTCCACTCGCCAACAGGTACCGGTTTTGATACGGTCGAATCTCCAGACATGTCATATAAACAACCGGCCAGGTGATTTTGCTTTTTGTTGTCAGAAGCATCTTTGTTATCCAATACCTGCATTTCGGGGCCGGTAAGGTAAGTAGCGTTAAATTTAGGATCTTCCTGAATGTCGAAAATGATACCGCTGTTACCACCTTTTGAAATTTTCCATTGCAGGTTCAGTTCATAGTTTTCGTATTCATCGTTGGTAACCAGGTCGCCTCCGCCTTCTTTTGGTTTGCTTGGGTCAAATACGATTGCACCGTCTTTAACCTGCCATTTTGAGCCTACAGTATCCCTAAGGTAGGTATGCCACCCTTTGGTTGATTTGCCGTCAAATAATAATTTCCAGCCCTCTTTTTTTTCTTTTTTGGTAAGTGTGTTTGGGGTTTGAGCCATACTAACACTGCCCAACATTGCAAGTGCTGTAAAAATAGTTAGCGTTTTTTTCATTGGTTCTTTAGATTTTGGATGTTCTAAGGTAGCAAAATAGAATATAGTTAAGCTACAGCTTCATAAAAAACGTTAAAAGTGTTACAAACTGTGTTATTGCAAACAATTAATAACACACTTTGTACTTTCATTATTAATTAATAGATGATACCTCTATTGCTGAAGATACTGAACTATTCATTTTATTTTTAAGGTATCTTCTGATAGGTTCGTCAATATAAATCATGACCAGATAAGCCATTCCGATCAATAAGACGAGCCCTATGGCCATAACCACAACCATGTTATTTAAAGTTGGCTTCTTTAATTCAACCCAGCTCATGAAGAGCCAGATAAAAGGATAGTGTACCATATAAAGCGGGTAGGAGATGTTTCCTGAAAATCCGCATATACTCGTATAAGCAGATCTGAGCTTTGCCCCGGCGCCTAATGCTACCAATAAAGGGAAAAAGAAGATGACCACCAATGGATCAACAATGGAATTAGTTTTATCTGAGTAGGGGATAATAAATACCAAAACCAACAGCGCGCTTATGGAGATAAATCCAAAACGTGAATTGATGATCCATTTGGAGCGATAGATCAGGATACCGGCCAAAAACGAATAAAAAACTCTTATGCCGCCGCCCATGATATTCTCACCACTCCAGCCAACACCTAAATTTCCTGATCTGTTGGCCTCATAGCAAAGCGCAACAGCTGCAGTCAATACCAGGAACCACAGTACCTTATTACGTATTTTAATTAAAACTAAGGCATATACGGCATTAGCCACATATTCCCAAAATAAAGACCAGGTAGGCGGGTTGAGGTGGAAAAGATTAAAATACCGTTCATGTACTAATGGATAGGGAACCATAAAGCACGATGCCAAAAACATGAAAAAGGTTTTATCCGCATATGCCTGATACAGATTACTAAACGGATCAAACACAAAGGCCATTAGCCCGATAACCGAACCAATAATTACCAAAGGATGCAGACGGATAAGCCGCAGCTTAAAAAATTGAAGCAGGCCCATTTTCTTTAACCGCTGATCATAGGCATAGGCGATAACAAAGCCCGACAGGCAGAAAAAGAAATCAACCGCCAGATATGCATGCGCGATAAAGCTTTTAGTATAATCGGGTACCGCAATTTCCATAAAATGAAAAATCACAACGGCAACCGCGGCAACACCTCTAAGGCCATCTAAAATTTCAAAATGCTGTTTGGATCTCAGCACATTGGGTAAAGCAGGTTCCTGGTACATAGTATCAAATTAATACGGCTTTAAAGATGATGGTTTTAAGCTATATCAACTGGTTATGATGTATCAATCTTTCGTTCTTTTGTATCACCTGCGAGTATTACCCAATTTGCTGAACCCATTGGCTGCGCCAGGCCGGCGCTTCAAAAGCATCTGCAAAATACTGCGTCTCATGTATAACCTTACCTTGGCTAAACTCCATAATGCTCACGGTATAAACTGATTGCCCCTGGTAATTGATAGTATATTCGGTAACCCATAAGTCACCTTTTCCGATAACCCGCTTAACCTTGAAACCTGAAGGTTTACCTGGATGATGGCTCCTTAAAGCCTGCAAATTATTTCGGCCCATTATACGTTCTCCCGATTGCGGATAATCACAGATGGCGTCATCAGCATAAATATCATGTTCCGCGTTCACATCCCCGGTAGCTGATGCCTGCCAGTGCGCGTTCAGGGCTTCGAGTATTTGTTCCTCATCTGCCGATAGCTCCTGTTGTTGGTTGTCTGCTGTGTTCATTTGCTTACGTTTATGGTTTTTCATAAATACTCATCGCTTTTCGTGAGGTTTAAACAAAGCTGTTAATGCTGTTGGATTAAACCCGGAGTATCGCTTAACTTCATTTGTGAGATGCGCATGATCGTAATATCCCATTTCAAAGGCCAGTTCTGCAAGGTTATCTTTATAGTCCTTTTTACGTATCCTTTTCAAAACCTGCTGAAACCGGATCACCTTGATAAACTCTTTAGGGCTAATACCCATATGTTCATTAAACAAGCGCTCCAATGTTCTGTTTGTAAGGTGATGTTTTTCGGCCAAACAGTCTACAGTGATTTTTCCTTTATAATACTCCACGGTTTTAGCCAAAGGAAGCAAATTGCGGGTATTCCTGATTTTTCGGGTAAAAAAATCATTCAGTCTGTCTGTAACCTGATCATCCACATCCAACAGATCACGTAAAAAGCGATCCGGAAATTCAATGATCTCATCAGTAAGTTCATGCAATGGCAGTTTATAAAAAAATGCAAAGCCACCAGGTTTAAAACGAATGCCAATAAATACACTGTTAGGTAAGCGTTGGATAAGGCTTGATGTAGTCATGGTGCCACCAAAATAAATAGTACCCGGCAAAAGCGGCTTGTTATTCAGTAAAGGCCTGGTACTACCCATATTCACAAAAATATCTGTAGTACCATCGGCATATAGCCGTACATCGGCAGGTTGGTATAAGGGGCCGGTTTCCATTATCCAATACGTTTCTATAAAATCCTTCAGATGCTCAACCGGGCTTACCTCGGTGTACTTGAATGAATTCATAAACAAAATTAACCGGTATCAGTGAATTATCACAACAGTATTTTACCCGTTTTTTTACGCTACAACTCTGCGCATCAAGCTATTGCGCCGTTCTTCAAAACTATTTTGTTCTATAGGTAACAATATACTATTTAACAGATCGGTAACGGCCACTGGATGATTGGTTGCTTTTTGTGTATGGATATCAAAATATATAAAGGTCGTCCACAGCAAAGCCTTAAGTTTAATTTTACCCTGGCTCCACATCCGCATTTCAATATTTACACTTTTGGAGGTAAAGGACATTAACTGCGATTCAATAATTACTGTTTCGGCCACATTTGCCGGGTTCAGGTAACAGATTTGACTGGAAGCAACCACCCACGACTGACCGTCGGTTCTTAATTTTTCAAAAACATCGAAATTATAATTCTCCAGTAAATGATCCTCACGCGCATTCAGGAAATAATTGATGTAACTGGCATTATTTAAGTGATTAAAGGGGTCGCAATCCTGAAACCGGACTTTATAACAGGAGCTTAATATTTTTTCCATTGTTTATACTTTGATTGACGATATCAATTACTGCAAAAGAAAACATCAGGAGCAATATGGTATTTGGAAAAATACGACAAAATGATTTGTAATGTTCAGAACCTTATTTGCTTCGCAATAGCTGTTGGTAACAACGGCAGAGAGACACTACCATATTTTGAAGAGAATTTATAATGTCTCATTCTTGTTGCTTTCATCTCCTTTGCATCATAAAAATATCATCCTAAATTTATTCAGATTTACACCATAACCTTGTACATAATAAACGGAATTTTAATGAGAGTTACTTTTATTGCTGTTGTTTTATGTATAGGCTTAACCCTGGTTCTTGTACAGCCGGTATCGGGCCAGCAACTTGATTTGAATTATTTTATTGATAATGCCCTAAAAAATGATGCGGCCATCAGGCAAAATGTAAATCAACAGCAGTTTTATGGTTTACAAGCCCAATTAATCAATGCGCAGAATAAGGCTCCGCAAGTCAATTTTACATCCGACTATTTGTTTGCTCCCTATTTTGGCAATAATGGAAAAGCCATCGCCATTACGGCAAACCCATCGTCAAAGGCTTTTGGCTATGATGTTGGACAAACCAATGGCGGCATGTATGCCACGCAACTGAACGTTACGCTTCAATTATTAAATAAACGCACCGTTAACACCCTGCAAGAGCAGAATAAGAATGATGCTGCACTCAATAGTAGCAACCGTGTGCAATTAGAGCATGATCTGCGTAAATCAATCACAGATCAATATATTCAGGTGTATCAGTTGCAGCAGCAGGAAGAATACCTTGTTCGGATAGTGAGTGAGGTAAAAGGCAGGAAAGCCACGGTTGAAGCGTTGGTAAAAAAAGGCTTATTGCAACAAAGCGATTATCTGCTGCTGGAAATTGAACAAAATACCCGCGAAAATGAACTGAGTCAAACCAAAATAACCGAGGTAGACGCATACAGCGCACTTAAGAATTTAGCCATTATAAATGATACTGCCATGCTAAAGTTAAATGCGCCGCTTATTACCTTTAACGTTGCACCTCAAAGCTACTTTTATAAGGAAAAATTCAGGTTAGATAGTTTGAGTATTGTTGCACAGCAAAACGTTTTCAACTCCAGGTACCGGCCCACGCTTGATCTTGCCGGTAACGGCGGTATGCTGGCGTCTGAGTTTAATAGCATACCCCATAATATAGGTATGCAGGCGGCGCTGCATTTAGCTATTCCAATATTTGACGGGCACCAGCGTAAAATAAATGACAGCCAGGTAAAGATCAGTCAGCAAAATATAACCTACGCCCGGGACAATTTCACAGTTCAGCAGCGCAACTATCTGGAAAGTCTGATACGGCAAATTCATTTGCTTGATCAAAGCATTATTCAACTACAACAGCTTATAGGTAAACAAGACCTGCTTTTAAAACTGGACAGGGAAAAACTACAAGGAGGTCAGTTATCGATCATCGAGTATGTAAAATCGTTACAGGATTATGCTGCTGCTAAACAAAACCTTAACGGAGCAAAGGTTCAGCTTTTGCTACTCACCAATCAATACAACTATTATAACTGGTAATATGCGTTACAAAATATACTTCATTTTAGGCTTTAGCGCCTTGTTAATGGTACAGGCCGCCTGCACAGGCACGCCGCCTGCCGATGAGGAAACCGTATCAAGCACGCCTATGGTTACAGTGGGCAGGCCCATAAGCCACACGTTTAATAACAGTATTACCTTTAATGGTGTAACCCAATACCAGCAAAAGGCGGTTATCAGGGCTGGCATTGCTGGCTATGTACACCACCGGGGCTGGAAAACCGGCGATATAGTGCGTGGTGGCAGTACATATTGTACTATTACCAGTAAAGAGCAGCAGGCCTTAAAACACCTGGATGAAAGCGGGGTATTGGATAAATTCAAGGCCCCTATACCAGTTATTGCGGGGACAAGCGGAATTATCACAGCGGTTAATTACCAAAACGATGATTATGTTACCGAAGGGGATATACTGGCCACATTAACGCAGCAATCATCCCTGGTAGTACTGGTAAATGTACCGGTTGAATATCTTGACCAGGTTAAAGCAGGTATTGCCTGTACCGTATTGCTTCCCGATGGGCGCAAGTTAAACACACATCTGCAATCTGGTTTACCATCTGCGGATGCTGCTGTACAAACACAGTCATTCATTGTTCCGGTAGGAGCTACCAATTTGCCCGAGGGAGCCAATTTAAAAGTCAGCATACCGCTTTCCGGACCTGATCATGGCATGGCTGTTCCGGTAAACGCCGTACAAACCGATGAAATACAGGAGCATTTCTGGATATTTAAGTTAGGGGCAAACAACAAGGCATATAAGGTAGCGGTAAAAGCCGGCAAAATATCGCCCGATTCTTTACAGGAAATTCAATCTGATAAGATCAACATAAACGACCGCATCATTGTAGATGGTGCATATGGCCTGACCGATTCATCAACAGTTAAAATCCAAAAAAAGTAAACCGGCCATTATGGAGCATTTTCATCATTACTATAAAAAGCCTTTACTGGGTTTCCTGATACTGGTATTCATGGGCGGAATATTCAGTTACACCAAACTAAAGACCGGACTTTTCCCTGATATCACTTTTCCAAAAATAAAAGTTATTGCTGATGCCGGGCAACAACCGGTTGATAAAATGATGACCACGGTAACCATTCCGTTAGAGAACGCTATTAAACGTACCGAAGGCCTCGACTATATACGTACCACCACCTCGCGCGGCAGTGTGGAGATCAATATTTTCCTAAACTGGAATACGGATATTGATAAAGCGATGGCACAGGTACAAGCCTTAACCCAGGAAATAAATGGCGATCTGCTGCCCAATACCCGGATCGATGTGCAGAAAATGAACCCCTCCATTCTTCCGGTAATGGGTTTTTCCTTAGAAGGGAACCGTTCAGGAATTGAACTAAAAAAGATAGCGCAATTTCAGGTAAGGCCTTTTTTGGCAGCTGTGCCCGGTGTGGCTGACATCGCGGTAATTGGCGGTAAAACTAAAGAATACCAGGTGGTGCTGCAGCCTTCAAAAATGTCGGCTTTAGGCATTACGCCCCAGCAAATTTCAGCTGCGGTTGCCCAGGCTAATATATTGGCCTCAAACGGTTATATTAATGATCACGGGCGCCTCTATCTAAATCTTACAAAAAACGCCGTTGAGAATCTGGATAACCTCAGGAATCTGATCGTGGTTAATAACCCGCATCGCGTTATCCATTTGGCCGATGTGGCGGATGTTATAATTACCGCGCAAAAGGAATACATACGCATTAACGCCAATGGTAAGGATGTACCGCTGATCGCGGTCATCAAACAACCGGATGCTAATTTGATTGAGGTGAATGATGGTGTTATGGCCAGGGTTAATGCCTTGAGTAAAATACTTCCGGCAGGTGTGCATCTGCGGCCTTATTATAAACAGGCCGATTTTGTGAACGATAGTATAAAAAGTATTCAGGATGTATTGTGGATAGGGTTGGTGCTGGCCATTTTGGTGGTGATTGTTTTTTTACGATCATGGCAATCCAGTTTGGTGATACTAATTACCATTCCGGCAACACTGGCATTATCTATCACGGTTTTATTGCTGGTAGGCTATACATTTAACATCATGACGCTGGGCGCTATTGCCGCTGCCATTGGTTTAATGATAGATGACGCGGTAATTGTGGTTGAACAGATTTACCGCAGCCATGAGGAACACCCGGATGAGGAAATGAAGGTGGTTGTAAAAAAAGCGATAACGTACTTGTTTCCATCCATGCTGGGTTCATCGTTGAGTACCATCGTTATTTTTATTCCCTTCGTGCTGATGAGCGGGGTAGCGGGGGCATATTTTAAGGTGCTGGCATTTTCCATGATCATCACCTTAAGTATATCGTTTTTTGTTACCTGGCTGTTGTTACCCATATTGTTTATTCATATTCCGCTCCGGAAAAGGAAAGTAAAGCCTCATGAAGTAAAAGAAGGCTGGATCAAATTCTTTTTGGGCAAACCAGTGATCAGTTTTGCATTTATGATGATTTGCATCGCCTTGATCATTATTATACCTGGCCGGTTAGAGTCCGGATTTTTACCATCTATGGACGAGGGTGCTATTGTTCTTGATTTTAAGAGCCCGCCTGGTACCACTTTGGAAGAAACCGACCGGATGCTAAAACAGGTTGATGCCATTATCCAGCATACGCCAGAGGTTTCTTCGTTTTCGCGGCGTCTGGGTACACAGATGGGCTTTTTTATCACCGAACCCAACGATGGTGATTACCTGATACAGCTTAAAAAACAACGCGATAAAACAACAAATGAAGTGTCGGACGATATCCGTACTAAAATTGAAGGGATGTTGCCACAGCTCACCGTAGATTTTGGCCAGGTAATAGGCGATATGCTGGGCGACCTGATGGAATCGGCCCAACCTATAGAAATCAAAATATATGGCGATGACCAGAAAACTTTGCAGGTACTCTCCAAAAAAGCAGCCGATCTGGTTGAAAGCGTTAATGGCACAGCCGATGTATTTAACGGTATTACCATTGCAGGACCCGAAATTAATGTAAATCCGGATGAAGGCAAGCTGGCACAATTAGGATTAAATCCAACCGATTTTCAATTCCAACTGCAATCCCAATTGGATGGCAATGTGATAAGCTCTGTTATTGAAAAAGAGCAATCTGTAGATATCCGGATGATCTATCCTAAAGCGGCCCAAACATCGTTGCAGCAATTTCAGGCAGCCAGTATATTTTTACCGGGTGGGCAGTTAAAAAGCCTGTCATCTGTAGCACAGATCAGTGTAGAACCCGGTGTTGCCGAAATTGCGCGTGAAAACCAAAAGATGATGGGGGTAATTACCGCCAGGCTAAACAACCGGGATTTGGGTAGTACTCTGAAAGACATACAAAGCAAACTGGCGACTTTAAACCTCCCCGGCGGTTATCATATGGAATATGCCGGCGATTATGCCCAGCAGCAACAGGCTTTTAAGGAACTGTTAACCATCCTCATCAGTTCCAGTGTTTTAGTATTTATTGTTTTGCTGGTACTGTTCCGTCATTTTGCTGTAGCTGCCATTATTATTTTGCTGGCAATATTAGGCGCAGCAGGGTGCCTTACCGCATTGCTGATCACTAACACGCCTTTAAACGTAGGCAGCTATACCGGCATTATTATGATCATTGGTATTATTGCCGAGAATGCCATATTCACCTACCACCAATATGAAACAGGTGCCCCGGAATGGACAGGCGAGCAAAAAATTACACATGCCATTGCCGCCCGTTTGCGGCCTAAACTCATGACAGCCACCGGGGCTATAATAGCTTTACTGCCACTCGCCGCAGGCATTGGTACCGGCGCGCAAATGCACCAGCCGTTGGCTATAGCTGTAATTGGCGGTTTATTATTCGCTTTACCGTTGTTATTGATCGTACTGCCAACGCTATTAAAACTTAATGGCAGCTACAAAAAAACGGGAGAGGGGGTAAGGTAAAATCCTCGCAAAAAGGTTCACCAATTATAAAAATTAACAAATAACAAAGCCCGGAATATTTAGTATTCCAGGCTTTTGTTTTATGGAAAATTGAGATTTATACCTGGATTAATTTGATAGCTTATACACTAATACTTTAAAAGTATTCGGCAATGCTTTGCGTGTACCTTTTTCAAATTCGGCTACACTTAAATAAATTTTATGCGTTTGGGGATCAAGTGTAAGGGTTTTGGCCCGTACAGGTGTTTTAAGCGCCTGGATCACGCTGTACTGATCTGCCGATTGTTGTTTAATGATAGTTGTAGTACCGTCGCCGCAAGAACAAAATATAAGTTTGGTTACAGCATCAAAAGCTACGGCATCAACACCGGCGCCAATAGACAGGGTTGCGATTACTTTACCCGTATTGATGTCAACAACACTCATCCCTTTATTTTCGCGGCAAACGGTGAACAAGCGCGCGTTCTTTGCATCAAGAGCCAGGCCAGTAGGTCCACCGCAAGGTTCCAGTGGGTAATTTTTGATAACCTTTAGCGTTTTGCTGTCAATTACGTTAAGGCTGCTTTTATCTTCCAGGTTATTATATATCTTGCCTTTGCCATCTGCTACAGCAAATTCAGGGGCGCCGCCAAGCGCTACCGTACCCACCTGTTTCAATGTATTAGGATCTACAACTGATGAATTATTACTATCTCCATTAAAACTAAAAACACGATCAGCATACGCATCATACATGATGGCATCCGGGCCATTGGCATCTTTTAAAGCGATGGTAGTGATAATTTTAAGTGTTTTTAGGTCGAAAGTAACAACAGTATTAGCTTTACCATCGCTGATAAATCCCCGGTTAGCTTTGTTATCAATAGCGATACCATGAATGCCGTTTAAATTGCTGACAATACCAACCGGTTTTTCTGTTTTCAGATCAATAACGTTTACTGCTGTACCGTGCGAAACGTATAAGCGATTATTCAATTGATCTATCGACAGGTAATCATAACCACCATCACCGGGTAGGGGGATGGTTTTATCCAATACATAAGTTTGCGCACGTGTAATCTGAGGGGTTAAGCTTACCGAAGCTATGAAGGCGAGATTTAAAATAATTTTTTTCATTTATTTATGGGTGATTTTCTAAATAAATGTCTCTGTTAAATCTGTAGAAAGTTTGTAATAACAACAATAGTTAAAAGCTTATGCTAAACTGATGATAAGATTTATGAAAGCTGTACTGCAGAGAGAAATTAAAATTTTCGCAGATCTGTTTTGATATGGTAAGCCCAAGGCCGCTACCTTCAGATGATGACGATTTGTGAAACCGGGTAAATATCTCATCGTTGTTTAACGGTACTTTATCACCCGTGTTTTGTATAGTTAAGCTATCTCCGGTTAAGTTTATCTTGATTTCGCCGCCGCTGTGGTTATGCCTGATTGCGTTGCTCAGTAAATTGCTTATTAAAATCTCCATGAGGTGCCGGTTGGCATATACCTGCTTTTCATCAAGTTCATAATGAACTGTCAGATTTTTATTTTGGAATATTTCTTCAAATTGAATGATCATCTCTTCTGTAAGATCTTTCAAATTTACGAGGGCTTTGTCCTTTAACAACCCGTTCTCTACCTTCACAAGCAGCAACATGGACTGATTCAAACGATTCAGCCTATTAACTGCTCCGTAGAGATCGGTTAATAGCTTGCTTTGGCTCTCGTTCAAATTTTCAGTTTGTATCAGCGTATCCAGCTTAGAGTTGATAATGGCAATAGGAGTGAGCAGCTCATGCGATGCGTTTTCGGTAAAGCTTTTCAGGTTTTGATACTCCTGCTTTACCCGTGCAGCCATAGCAGAAACTTCTTTGTGCAGCTCATTAAACTCATCAACGGAACTATTCAAATGCGGAATGTTTCTTGTACCTGATACATGAAATAGTTTAAGCTCGCCCAATATATTATAAAAAGGTTGCCAAAGGCGGTTTAAAATAAGCCGGTTTATGATAACCAGGGCTAAAAGCAGTAACAAAATAACACCTATGGTAATGCCAAAGATGATCTGTATCAGGTATTCGGTTTCTACCTTTGATTCTACGATCAGGATCCTGTAATAATCCTGGCCCATATCAATAAAACTGATCAGGCCGCGGCCTGATTCCGGTTCATTAGCGTTTTTATAATAAGTTGTATTGATAAACTGGCGGGTGATGGAGCTTTTGGGAACCTTGCTGAAACTGATCTGCTGGTCTGGCGATTCAAATACCTGCGGTAATCTGTGATTCAGTTTTACATAATCAAAAATTTCATGCTCTTCAACTTCCAGCGCTTTATCCTTTTCATTGATCAAAATGGAACTGATGGCCAGGTAATATATGCCGCCGGTTATCAGCATGATGATAATAGCAGCAATTAAGTTTACACGGTTATATTTGTCTAAGAGCTTCATTTATCGTTAAACTTATAGCCCATGCCATACGCGGCCTGTATATAATCGTTGGCGCCAGCCTCTATCAGTTTTTTACGGATGTTTTTAATGTGCGAATAAATAAAATCAAAATTATCGGCCAAATCAATGCCATCGCCCCATAAATGCTCGGCAATAGCATTTTTTGATACCACTTTGCCTTTATTAGCTATAAAGTAAATTAATAAAGCAAATTCTTTACGCGTAAATTTTACAGGATTGTTTAAAACAGTAACCGTTTTAGCCGACAGATCAATACTGATCTCATTAAATTGTAAGGTATTGTTGCCATCGTACATTTTTCGCCTCGTGATAGCCGAAACCCTGGCTTTAAGTTCTGATAAGTGAAAAGGCTTAACCAAGTAATCATCAGCGCCCAGATCAAGGCCTTCCAGGCGGTCGTCAAGGGAATTTTTGGCCGAAATGATCAGTATACCATCTTTGTGATTATTGGCTTTAAGTGTTTTCAATATCTCAATTCCGCTACCACCGGGCAAGGTGATATCAAGCAGGATACAATCATATCTGTAAAGATTGATCTTGGCCATAGCAGCATGATAACTATCTGCAGTTTCGCAGATATTGCCGGCTTCCTGAAAGTACGCCTCAATACTTTCACGCAACCCTTCTTCATCTTCAATGATCAATATTTTCACTTCGTTTTTGGATAAAAGTACAGTAGTAATCTGGATATATTTAGGATTTAATTACATTCTCTAAGTTAAATATATAATTTCCTCCGCTATAATCTTAACTACCATCTAACCCTGGCCTAAAAACTACAGAATAAATTCAGATTTACAGCTTAACATTGACTTCATAGTTATCTTATTTTAGTTTAATGTGCCATGTTTTTTAAAAAGCTCTTTTTTGTTCTCATCCTGATTTTTCCGGCAGTGTCCTTTGCACAACAGGTAGAAAATGCCGATTCTTTAAATATTGCCCCCAAGAATAAAACACTTGAACAACAAAATCATTCTTTAGTAACTTATATTCCGCCTGCTGTGTTTGTTACCTGGGGTATACTTTCTTTTCATGTTAAAGGTATCAGGCAAATTGATTATAACGTGTACAATGATATGCAGGAAGATCACCCTGGCTTTAAAACGCATGCCGATAATTACCTTCAATATGCTCCCGGGGCCATAGTTTATGGTTTAAACCTGGCGGGTATACATGGCAAGCACAATTTTGCCGACAGGACAGCGCTTTATGTTTTATCTGAAGGTATTTTTGCCGGTACTACTTTTACCGTTAAAAATTTAAGCAAGCGTACACGACCAAGCGACAAGGATAAATATTCTTTCCCGTCTGGACATACCGGTAACGCTTTTGCCTCTGCCGAATTTTTAAACCAGGAATATGGCGATATTTCCCCCTGGTACGGCATTGCAGGTTATTCTATAGCAGCAACAACCGGTATACTAAGAGTTTACAACAATGCCCATTGGTTTAGTGATGTAGTGGCAGGAGCAGGAGTGGGTATACTCTCTACAAAAATCGCCTATTTGATTTATCCTTATATCAAAAAGGAGTTTTCTTCCGGTAAACAGCGTAAATATAAAGACAGCGGTACCATGATCATACCTACTTATCAGAATCAGATGGTTGGTTTTTCGTTTGTGAAAACGTTGTGATGGTATTCAATTAATATTGGAGGCAACATATTATTTTTTTTTAAACCAATAAGCATAATAATTGCCAATAGCACACAATATTTCTCAATATTAATCCCAATTAAACATTCATAATATATTGTAAATAAGTATTATATACATTGCTTCGTCAATTTATATATCATACTTTAACCTATATCATGAAAACTATTCTGCTTATTATCTGCATTATTGCCATAGGAATGCTTGGCTGCAAAAAAGAAAAGAAAATAACTAAACCAGATCAGCCACAAATAATAAATACAAACGCCATACCTCCAGGCCAAATGGACTCAACCATACATAATGGTACTTTAACTGATACACACATTAAATACTTTGGACGCTGGGTTTTTACCGATCCAAAACAATATCAAAATAACTGGGGTGGATCTTATTTAAAGGTTAATTTTACCGGAACAACTGTTAAATTAAAAGTTGGCTATTCAACAAATTATTACACTAAAATTGATGACGGTAGTTGGATCAGCCATATCAATAAGACTGGGGTGATTAATTTATCACCGACACCTTTATCAAACAAAATTCATACACTTACAGTGGCCCAGGGGAAGGATAATAATTATGTATTCGATTTTCAGGGTTTAATATTGGATACATTGGCCGTAACAAGCACCCCAGTTGTTCAAAAATATCTGATTGAATATATAGGAGATTCTATTACTGCCGGATACACAGATACTCAAGCAAATGTTTCTGATTATGCCTGGATTGTATCTGATTCTCTGCATACTGAACATACCCAAATTGCTTATCCAGGAATTTGCCTGGTTGATGGTTATCCCGGTTCGGGCATGAGCAGCCAATACTTTAAAACACAATCGCTTTACGCAAGCGCTCAAGAGTCATCAGATTGGTTATTTCAGACATATTCTTCAAAATTGGTAGTTATTAACCTGGGGACTAATGATTTTCTGAAAAAAGTACCGGATACCACATTTAAGAGTGTTTATATAAAATTTTGTAAGGCTATACGAGCCAAACTGCCCGGGGCTGATATATTCCTGATGCGACCGTTTAATGGAGCCAAAGCTACAGCAATACAAGCGGTTGTATCGGCAAGACATAACGGTGGAGACCCTAAAGTTCATTATATTGATACTACCGGCTGGCTTAGTGGCTTAATTGATTATACAGATGGAACACATCCGAATGATCAGGGACAAATCAAAATCGCAGCCAAATTAAAACCTGTTTTAGCTGCTTATCTGGATGTATACTAAGGATATTAATACAGAGTCCGTCCGTTATCAAGGAATTTTATTGCTCAATTGATCTCAATATATACCCGGTACGCCATCATAAAGTAATAACCGGAGTATATTCATGTCTCGGAGATACCAGCTACCCCAGGAGAGCGCGGTATCGCCGTTGGCGTCTTTGATTTTAACGTCAGCACCTGCAACTAACAGCGATCTAACAATCTCCTCATTTCCATAAGCTGCGGCCCTGTGCAGGGGCGTTTCTGCTTTCAAAAAAGCATCTCTCATAAAGCAAAGTGTTAACTTACCTTTCTCGGTTTTCTTGTTAACGTCGGTACCGGCGGCTATCAGGGCTTTAACAATTTCGGTGCGTGCCTGCATTTCACTGGTCTTAGAAATGGTGTAGTGAAGAGCGTTCTCGCCCGTGTTCTTAAAGCTAAAATTGGCATTTGCACCTTTTCCCAGTAGCCACAGCACTGAACCGGCCTGGCCATTGTACGCA
Organism: Mucilaginibacter sp.; assembly: GCF_039207105.1. Classification (GTDB taxonomy): domain Bacteria; phylum Bacteroidota; class Bacteroidia; order Sphingobacteriales; family Sphingobacteriaceae; genus Mucilaginibacter. The sequence continues at coordinate 25,184 of NZ_JBCECK010000062.1, forward strand.
GCATTGCATAATGGGTTATTGTCTTCCAACTCCAACTCGGCTCCCAAACTATAATAAATTTCAAGAGCTTCAATATTTCCATCCCAGGCTGCAGTAAAAATAGCGCAATTGTTCCATTGGTCGGTATAGTTGATGTTCGCACCCTGTGAAACCAGCAACTTCACTTTGGCCAGGTCCTGTGCAACTACCGCTTTTATCAGTTGTTCATCTAAATTTTGCATTCCGTGTTCATGATTAAAAATTCACTTAATTACAATTTCTTCTTTAATAAATTTATGACCTTTTAATCAGCTATTTATAAAAAATAGCAAGATGAAAATTGGGTGATTTTGGATTAAACAGCGGAGATCGATGTAACTATTTTTCCAAGTAAAAACTTATTTTAAGATAACCAGGTCATTACTTTACATCAATTGTAACGGGCACAGAATGCTCACTTTCATTTTTTAAACGATCAATACTCGTAATAACATACAGGTAGGTTTTCCCTTTAACGGTATTTCTATCCTCATAGCTACAGCTTGGATCATATTGTATGTGCAATATGTATTTGGGGTCGTCTATATCGACAGTTTCATTTTTATTGAACCTGTATATTACATAGCCATATACTACCTCATTGTCTTGAGCAGATACCGGGGGCTCCCAGGTTAAAGTGACCAATCCATTATTGTTTTTTACTATTAATTCACGAGGTGGATTTGGGGCAATGGAGTCGCGCCAGAGCATAAGCGGTGGTAATGCAGGATAGTGGTAGTAATTGTTTTTTAGCGAGTCTGTAAATCCCAGCGGATTACTGATCAATGATTTGGAACTGAAGTATACGCTGCCCTGTACGCGTTTATTTTGACGGAAATAATTGATTTGTTTGGGTAACTCTGATGAGACTTTAAAAGCTGGTAATTTATTCTCAATGATTCTGTAAGGGGCCTGGCCAATATACAAATGCCTTCCGTAAGTATGCTCACTCCACCAGTTTACCATAACGCTGAAAGATGCAATACGATCACTCATAGGCCGGTAAAGTTGTGGATTTATATAATCAACCCAACCCTCCTGCACCCATTTTTTAGAATCGGCATAAAGTTCATAGTATGAATCTCCACCATGTGTATCTGACCCTTCCGGGTTCTGAAACTTGTTAGCCCAGATACCTGAAGGACTCATACCAAATTTAACCCGTGGGTTATGCTGATGGATACTGTCGTTAAGCATTTTTACCAACAGGTTTACGTTATTGCGCCGCCAATCGCCAACGTTTGAAAATCCTTCGCCATATTTTTTAAAGGTTTGCTCATCATGTATTTGCTGCCCGGCAATATGATAAGGGTAAAAATAATCGTCAAGGTGAATACCATCCACATCATAATTATCTACCACATCCAAAATAACTTTTATAATATATTCTCTCACCTCCGGAATACCAGGATCAAACAGTTTTTGTCCTCCGTATACAAAAAACCATTCGGGGTGGGTGTTGGTGATATGCTGGGGGCTTAGACTCGAAAAATTAACATCTTTGGTAGCCCGGTAAGGATTAAACCAGGCATGTAACTCCATCCCGCGCTGATGAGCCGCTTTTATCGCAAACTCTAAAGGATCATAAAGCGGATAGGGGGCTTGTCCCTGTTTTCCGGTCAGATACTTTGACCAGGGTTCGCGGCCTTTGGCATAAAAAGCATCGGCTACCGGCCTAACCTGAAGCATAACCGCGTTAATGCCCGCTGCCTGGTGCGCATTGAGAATAACTGTAAGCTCTTGTTGTTGTTGATCCGGGCTCTCTGCTGGTTTGCGGGGCCAGTCAATATTCTCAACAGTAGCAATCCATACACCACGAAATTCCCGTTTAGGAGCCAGGGTTTGTGCATTTGCCTGGATTATTAACAGTAAAAAAATAAGATTTAAGCAAATACGGTTATTCATAGAGTTTTAATTTATACCGGCCCTGCCGGCTTCTGTTTCAATACTGTTATGTTGTTGCCTTGCCGACGTTGATGTGCCAAACTTATAAGTAAAAGTAAGGCCTATTGTTTGGGTATCGCTACGGTTTAATGATGTAAGTGAAGCATATTGATATTCAATTTTACGTCTGAGCTTACGGTTGTTGAATATAAATTATTTAAATATTTAACTTTCAAATTAAGCTTTAAATATTAATCAATAACCTAATGCCCTTACTTTAACCAAACTATTTATGGTTTTATTTCTCTTAATTGAGTCAACACTTTTGGACGAAGTCAAGAATTTGATTTTTAAAAACCAACGCTCAAAAAATATCACATAATTAACATTATGTTAAGTAATATATTTAAAAAGAGAGGCTTTCTTTAAAAAGCCTCTCCTACATTATTATTGTGCGCCATTTAATGCATCCAATTTTTTCTTGGTTGCATCAGCATTTGCGGTGTCTTTTTTACCTAAATAATAGGTTCTTAAGTTTGTTAATGCGTCAATTGATTTTGGATTCAATTCAACAGCTTTTAACAAATATGGTTTAGCTAAATCAAATTGCGCATTTGCTTTTGCTATAGCTGCATCATATTCTTTTTGTTTGTTTGCAGGTAATTTATTAGCTGCATTATAAGCATCAATTGCCGGGTTAAGCGTTACATAGCCTAAATTTAAATTTGCTTCAAAATAGTTAGGATCAATTTCTAAAGCTTTTTTATACATTTCGGCAGCTTTGTTATAGCTGTCAACTTTTTGTTGCTGTAATGTATTTTTAGTTGCAGCATCTTTAGCTTTTGACTGCTCTTTGATGATAGATTCTGCTGTTTGTGAGTAAGTTAAACCTGCATAATAATACAATGTTTTATTTTTAGGATCAGCAGCTATTGCAGTTTGAATTTTTTGTGCAACTTCTTTTTCTTTTCCTGTTTGAAGGCTGATCTCTATTTCCCTTTTACGCAGATCTGAGTTTGCAGGATATTTTGCAATACCGTCTGTAACTGATTTAAGCGCATTGGTTGTATCTTTTCCAGCTAAATATAACGAAGAAAGATCCATATAAATGCTTGCACCTTTTGAGTACTTGGTAGTAACCAATTTATTATAATTGGTGATGGCTGCCGGATAGTTTTTGGCATTTGCTGCCGCTAAACCGGTGTAGTAAATAGCATTCGTATCTTCAGGCAAAACGGTACGGTAGTAATCAAATGATTGGTAAGCCTGATCATATTTACCAGATGAATACTCGGCAACACCTTTGGTTAATTGGTATTGAGCCAGGTTTAAATATGCATTGTCAATAACTTGCTTGTTTTCACCTTTGGTATCCAGTTCCTTAGCTTTTTTTAAGGATTCATCAGCAGTAGTAAACAACGGCATAGATGTCGCCGTTACGGTATCCTGAACCGCAAGGGCTGCGTAAATTGCTCCTTTTAATGCAAAAGTTTGAGGCAACGCGGCCGTTTTTTCGTTAGCAGCAGCTTTATCGATAGAGGTTTTTGCAGTGCCAAGGCTTTTAACAGCAACCGAGATGGTAGCTTTTGACCCTCTTAATCCCTCGTAGTTGTCATACTCACTCTTAGCGGTACTTAATTCGCCTTTTTGCGCAAACGTGGTTGCTGAAACTAAGCCTAAAAGGCCAGTCATCAAAAATTTGATTTTCATAGTTTTAGTTTGTTATCTGTTTTAGTTTGTTATTTACTCTATCTAATTGATCCTTATTGCCGGTTTTATCATAAACCAGCTGCAACGCTTTTAGGCCCTGTACATTATTGGGCGATATTTCATATGCCTTTTCGAGCCATTGGGCGGCACGGTCAATATTTTCATTAACCGCACTCCCCTGCGCTGCCGCGCTTTGTTTTAAATAAAGCAAACCCAGGTTAAAAACCGGATCATAAGCAGACCCGTTTAATTCTATAGTACGCAAATAAAGCGATTCAGCTTTATCATATTTGTTCAGATGATCGTAGCAGTTTGCGGCTACAAATGCAATATCGGCGTTATTTGCGTTAATATCAAGTAAAGGGCCTATTAATGGCTCTAAAGCTTTATAGTTTTTTTGATTATTATAGATGCTGGCTTCATCAAGCAGTAAGAATCTGTCTGTCGGCAAAAGTTTTCTTCCTTTTTGAAGTATCTGCAGGGCCTTGGAAGTATCTCCTAATGATTTATAAATGCTTGAGGCTGTTTCAATATATTCGGCCTTTGTACTATCCACCGCCAATAAATTACTATAGTATTTAGCAGCGTCAACTAAATTACCTGCCTTGTTGTTGGAGTATGCGATATAATCGTCAACCTGCTTAAAATTAGGTGCATACTTACGGGCATTTTTAAATGATTTGGTAGCATTGGTGAAATCGGAATTATTCACAAACTCAAAGCCTTTACGAATGTAAACATTTGCCAAACACCGTTTTGAATAATCAATCTCTGCCTGAAAGTTATAAGCTTTTTTATAACCCGATATCCTGTCAACCAAAGCCGAAGTTTCGGTTAGTAAAGTTGCCGGTTGTGCCAGTTTGTTCAACGAATCGATATATAAAATACTGGAGTTAACCAGAGCACGATAAGTGTTTTTTTCTACATCGGCAGTATCAGATTTGGTAATGATTAAGCTATCTGCCGATTTTTTAGCGGCTGCCAAATACTTAAGATCATTTTTCTGCTTATAAAAAGCCAGGTTATTAACTACAACCTTTAAAGCCTCGCTTTGGCCAAAGGCAAAGGTTGTAGTCATAAATGGTATTAAAACCGATAAAAAAAATTTACGGCACTGCATATATTTACTCAGTTGGTTCGTCGGTGGTTGATTCTTCGCTGTTGTTGGTTGCTTCAGTATCATCTGTAGCTCCGCCTTCAGCATTTTCTTCAGATTCCTTGTCCTCATCTTCGTCATGCTCAATTTTAGCAACTGAAGCAATCTCGTCATTATTTTTAAGTGTAATTAACCTTACACCCTGTGTAGCACGCCCCATTGTTCTGAGTTCGCTAACAGCTATGCGTATAATAATGCCCGATTTGTTGATGATCATCAAATCTTCTTTATCAGTAACACCTTTTATGGCAACAAGGTTTCCGGTTTTTTCAGTAATATTTA